>JBDRCA010000032.1:0-20035 GCA_043822165.1 Candidatus Altarchaeota archaeon
CGACGCTTACGGCGAATACACGGTCTGGGTTAAAAACCGCACAGTCGACATGGAAGTAACCATAGAAGACACCAAAATCCTCCTCAAAAACGTCAACTTCGCAACCCTTACAAACGACCCCATAGACGTCGACATAGTCGAAGGCTCCGACATATACGTGGTCGGAACCAAGGCGCTAAGAGGTGTCGCAGTAAAGCTTGCCTCATCATATCCCGGAAACATAACCTTCCTCGTAGACGACGACGAAATAAACACGGAAAACGAGACCAAGATATACGAGTGCACGAACTGGGACTACACGACGCGCATATGCAACACAGACTGGGCGGAAGTCTCAGCCAAAGAAGACATAGTCTCAAACACCCTCGACGCAAACGTCACCGCCTTCACAACCTACGCCCTCACTGAACAACTCCGCTGCGGAAACGGAGTCTGCGAGGCAGCACTCGGCGAAAACTGCTTCGTATGCGAACCAGACTGTGGCCCATGCGACATAGCAGGCAACATAACAGTCCAAGCCAGAAGACCCCCCGCAGTAGACCTAGACCCAATCGAAGAAACACTCTCAAACCACTCGGAAGCACTAGACCAGCTGAAAAAAGACCTGAGCGAATTCAGGGCGGGAGTAAACCTGTCCGCGCTAGAAACCAGGATACGCGACCAGTTCCTGACAGTCGAAGACATAAGCACGATACTCTCCATGAGCAGGCGCGCCCAAGCGCTCGTCCCGGGGCTGCAGATAGTGTCTGCGGAACTGTACGCCGGCGAATCCATCCGCACGAGCATTCACGTGAAAAACGTGTTGAATGAGACGTCTCTGGTCTACCTTAACGTGACCGGCAGGATAGGTGATTTCCTCTCCTTCGAGAAACCGATTAGCGAGCTTGAAGGCTACGGCGAGGAAGACGTGGGAGTCCTCATATTCATACCATTAGACACGCCTCCCGCTGCATACTACGGGGAGCTCAAGATCATCTCCGGCGAGGTCGTGGCAAACATTCCCGTTAACCTGCGCGTCCTAGAGTCCAGGGAGAAGATACTGGACTTGAAGATTCAGGTGATAGGGGAGGAAATCTCTCCAGGAGAGCAGATGCGGGTTGAGGCCAGCATATACAATCTCGGCGGCAGAGCCAAGGTCGAAGGCGAGTTAGCGATACAGTTCGTCGACATACAGACCAACGACGTCTTGTTCGAGCGCACCGACAACGTGTCCGTCGAAACCACGGTCTCAGTCGTCAAGGCATTAAACATAACATCTGACGTGCCTGAAGGAAGATACGTCGTGCGCGGCAAAGTATCCTACATCGACCAAGGCGGGAACCTCCAGCAAGTCTCGTCCATAGGATACGTTACAGTCCAAAAATCATTCTTCCAGCTCTCATTCTTCGGCGTCCCAGTATGGCTCATACTCTTCACGGTATTCACGCTCACGACAGTCTACGTCGTATACTTCGTGAGAAAACGCCAGATAGAGCGGCGGAGAAGATACTTGGAGGCTATAACGTTGAAGGCGCTTCCGCAGCCTGGGCCGCGCTCAGGATTCGTCGGTCGCATAGCGGAAACGGATATTAGAGCATTCATTGAAATAGATAAAGGCTAAAAAAGATGCTTCAAAATACGAGATATATGGGATAAAAAGATGCTTCAGACTCACACTCTTATTGCGGGCGCGACGGGCTGCGGGAAGACGGTGGCAGCCCAGGTGATGATCGAAGAGGCTCTGCTGCGCGACGTCGCAGTAATAGTGTTTGACCCCACTGCACAGTGGACTGGTTTCCTGCGGCCTAACCAGAGCAGGGGAATGCTTAATCTTTACTCCATCTTCCAGATGAAGTCGTCTGACGCTCGCGCATTCAACGGAAACGTCTACGTCCTCTCGAACCCTCGCCAACACATTGACATAAAAAAATACATAAACCCTGGGGAAATAACGGTGTTCTGCCTGCACAAGCTGAGCCCTGACCAGATAGACATGCTAGTCGAAACCACGGTGAAAGACGTGTTCATGGCCCACCTGGACGAGAGCACCCGCTGCCGCGTACTCATAGTATACGACGAAGTCCACAGGCTCCTCCCGAAATTCGGGGGAAGCGGCAGAGGCTTCATCCAGATAGAGCGCGCAGCCCGAGAATTCCGTAAATGGGGTGTCGGCCTAGTTCTCATAAGCCAGGTATTATCCGACTTCGTCGGGGAAATAAAAGCCAACATCGGCACGGAAATCCAGATGCGCACAAGATACGAGCGAGACCTTGAGCGTATCAGGATGAAGTACGGGGAAGACACCATGAAGTCCGTCGTAAAAGCAAACGTCGGCACTGGAATGCTCCAGAACGCGGAATACAACCAGGGGCGCCCATACTTCGTCTCCTTCAGGCCGCTTCTACACGACCACCACCGCCTCTCAGACGACACCCTCGAAAACTACGACAAATACAACAAGAAAATAGAAGCCCTCCAGGAAATGCTCGACGACATGAAAGAAGTCAGCGTCGACGTCTTCGACCTTAACCTGGAACTCGGACTCGCATTAGACAACGTCAAAAAAGGAGGATTCGACGTAGTCGAACTATACCTGGAATCAATCGAACCCAGGATAAAAGAACAATACAACAACATGACAAGCTCCCAAAAGAATAGCATACAGGCAATCCGCAAGAAAAGAGAAGCCGAGAAAAAAAGGCGTATCGCACAGGAAGAGCTTGCAGAATCCAGTCTGCCTTCCCGGCCGACTCCAATTACAAGGCCAGCCGCCGAAGCAGCTCCCGAAGAGGAGAAACCCCATGAAAAAGAAGAAAAAAACAGGGGAATACTCGAAATACTCTCCGGGATAGACAAAGAGCTTGAAGGCATCAAATCAGACAAGGCAACAGTCGTCATGGACGAGTTGAAGAAACGGCGCCAGCAAAGACGCGACTTATGGGACAAACTAAAAAGGGGCAACGTGAAATCAGATGACGAAGAAGAACTCTAACGAAAAAGACGCCGTTGACCTGCAAGACGACATCGACCTGGCAGAGAAAAAAAAGCTTCTCAAGAAAATCGAGGAAAAAATATCCGCAGAAAAACAAGACGCAAAAAAAAGGGAAGCAGAACTAAGACGATTCATCGCAGAAGAAGAGGCTGAAATACAGCGCATGAAGGCGGAACTCGGCTCCTTCATGTCCACTGAAGAAACCAAATTCAAAAAACGAGAGAAAGAGCTCCTGCACACAGCCAAAGAAGTGCTCGAAAAAGAGGTTGAATTCGAAGAGCTTGTCGCCAAACGCGAGAAAGAAGAAAAAAAGCGCGAAGACGAATTCGACAAGAGATTCGAGGACTTAAGAAGCGAGGAAACCCGCGTCGAAGCATTGAGCAAAAAACTCGAAGAAGACTTGAACAGGAAAGCCAGGGAATTGGACGACTTCGAAAGGGACTTGAAGGTTCAGGCGGAGCGGCTTTCGCTGAGGGAGGAGCGTATAGCTGACCTGGAGGAGAGGGAGCAGTCTCTCGCATCCATTGAGGTGCAGCTTGCTGGCAGGGAGAAGGAGATTGAGGCAAAGCTTTCCGAAGTCGAGGCTAAGCGGGAAGAGTACTTGATGGATCTTGAAGCCGGCTTGTCTGACCGAAAGAAAAAAGAGTTCGACTTGGAGCGAAGGTCTATTAGGCTTGAGCAGCGCGAGGAAGAGTCCTCTCAGAAGGAGCGGGAGCTTTCTGCGCGCTCCATAGAGCACGACGGGAGAGAAGAAGTAATCTCTGAACTAGAGGCGGAACTGGATTCGCGGGAGAAAAAGCTTTCAGAGCGCGAAACATCAATCTCAAAAAAGGAGAGGGAAACAGAATCCAGCAGCCGAGAACTAGGCAGGCTCAAGGACTCACTTAACGAGAAAGAAGAAGAATTATCCGGGCTCGAGGAATCTCTGGAAAAAAGAGAGCGGGAAGCCAAATCCCTCAAAGACAAGCTTTCAGAGCGTGAACTAGACCTTTCAGCCAAGGAAAAATCACTCGACAAAATCAAGGCCACCCTGTCCGAAACCGAAGACTCCCTATCTGAAAAAGAGAAGGAACTAAAAGAACGCGAAAGACAAATATACTCCAAGACACAGGAGAAAGAAGACGAGCAAAACAAAACACTAAAAGACCTCTCCACCAAGGAAAGACAACTCTTATCCAAAGAAGACGAACTAAACAAGCTCTCACTAAGCCTCAGAGAAAAAAAGGCCGCATACTCATCCCTCGAAGAAAAAGCCAGGTTGCTCTCGGAGCGCGAGGACTACCTCAACAAACGGGAGAAAGATCTGTCTGAGCTTGAGGATAAGCTATCCAAGATACCGCAGGCGCATGATGCAGACCACTCTGCGGTGGCTGAGAAACTTTCAGCGAGAGAAGAAGCAATCGCCGCCAGGGAGAAAGAGTTGGCAGTCAAAGAGGAATCCATAAGAGAGTTCGAGGAGCGCAGAGCAGCCGAACTGGACAGAATCGGAGAACGGCTTTCAGCCCGCGAGAGAGAGCTTTCAGACAAGCAGGCTCAAGTCGAGAGAAAACGGGAGAGACACCTCAAGGAAGCCGAATCGGAGTTGTCAGAAGGAAGAGACAGGGAAATCGAGCTCGAAAAGAAAACACTGAAAATTGCGAAACGCGAAGAAGAATTAACCTCCCGGGAAAAAAAGACAGCGGAAAAACTAGCAGAACTTGAAAAAAAGCAGGCTTCACTCGACGAAAGAGACAAAGAATTATCCTCCAAGGAAAAACAACTAAAGCAAACCGAGAAAGACCTCTCGAAAAAACAAAAGAAACTCGAATCAACCGAGAAAAAGATACTAAAAGACGGCTCAGACACGAAGGGACTCGAAGGACTGTTCTCAGACAAAAAACACGAGTTATCCCAAAAAGAAAAAGAGATAGCAAAAAAAGAAAAAGAACTCTCCTCGAAAACAGGGCAATTGGAGAAAAAAGAAAAAGACATAGCGATACGACTGAGCGCAACAGACAAAGCACTCAAGCAAGCCAAGGAAAAACTCGCGGAACTCGCGGAAAAAGAAAAAGAATTAACAGAGCGCGAGAAAGAAGCCTCCTCTGCACTCAAGGAAGCATCCGAGCGCGAGAAAAAAATAGCGGAAAAAGAACTCGAACTCCTGGAGAAAACAACAGGCTGGGGCGAAGCCTACTCCGGCTCGAAAACCATACTCACATCCCTCAAAAAATCCCCCACAATCACCAAGAAATCCGAGAAACACGGTCACTCAATGGAAGTCGAGCTTAGGCTCACCAACAAGTCAGGCAAGAAAATAAGAAACATAATCGTGTTCGAGGCCCTCCCGGCAGACGCACAAGAAATAAAAGTCGCGACATCCTCCATAAGGGGCGGGCGCGTCGGAGACCAGATGGTGTGGCGCATACCCCAGATGAACGCCAAGGAATCCGTCTTAATACACTACTCCCTCAAATCCCACACAACAAAGCTTCCTCCAGCGCGCATGGAATGGAACCTTGAGACTGAAGCCGAAATGGAGGCGCGCCTCATGGACGACCAACGCCGCAAGGAAACAATGCGATACGAGAAAGCAGTATCCACCGCGAAAGCCGCCCGAAAAGAGTTCGAAAACAAGGAGAAGCAACTTAAAACACTCGAGAAAACACTCGCCGAAAAAACGCACGCACTCGAAAAAGAAGCATCAGAGAAAACCCGGCACCTACACAAACTCGAGGAAGACTTAAGCAAACTCAGAAACAAGATAAAGGCAAGGGAGAACAAACTAAGTGCAAGAGAAGAACAACAAAGCAAAAGACAATCAAGGCTGACACAAATGCAAACGGACGTAAACCACAGCCTTTCCCAATTAACCAAATTATCCGAATCACTCACCGAACGCGAGCGCTCTCTCGAAGCCCCCGGGAAGACCCCTCCAACAAGACCCGCCGCCATGGAAGAAAAACCCGCTCGTGTGCGGGAGGCCGCCCCAGACCTCGATAAGGAGCTTTCGAGAAAAGAGCTCAAACTCGAGAAACTAGAAACACACCTCTATGAAAAGGAAAAGGAACTAACCGAGCGGGAGGAGAAAACATCCCGGCAAAAACAGATGCTCTCCGAGAAAGAAGACGAGTTAGCATCCCGCGAAAAACAATTGTCTCATCAACTCAAACGCCTTGATGAACTGGAACGAAAGGAAGAAGAGCTCGGAAGGATAAAAGCCGAGCTTGATGCGAGAGAAGACGAAGCCGCCCGGAAAGAGCAGGAACTCTCTGTAAAGGAGCGCAAGCTTTCCGAGCGGGAGAGGCGGCAGGAGATACTGGCCAAAGCCAGGGCATACAGGCCTTCGCTTAAGGCTCCTTCCGATACGATGGCACACAAGCCTCTTGAACACCCTCCCCTGCGAGAATCGCCGACGCTTGAAAGAGACGTGCAGCCTCCGACTAAAAGGCCCGTGATATCCGCCAGGGCAGACGAAGAAAGCATTAGCAGTCGCGTGAGCAGGCCACGGTTCACGGCGCCCCGGCCGGCAACTTCTCAAAGAAGGGAGAGCCTGGCGAAGATCCGGAGTGAAGACCTAATCCAGGAGCAGGAAAACGCTATAATAGATGAGATGCGCAAAATCCGCGAGCAATCCAAAACCGAGCCTGAAAAAACCAAGACAAAGCCTGCCGTGAAAATCGAGGCGAAAAAACCAGAGCCAATAAAAGACCGGGCGGAACCAAAGAAGACTGCGCATGAAACCGAGAAACCCCCCGAACCGCCCGAAAAAGACAAGGAGGAAGAATTAGTCGACATGCTGATAACCGAGAAAGAGGGTAAACCGGAGACTGCAAGGCGGATGAGAACCGACAGCGAGTCCTCAGGCGGCATCCTAAGCTCATTCGGCAGGAAACCGCAGATAACCAAGAAAACCGAGGCAGACGGCAAAGAGCTCTCGGTTTCACTCACAGTAAGGAACACTTCAGACCAGATTCTCAAAAACGTTTCGGTGACTGATGCGCTTCCCGCGGACGTCAAGGAATTCCGGGTTCTGACTTCCGGCCTGCCGTTTGAGCGGATTGGCAGGCACATAACCTGGAGCATGGAGTCTCTGAGGAAAGGGGACAAGAGAGTGATATACTATCAGATTCAATCAAAGGAGAAGCTTGGGCCGGCGATACTTGAATGGGACGAGTAAGAAAACACTCAAACTATTTATTCAGCTATTCCAATTAGAAACCCGGAAAAAATGAATGTCGACCGAGGAAAATGTCTCTACTGCGGCGGCTGCGTGGGCATATGCCCTGTTGACGCCATGGAGCTCAGGGAAGTCGTTATCGTAGTCGACGAGAAAGCGTGCACTCGATGTGGCACATGCGTCAAGTACTGTCCGGTAGGTGCAATATCCCTTGACGGAGGCGGCGGGAAATGAAGGCTGATGTCGTTGTCGTGGGCGCGGGTCCTGTAGGAAGCATCGCTTCTAAGACTCTTGCGGAAAAAGGAGTCTCAGTAATATGCGTCGACAGAAAACAGGAGATTGGACCCCCGAAACGCTGCGCGGAAGGCCTTACTAAGGAGACCTTGGACATCCTCGGAATAAAGCCTCACCCGGCCTGGGCGGTAAACCTTATCGAAGGCTTCATAGTCCACACGCCAAAAGGCAATAACATAGAATTAAAGCTTCCTGATTATCCCGGCTACGTACTAGAGCGCAAAATATTCGAGAAATACCTGGCAGCGGACGCAATCAACGCTGGCGCCAAATACATGGTGAAAACCCAGGCAGAATCAGTCATCAAAAAAGACGGCCGCGTAGCCGGCGTAATCGTGAACCACATGGGAGACGAAAAAAAGATTCAAGCAAAAATAGTGGTTGCAGCAGACGGCGCGGACTCGAAGATTGCGAGAACCGCTGGATTAAACACCACCAACAAGATGACCGACTACCACTCAGGCTTCCAATACGAGCTAGCCGGCGTCAAATGCGTCGAAGACCGTCTCCACTTCTTCTTCGGAGACAGTGTAGCCCCCAAAGGCTACGCCTGGATTTTCCCGAAAGGAAGCACTCTGGCCAATGTAGGCCTAGGCATCATGGGCAACCTATCCAAGGACGGCGGACGAGCCCGCGACTACCTTGACGCCTTCATCGAAAACAATCCAGAGTTCTTCAAAAACGCAAGCCCCGTGGAAATCAACGCTGGCGGAATACCAGTATCAGGGGGCCTAACAGAGCTGACATCCGACGGCATCATGGTCGTGGGCGATGCCGCCCACCACGTGCACCCCATAACCGGCGGAGGCATGACGTTTGGGATGCTAGGAGCCCGCATGGCAGCCGAAGTCGCCGCCAAAGCAATAAAAAATAAAGACTACTCCAAGAGCGCGCTCTCAGAGTTCGACGAGCGCTGGAACGAAAAATACGGCCCCAAACTGGATAAACTATACAAGGCCCGCCTAGTATTCGAGAAACTATCCGAGGAAGACCTGGAAAAGCTCGCGGAAATATTCTCCGGCGAAGACATACTAAAAATTGCGAACGGAGACTTAAAGTCAATCTACCCGCTACTGCTCACGAAGGCTCCGAAGATGCTCTTCCTCGTGAAGAAATTATTAGCCCAAGGCTAAGATGACCGTTAAGATTCTAGGTGCCGGCCTCTCAGGCCTGTCTTGCGCCATAAA
Source organism: Candidatus Altarchaeota archaeon (assembly GCA_043822165.1). Taxonomy (GTDB): domain Archaea; phylum Altiarchaeota; class Altiarchaeia; order IMC4; family SCGC-AAA252-I15; genus SCGC-AAA252-I15. Next base: position 8,609 of record JBDRCA010000032.1, read on the forward strand.
CCTGGCCGGAGAACGCGAAGTCAAAGTATACGAGAAACGAAAAGACGTCGGCGAACAGATTCACCCGAACCTTCAAGGCATCGGCTACGGAGGCTCTGCCGCAACCGATTTTTTCAGGAAAGTCAACATTCCCCTCCCAGAAAACACGAGAAAGTTCAATAAAGTATTCCTCCTGACTCCCAAAAGAGACATATCACTCAACCTTTCCGAACCATACACTTTCGTATTCCGCGGCGGAAAAAACTCGTTCGAATACCAACTATACCAGCAGGCACTGAAAATGGGCGTCGAAGTCGTCTTTAACTCAACCGTCAAAGAAGAAAATGCAGACGTCATCGCAACAGGGCCCAAACACGCCGACGTAGTAGCCTTCGGAGGAGCATACGAAAACACCAGTTTCCCCGATGACTCGATGCTCATCATGTTCGACGACAGGTTCTCCCCCAAAGGCTGGTACTTCTACATCATACCCCGCGGAGACGGCATGGTAGACGCCATAAACTGCACTCCAGCAATATACGCCAAAAAATCAAGGCAACTACTCGAAAAAGCGATTAAAGAACGCGCACTCATACGGGAGCTCATGGACGGCGCAAGGCTTTCTAGCTCGTTCTCCAGTTACGGGAACGGCTTCATACGAGAGAGCGCCGTCATAGACGGGAGATTATATGTCGGTGAGGCCGCCGGCTTCCAGGACCCGATGATGGGCTTCGGCATGAAATACGCGTTAACGTCCGGATACCTTGCCGCGAAATCAATAACCAGCGGAGAAGACTATGACGCACTATGGCGCAGTGAAATAATGCCTCAGATGAAAAACGACATCGCGAGAAGAGAGCTCTTCTCGATTGTAGGCTCCCGTCTTATAGAACGTCTTTACCGAGACATAGACTCCGGGACTCTTTCAAGTCTTCCGAATCCGAAGGCTTCAGGACTATCCCTGAGCGTATTCGAGGATGCGTTATACCGGCTTGGTTGCGCGAAAAAACGTTTTTTAGGGTACTGGTGAAATAATAATTACCTAAAATGGCGGACGCAGAAAAAATCCGGAAAGAAGGAGTGAAACTAATCGAGGAGTTCTCGAAGATGCTTGCAGACATACCTGAAACCTCTGAGACACACTACGTAATGGACATGGCAAACGTCTGGCGCAAAGACGCCGAACCCGTTGAGTGCGAAGGCTTCCGCGATAAAATAAAAAAGATTGCGCCCCGCATGGAGGACGGATACGTCGTGGCCGAGAAAGGAGTTTAAATGTCCGACGTCTTACTCGTAAATCCTCCGTGCGCGAGACTATCCTTCAACCAAGGAGTTGCAGTAACCTACATGCCCCTGGGCTTGGGCTACCTCGCGGCAAGCCTCAAAAAAGCAGGATTTGCGACAACCGCGATAGACGCCGACATACTAAGCTTAAGCGAACCCCAGGTAATCGACTCAATACTAAAGGAAAAACCACGCATCGTCGGGTTAAGTGTCATGTCAACGACGCTTCGCTCCTGCTACTTCATAGCTGCAAGCCTCAAAGCTGCATCCTTCCCCGGCGAGATAATCCTCGGCGGACCCCACGTGACAGCGCTCCCGGAAACAGTCGCCGACATGAATCTGACCTACGGCATCGTCGGGGAGGCAGAGCAATCCTTCACCCGCCTTTGCAAGGCACTGATAGACGGAACCTACCGCGAAGAAGAGATACCCGGCCTATACAACGCAGACAAGAAAAAAACACCCAAGCTAGCATGCAACAAAAACCTGGACGCCCTCCCCCATCCTGTCAGGGAACTGTTCCCGACTGAAAAATACAGTCACCACTCCTTCATAACATCCAGGGGATGCCCCGGAAAATGCACTTACTGCCTAATGCCCGGAACCCCCTACCGAAGCAGAAGCCCTGAAAACGTAGTAAATGAAATAGAGGCAGCCGTCACAAAACACGGAGTCAAAAAAGCAAGCTTCGTAGACGACAACTTCACGCTGGAAAAACAAAGGACACTCGAAATCTGCAGGCTCCTGAAAGAAAGAAAAACAGGTATATCCTTCAACTGCCAGACCCGGCCGGACATCCTCGACGAAGAACTCGCCCGCGCCCTAAAAGACGCCGGATGCCACCTAATCTTCTTCGGCGTGGAATCGGCAACGAGGAAATCCGCAAAAACATCGGAAAAAACATCTCAGACCAGGAATACGAAGACGCATTCAACCTCTGCCGCAAAACAGGCATCCCAACCCGCGCATACTTCATGCTCGGCTTCCCAGGGGAAACAGAAACACAAATCCAGGAAACCCTGAATTTCCCAAAGAAAATAAAGCCCGACGCAGTCGACTACTGCATCACCGAAATATATCCCGGCACAAAGCTTGCCGAAGACCTTCTCGCAGAAGGCGCAATCAAACCAGACGTCTGGACACGCTTCATGCACGGCGAAGAAGACTATCCCCTACTCATCCCCGAAGGATACACAAGACAAAAACTCACAGACCTAACAATCGAAGGCTACCGGCGCTTCTACTTCAGCAAACGATACCTCGCCCGCAAATGGGCCAACATACGCTCCACACCAGACTTCCACGAAGCCATCGCACACACAGTATACACTATCAAAGCACACCTAAACCCTAAATCCAACCAGCTTTAAATTAATAACACCCTACAATATTACACAAGAAAAATGGATTCTGCAGTAATAATCGCAGCCGGCGAAGGAACCAGGATGAGGCCGCTTACAACAACTCGGCCCAAACCCATGCTACCCGTTGCCGGCAAACCCATACTAGAATGGAACCTTAACGCCCTAGCAGCAGCGGGCGTGAAAAAAGCAGTAGTCGTCGTCGGATACAAGAAAGAGAAAATAACCGGTTACTTCGGCAAAAAACACTCCACATTATCCCTAGAATACGTGGAACAGACGGAACAACTGGGAACAGGCCACGCAGTCGCCATGGCAGACGGCAAAATAAAAGAATCTTTCCTCGTCATGAACGGCGACGTAATAGTATCAGAAAACCTCATAAAAGAGCTGATCAAAGACTTCAAATCCAAGAAACCATCAGCCAGCATGTGCCTTGCCGAAGTCAAAGAACCGAAAAACTACGGCGTCGTCGAAGAAGTAAAAGGCGTCGTAAAATCATTCGAGGAAAAACCGAAAAAACCACGATCAAACCTTGCCAACGCCGGCGTATACGCATTCAACGAAGACGTCTTCGACATACTGTCGAAACTCGGCAAAACCGAACGCCTCGAATACGAGCTCACAGACGCCGTGAAAGCCTACCTGAAATCCGGGAAAGTATCAGCCGTAACTACTAAAGACGAGTGGATAGACGTAGGACTCCCCTGGCATCTCCTGGACGCCAATGAAATAATGCTCAAGCGCATGAACCTGACTGTAAGCGACGAAGCCACAATAGAAGACGGCGCCCGCCTAATCGGCCCCGTCCACGTCGGCAAAGGCTCGCAAGTAAGAAGCGGCTGCTACATAACCGGTCCCGCATACATAGGCGAAAACTGCCTCATCGGCCCAAACAACTTCATACGCCCCCACACGACAATAATGGACGACTGCCACATCGGCGCATCAGTGGAAATCAAAAACACGCTAATCATGAACCGCTCCAACGTCCCTCATCTTTCTTACGTCGGCGACTCAATCATCGGCGAAGGCGTGAACTTGGGCGCCGGCACAAACATAGCTAATCTACGCTTCGACGACTCTGAAGTGAAAGTGGAAGTAAAAGAGACTGTTCAAGGCTCTGGCAGGAGGAAATTCGGGGCCATAATCGGCGACAACGTGAAGACCGGCATAAACGTCTCCATCCTCCCGGGGCGCGCAATATACCCTGGCGCATTCGTGGAAGCAGGCTCCGTCGTCAGAAACACCATCTACACGGAGTAATTTTTAAACATCCCTTCTCATGAATATTCATGGGAAGCGGATACGACCGTGAAAACTACGAGGAATTATACGCAATCCGTTCGCGCACCGAATCAATCGACGAACACTTAAAGCAGGTGTTGTCTGAACTGCAGAAGCTGCGCCGCGTCCTTGAGTCCGAGCAGGTGCAGAAAAGCGGGCACGGAGCGGAAGACCCGACGTCCGGGACGCCGCGGACCGCCAAGTCTCCGTACAGGATTCAGGATAAAAAGAAGAAATTCGGGTTCCTATAAAAATGAGCGATGAAGTCGAGTCTGAAGGATACTTGTATTTCATAGACGAGATCGTAAACTACGTTAAGACCGCCCCGAAGGGAGTACTGTATTTCTGGTTGATAATGCTTGCAGCATTCATGTATTCCATTTCAAGAGCCTGGAACTACCTGTCAATATTCTTCTAATCCTTTTCTTCTTGTCTTACCCATAATCTATCCGAGGTGATTTCCATGGATGGTCAGGTTAAGAAGTTCAAGATTGTTGCTGCCGGCGTTCACACAATTGATTACGTCACAGACGGGGTTACTCCCGAGCTTTCTGCCGGCAAGAATCTTTCGAGGGTGGGGCCTATGCGCACGCACCCTGGCGGCATTGGGAATGGTCTGCCGGTTGCCGCGAAGCTTTTCGGAGACGGCAACGTTGGTTGCGTGACTCTGTTATGCGATGACGCGAATGGCAAGGATTTTTTCGCGTTCATGGAAGAAAATGGCGTGGACACCGGCGGTGTTTTGTGGAACACTCAGCTTCCCCCGGATAAAGTGTACACAGTCCTCGGTCCTGACGGGAAACCCACCCACATTAAGCCGTCTGATCTTTCAACAGGCATGTCTTTCGTAAACGTTGACATAGTGAACAAAGACCCCCTCATCTTCTATTCCGGCGGAGCCAACAACGTCTTTTCCCGCGAGCACGTGAACATGGACTACGTCGCCCAAGCAGAGGCTTTTGTCGTAAGCTACGGCACGCTTCTGCCCGCATTGGACGCGGAAAACGGCGCCGAGATGAGAAATCTCCTACATGACGCCCGCCAGAGAGGCGTCCTCACAATGCTTGACACGCACAGCATCCCCGGCGCAGACTACACAGTACTCAACGAACCCCTCAAGGAAGTCGACATCTTCGGCTGCAACCTGAACGAAGCACGCAGCATAACAGGTCTTGGAGACGATGCACGGGCACCAGAGCTTCTGGCAGCTCTTGCGGACAAGATGGAAGTTGACGGTTCTCGCGCACGACTTGTCGCCATGACTCGGAAGGAGCAGGGAGCTGCGCTAGCCTACTTTAAGCCGGGCGAAAAATCCCCTGTTGCAGTAGTCGAGATTCCGGCATGCGAGGTTGAAGTCGTCGACGGAACCGGCGCCGGCGACACCTTTAAGATGGGATTGATGGCATACATCGTCGAACACAGAAAGGAATTCGAGGCTGGCACCATGAACCTCGAGGAAGCAGGCCAGTTCGCAAACACTACTGCAGCATCCTACATAAGCGGCAGGGGAATAGAAAACGTGCGTTCATACGCGGAAACTGAAGAAGCCATGAAGGTCCACTACGCGCAGAAGCTAAGGATACAGGATTCAGGACTCCCCATTCCTGAAAGACATACAGTCCGCAGGACGGAAAAGGCGTGAGCGTCTACTTCACAATCACTCCCGCGTACCCGACGACCTGGCGAAAGTCCCCTGTGACATCTCCGGACGTCATATACTTGACGACTTCTGCCTTCCGTGCTCCGAGAGCCAAGCACGCATACAACATAATCGCAGTCGGCCCGTAACCGCACATTGAGACTTTTCTGCGCCCGACTTCCTCGAAAAGCCTCTTCGGGTCCAATGAGACGATAGCGTCCAAAACAGCCCTGTCTTTTTCCTCGGCCATCTTCTGCGGCTCATAGTGAGTCAAATCAGTGGAGGCAACCACCACTACTCTCTCATTCGTCTTGTTGGCAGCCTTCGCGACAGCCGAACCGATGTCCCTGGCAACCTCCAGCGAATAATCACTCAAAGGCATATGCCCCACGCAAACAGGGACAAAAGTGAAATCCTTCCCAAGACCGTGAATAAAGGGGAGCTGAACCTCGATGGAATGCTCGTGCTGGTGCGCTAAAACATCCTCTTCCAGGTACTTTGAGTTCAAAATAATATTCTGCGCTAAATCCCGGTTCACTTCGACTTCCCCGAAAGGCATCCTCCAGACGCCTGAAGTTACAATCGAGTACGCTGCACCCAAGCCGGTGTGATTCGGACCCACTATAACATAAGTGTCAGCGGGCGTAATCCTCGAGTAAACCTCTCCGGCAGCAGCCCCGGAATACATGAAACCCGCATGCGGCGCCACAACACCCAAAACATCCTCCTTTTCCGCGCCCTCAACCATAAACGAAGAAACCTGCTCCTCTAGCATCCGCGAGTCGTAATAATAAAACTGTCCCGCAACAGCCGGCGACCTAATCATCTTAAATTAATTAACCAGTCTTGGAATATAACTTGTATGTTGTTCACGAAATTCTTCGTAACATCCGGCAAAGGCGTATCCAAGACAAGCAGCCTCAACGCATTCGACAAAGCACTCGTCGAAGCCCGCATAGACCAATGCAACCTGGTCCCCGTTTCAAGCATACTACCCCAGAACGCAACCCCCGTAGACTACGCCCGCATACCCGCAGGCAGCATAACCTTTTGCGTGCTCGCCCGCCAAGACGGCAGGCAAGGCCAGTCAATAGGAGCAGGCGTCGCGTGGGCCATGTGCGAGGGCCTTGAAATAAAAGAACGGTTCGGCATAGTCGCGGAAGAGCACGCCAGACACGGCAACGAAGAAAAAATCAAAAAGAGTCTCTTGAAGAAGCTGGCGGAGATGGCTTCCGCCCGCAACATGAAAATCATCGAACACAAAACCGAGGCAGTCACATTAAAGAAGATACCCTCAAAAAACCATGGCACCGTAGTAGCGGCTCTGGTCTACACGAACTAGCACTCGACGATGTTAACGCTGACCGAGGCTTCCTTGAACCGCCTGTAGTTGCCTGTTACCAGGATTTCCCCGGTTGCATCCGGCGTGAAAACGAATTCTCCGTCGTCATCCGTCAAACCATAAGCGACTTTAGTCCTCCCCGCTTTCCCGACAGAGTAAACGTCAATCTCCAGGTCGTCGAAGGCAGAGTGCATGTCAGTGTGCGGCTTAAAAGCCCGGACGAAAACACGCTTCCCAACGCAAGAGTAATTAACGCTTAACACAGCGTAGCCGCCAACATCCCTGGAATTCACGACCCTGTAGACTGCATCGACTGTAGTGGTCGATGTAGCCGCAACGGGCTTCGGAATAGTCGAGGAACTCGTCGACTCAAATCCGCCAGACACGACGCTTTCCGGCGCCTTCCGCGCAACAGTCGTTGTGACAGGCGCCACAACCTGCGGCGCCACAGTAGTAACCGGCGCCATCGTCGTCGACTCCGGAACGAGCAAAGGAGCATCAGCCGGGACACTGCTGTCCCGACCCATCATATACAACGAGAGCAAACCAAGAACAATAACGAAAGAGGCGACAACCCGCCAATCACTACAACAAGAAGACTTCACGCAAGCCCCACCAGAAGCCTTGCTTTCAGCAATCTTCTCTACTGCGACGACAGCCTTCTCCCCAGGAGCATTCTCCCCCACGGCAGCCTTCTTTTTCGCAGGCGCCTTCTTCTTCACGGAAGCCTTCCTCCTCTTCTTTTTCACGGGTTTTGCGTCAACCATGACTGGAGCATTAACGCCAGAAACAGAAGAAGAATCAACAGGCTCCCCACCTAAAGAAGCCCCTCCAGAAACATCCCCTACACCAGAAGAACCGTCGCCTCCACTACCCATAACAAATCAAATAAGATAATCACCAAACCCGTTATTAAACGAAAACAAGGCTCGCGTTCTCCAACGACAAAACCGCGTCACCAGTGAAAGAAAGCATGCTCCCGCTTAAACTTACTCCCGCATTCCTGCAGATGGTGTCCAAGCCTATGAACCAGATGCCTGCTTCAGGGGGTATGCTGCCGATGCATGGTGAATTCTCGGTGATGGTTACGCTTTTGCTGGCCCAGTTGTTGTCTTCGTTTTTCTCCCAGTACTTCTTTTCCTTTAGTCCCATCTCATGTATGCATGTGCCGCAGCAGACTCCATGGTCTGCGTACACGTGTATGTTGTGGTTTCCCGCGGCTGTGGGAGTCCACACAAAGCTCACGATAGTGTATCCTCCTCCCTGAGTTATTGACGCGTTTACTGTATCCAGTTTCACTCCCCCGCACGGCGGCCCGTCGTAGAAGTCCACGGGATAACCGTGGGGGTTCCCTTCACCGATGTTTCTCACAGACGCCGTTACTAAGACTTTTTCCCCCAACGAGGGTGTTTCATTGAATTCAATGTCTTCTGACGCGACTGTGATGTCCGGGAACTGGACGGGAATCTCTTGGCTCCACTCCCCGAAGTTGCCTTTAGTATCCTTGGCTCTGACGCTGTACCTGGGCGGACTCGGAACGTATTGCAGCTGGCTGTCGTAAAACTCTTTTTCTGTTGCCTGCAAATTCGTAATCGACACGCTGCCGTCCGAATGCTCCTCCCTAAGCTCGTACTCTACTACTCCTGACCCGTCGAGGCTGTCCGTCCAGTCCACGGTGTAGTTGTAGGCTTCAAAGGTGGCGTCCACCATAGCCGGGGTAGTCGGCGGCTTCATATGGACTGTTGGGCCAGTCTGCGTCTGACTCCACCCGTATTTTGGCGTGTTGTCGCCGTCTCCCGCGTATATCCTATAATACAACGTATCGCCTTCGTAGACTTCGCTCACGTTCAGCAAGCCAGTGTATAATGTGCCGTCTCCGCTAAGCTTTACTACTCCGTCGAAGTTTCCGGCATCCACCAGGTTTTCACCCCAACTGTAATACGCAAGCGGGTAATACTCGCTGTCCAAGACTCCTTTTGCGTCCGTTAAATCAGCCGCGAATTCATAGAATTCTCCCGGCTTAATGGGGCCCGAACTGGATGCAACGTTTATCTGCGGCGGCGCGGAATCATCATCCAGTATCAAGCCCCCGTCATAAGCCTCAATTGGGCTCCACCATCCTCTCCCGTCTCCCTCGAACTTGATTCGATAATACAGTCTCTTCCCCTCGCATTTTTCCGCGATTCCTGCTAACTTGCCCTGAAACTCGTGTTGGCTTCCGCAGGCATCCTGGCAGGTTCTTCGCATCTTCACGAATCCGTCATAAGCGTTCCTTGATATATCCGTGCTTCCGCACCTGTAAAACGCATACAGTTCCTGTGAACCGAAAACATCTTCTCCAATCATGTCCGCTTCTATGACGTACAATTCATCCGATTCTTGGCTTCCGCTAGAGGTTGTTTCCTCGAATTCTGGCCCGTCGTTCGGATTAACGTATAATGTCACAGGAATTGTCTTCTCGATTACTCCGTTATTTCCGTGTCTTAGCGTCACGTTCAGATTTATTTTCCCGTCTTTCAAGGCGTTGCAGTTTCCTGAATCCTCGTCGAGCCTTAAGTAGAAGTCATATGCTATTGCAGTGCTTCCAGGGCTTACAGCTCCAAGACTCTTAACTCGTGTGTCGTGGATTAAGAGACAGTCTCCGGAGGCGCTGATGCTTGCTTTAGCGTTCACTGCATCTACTGGCCCAGTATTTTTGACGTATACGTCGAAGGTCGTGTGTTCTCCGTGATTGAAGTTTCCGTCGACGCTTCCCCCCTCGCCTGAAGAAGAAGCAGATTCCTCGTAAGTGACCTTGATTTTCTCCAACTCAAGGTTCCCAGATGCCGACACGTTAACCCATATTGGGTTAGTGTAAGCGATGTGGCCTGAAGACGTTCTCGCCTCCATCCGGAAATATGCGGGCTCAAACATCTGCAGCCACTCCTCGACTTCGCCGGAATACATCATAGTCTTCGGCGCATCCGGCGTCTCAAGTGACGCGTTCACCTTCCAGACAACTTCCTCGTCCACTCCAGCAGCGCCCTTATAAATAAAAATCTTTTCTATGAAACCGAATTCTGGCGTGCTCTTCCACGTAAAAGACAAGTTGACGGCCTCCCCCGTATTGACTGTCAACATCTCCCCTATCAAGGCGTCATTCACCTTGAATGAAAGCGCCGGCCCGTCAGTCATGTAGCAGCGCCCGTTCTTGAGTGCGTCAAAAACATTGTCTTTCGTGAAATCCTCCATGTAACAACAAGTCCGAACTTTGCCAAACCTGGAATTAAAGTCACCGTGCGCGTCATTACCACCCTCAACAAAAACCCGACGACCAGAAGATAAATGTTCACTAAGAAGACTTTGCCACATACGAAGACCACTAAGAAGCTCGTCATGATATGGAGGAACACCATTCCAAATCTGCAAACCAGTATAATTCAAAGAAAAATCCTTCCAAGTGTGTCGGAATGGGTCACCGTCACCGTGCATGGGGTGAGCAACATATCCGAACCCACCCATGTATTCCACGTGATCATTAATGTTTCGACAAAGTATATTGTTAAGTCCTAGGCCATCTTCAAATTCATCACCCAAGATATACTCACCAATGTTATATCCTAAAAAATGTGAATATGCATTAAATGGGCGATAAGTTCCTGAGATATGGCAAGATACTTCCTCCCCAACAAGACATTTAAATTTTTCATCTATCTGGTTGCATTCATCTACAAATGAACTCCATTTATCTGGTGTGTCATTCAAGTCAAAGCTGTGGTCTGTTGTGGTAATCCAATCTAATTCGATCGCTTTCGCGACTTTTTTTGTCTCGTTTATGGGTCCCCCGTATTCTGTTGGATTGTTTGTGTAACTGCTGTGGTAATGTGTGTCTCCACAATAGTAGTCTGTAAGTTTGGGTACAGTGTCCGTGTTTGTTATAATCTCAATTGTATCCGTTTCAAATGTTTGATAATAATTTGTAAACAATTTTCCCTTAATCTTTACTTTTCCATTTACAGTCTGTAATCTAGTTTTCTCTATCGAAAAAGTTACTGTCACAGGCAGTATTGCACTGTTAACGTCTACTAGAGAAGAAAGACTTTTACTAGAAATCACATTGTTGTTTGTGGCGTCTAGAATATCAATTTTCTCAAGCCCCTCTCGAGTATTCCAGTACACTACGACAGGTATTACGTCGTGGTCTTCTGCAATACGCCACGGAGCATCCAAGACGTATTTTTTTTCACCGCGTAGATTTGTGTTGTATGCTGTTGAGTTGGATGAAATGTAAAAAACCAAGATTAATAGAGTTAACAACTTGATTTTCATCAGTTGTCACCTCCTTCTTCAAAAAATCTGAAAGCGAATGCAAATAGAAATCCAATGGTGATCGCCGTTATAATAGGGGCAGCAATTATCATTAGGATATATCTAAAACCTAATATGCCTGCCACCCTCATTGGAAAGATGAGGATTTTCTCTAGTTTCTCCGAATAGTGTCCTTGCAATAATATGTTTGCAAGAAGTGGGCTAAGTGACCAAAGTACTCCAAGTAT
>JBDRCA010000033.1:0-8744 GCA_043822165.1 Candidatus Altarchaeota archaeon
TCTATTTCGGGCTTGTGTTCTTCAGCTTAAACCTTATCTCAGACTCCATAATACCGGTGAAAGAGGACCCGAGTGTTGCAAACCTTTTCGGCGAGCTTTCAAGCGTCCCGCTGGCAATCTTCGTAGGCTTCGTTTTCACGGTCATAGTCCAGTCGAGTTCCGTGACCTCTGGGATCCTTGTGTTGCTTGCTGACGGAGGCTTGATCAGCCTGAGCCAGGGGATACCGCTTCTCTTGGGTGCTGCGATGGGCACTACGACCACCGCCATCTTCGCATCCCACAGGATGAGCCTCCACGCAAGAAGGGCCGCTGCAGCGCATTTCCTGTTCAACTTCTTTGGAGTCATCCTTTTGATCCCAGTTCTCGGCCCATTCGAATCATTTGTCGAAGGACTTGGTGGCAGCAGCGGCCAGATGATTGCGAACGCGCTGACTGCGTTCAGGCTCTTTTTCCTCGTGGTCTTCCTCATCGCCTTGACGCCATTTAAGATTCTCGTCGAAAAACTCGTTAAGGGAACTGAAGAGGAGATACTGTTCAAGACCAAACACCTGAGCGAAAAACTGCCTCTTGATAAGACTGTCTTTTTCGCACAGATTGAAGACGAGGTTAAACACAATTATTCAGTCACCAGAAAGCTGTTCGACGAATCATTGACGATTATCAAGACGAGCAGACAGGGAGGTTACCCGCGTGTCGTCAAGTATGAGAGCCTAAACGACTTCCTCGACGAGCAGATTGAGAGTAGAATCAGAGAATACTCTCAAATGGAGCTTTCAAGAGAGGATGCGGTCCGCGCCGTGCTACTGGTAAGATTGTCCAACAGCTTGGAGCGTTTGGGGGATATCGGCAAGAAACTTGGTGAGAGCGGGAAAAACCTGTTGGATTCCGGATTAAACCTATCTTCCGATTTGACTGCAGATCTTGTCGAAGTGTATGGCACATTCGCAGACAACATGGACATTTTAGGGGAATCCATCCCAAAAATAAATTCCAAAACAATCAAGAAGATGAAGGCTAACGAAAAGAAACTGAGGGATCAGATCAGCGGAAAATACAAAAAACAGCTCGACTCCCTACAATACACGCAAGCAGACACAACCTTGATAGAGCTGCTCTCCATCATCGAGTCGGCAAGCGGGAAGGTAAGGGACATGAGAAAGCTTACTGAAGCCTACTTGAAGCAGCATGAGTGAATAAGATGGTTAAAAAGTATCTTCGAGACAGAGTCAGGTCTCATCTAGCAGAAGTGTTTAAGACGAAGACTTCCCCGCACTCTATTGCATTAGGTTTTGCTATAGGGACGTTCATTGGAATACTTCCGACGCCGGGATTCGGCGTCCTGATGGGACTGCTGGTCATACTGGTGCATGAGAGAGTAAACAAGCTCGCCTTGTTCACTGCACTGGCGTTGTGGAATCCCTTAACGCTGGTCCTGGTTTACTGGGCAAGCTACAGGATAGGAGACGTCATCTTCGGTTCAATACCTGCTGAAAAATACAGTATAGTAATCTTAAACCACGCCTACAACTTCACCAGAAGGTTTCTTGTTGGGAACCTAGTCCTAGCAACCACAATGTCCACGTTAAGCTATTTTACCGTTAAAAAAATCGCCCGGAGATACCAGTCAAAGAAAGGTGAGTAAACCTATTTCTCCCAGTATTCTTCGGCTTCCTTCTCCATCTCTTCGAGCCGGTCATAGTAGTCCGGAAACTCGAGGAGGTGGGCTAGCGCGATTTTCCCTGTCATTAACGGGTCGTCATCGGTGACGTTGGTTTGCGGCGTCCTCGATCCGTGTTCGAGCTCCACGTTCATGCCGCGCCTGAACTGGTCGACGTTGAAGCGGTCCCACTTTACACCGAGTTTTTCGCCGATTTTCTTTGCATCTTTTTCCGAAAATTTTTTCACATCCATTTCTTCCTCCTAAAGTACATGTACATGATTAATCCGACAGACAGCATCACAGTCCAGATGGCAGGGTAACCCCAGTACCAGTTAAGCTCCGGCATGTTCAGGGGAGACGCATCAGGGTTGAAGTTCATCCCGTAGATGCCGGCGATGAATGTTAGTGGAATGAATATAGTCGCAATGATCGTCAACACCTTCATTATCTCGTTCATACGATTCGATATGCTGGAAAGATACATGTCAAGCATCCCGGACACCATGTCCCTGTACGTCTCGATCGTGTCGATAACCTGGATTGTGTGGTCGTAGACGTCCCGTAGATAAATGTCCGTTGACTCCTGGATAAGCGGGGACTCCTGCCGTTCAAGGCCGCTTATCACCTCGCGCAGCGGCCACACAGACTTGCGCAAAAAAATAAGCTCCCGCTTCAAGGAATAAATGTCTTGGAGCGTTTCGGGGTCGGGGTTGGATACTAGCTCTTCCTCCCTCTCCTCTATGGTTTCCCCGAATTTTTCCAGGATTAGGAAGTAGTTGTCGACGATAGCGTCCATAAGCGAGTAAGCGAGGTAGTCTGCGCCCAGTTTTCGTATTCTTCCCTTGCCGCTTCTTATGCGTTCACGGATATTGTCGAATATGTCACCCTCCTGCTCCTGAAAAGAGATGACGAAAGTCTTGCCAAGAATCATGCTTATCTGCTCTGCGTGAACTTCCCCGTCGTCTTCGCGGACGTAGAGCATCTTTAATACTAGGAAGATGTAGTCTTCGAAGTCCTCGAGCTTGGGGCGCTGGTTCGTGTTAACAATATCTTCGAGGACAAGCGAGTGTATGCCGAAGTTTTTCCCGAGTTTCTCGATTGACTCCAGGTCATGGAGGCCGTCTATGTTAATCCATGTAACCGTCGGCTTGTCCCTGAACTTGAAGCATTCTTCGACGGTTTTCACGTTCTTTTCAGTGAACTCCGACTCGTCGTAGTCGATTACAGTAATCTTGATTTTATCAGACCTCTTCTTGCCGACGTGAACGAGCGTGCCCGGCGACAAACCCGCCTTCCGATAACCCTTCTTGAAAAACTTGCTCATTTGTCAGTTCACTAGTACGTTATTTACTTTTACGGAGTATAAAATATAGGGAAATGCAAAAAATCGTGCAACCTGTTAACTTGGATTCAGTATTAAAGTTCGACTGCAAACTCGGTCCCGCTCTTTCCGGGGAATTCAGGCGTCACGCCACATATCTTTCGACTGCAGGCCCTGGCGTCGAAGAGAGGATGATGCAAAGCTTGAGCATGCCCGATGAGGCGGAAGCCGCCATCAGATTCGGGGAGAAGCTTTCGGCAGGAGAGATGCGAGGGGAATACAGGAACCGGATTCTCCCATTCCTATTAAACGCCGGGGAAGGAACCAGAGAGAGACTCCACCAAGCCTGGGCAAAACCTTAACTTACTGTAAAGCTTTATTTTTGCTTACTCGTATTCTATTTTTATGCGTTTGACTGCTCTCTCAGTGTCTAATTGGGCGTGCCACTCGGACTTGAACGTCGACTTGTCGCAAGGCCTCCAAATCGAGGGCCGAAACGGCACGGGAAAATCATCTACACTAAAAGCCGTTCGGTTCGCGTTCGCAAAGTCTGCGGCAGGATACAAGGACAAAATCAAAAACGGAGAACGCGAAGCAGCCGTCGAACTCACTTACATTAAAGATGGAAAAACATACTGCATCAACAAGACACTGCACGTAGACAAGCCCTCGCAGGCACAGCTTACCTGCGACGGAGTAATCGTTGCCGACAACCCGTCAAACGTCGCGGAAGCGCTCAAAGACTCTCTCCCAGAGGAGATACTAGACAACCTCCTCTACGTCCCCCAAGGCGAAGTAACAGGCATAATAGACCGGCTCGGCCAGAAAGGAGGCCGCCAGGAACTCGACGCGCTCTTCGGCCTGGACAGACTCGAAAAAGTCTACAAAGCATGCACCGACAAAATAAAGGAAGCAAAAACAAAAACCGAAGTCTACGCGGAACAGCTCGCGAAATACCCCGAAGACGCCGACAAAAAATTCGCGGAAGAAGAAAAAACACTCGCCGAGGAAGCGGGAAAACTATCGGCCGCAAGAGAAGAAAAAAAGAAGGCCTTCGCAGAAACCGCGTCAAAACTGCTTGAAGCCGAGAAAAAAATCGGGGAACTCAAAAAAAGCAAGAAAGAACGCGATGAATTATCGGAGAAAATCAGTAAGCTTGAAGTCTCGGTCTCACAGCTTGCGGGAAAAAAGGATTCACTCACCATGCAGCTGGCAGAGATCAGGGCCGAGAAAGCCAAACTAGAGGAAGTCTACAAACAGGCTTCCGTGCTGGAAAAATACGTCCGAATACGCGAAGTCCTCGCAGAATACAAGGCATGCGAAGAAAAGCTAGCAGCACTTGCCTCACAGCAAGACGATGCCCGGCAGGCAAGCGAGCTTGAGGAACTGGTTGCCGGCAAGGATGGTGCCGAGGAAAATCTCGCCAAAGCCGAGGAAGAACACGGCAAACTCAACCAAGCACTAATCGAGTCCGAAGTGGAAGTCGCCAAAGCAAACGATTACCTGAAAGAGCTCTCCTCCCTTACAGGCAAGCCTAAGTGTCCGCGGTGCGGGCAGGTGCTCTCTAAGGGGCATCTCATGAACGAGATAGTTGTCTGCGAGCAGGCTGTTAAGAAGGGGATGGAGCGGATTGGGAACATTAAGGCCAGGGAGGCTGATGCGAGAAAGAGTGTGGACGCATTTAAGCGCGTGCTCGATGATGTTCGCGGCGCGCAGGTTAGGCTTAAGACATTGAAGGAGGCTTCGGCGAGGAAGCAGGCTGAACGAGATGAGGTTTCACTGCAGAGAGAGTCTCTTTCAAAGAGGCTTGGGGAGAGTGGTTACATGGGCGAGGATTTTGCCGTCGTTGAAAAGCATGTTGCGGAATACAACGGCTTGAAGGGCAAAGTCGAGGTCTTCGAGAGGAAGGTGGCCCAAGAAGGTTTGGTGGAAAAAGAGCTTGCGGGAGCCGAGGCAGAGTACGCGGGCAAGGTCAAGGAGAAGGAGGACGCCTGCCAGAAGCTTTCCTGGATATCCTTTGACCCGAAGCGCCTTGATGCCGCTGAAGCGGAGAGGGAGGTTTTTTTGAACCGCAAGTACGCGCTGGAAGGCGAAGTCAAGGAAATCGACTTTAAGCTATCCGAAAACAAGACGAAGAAGGAGGACGTGTACGGGAAGATACAGGAGTACGCAAAAGCCAAATCAGACAGGGAGAACTCTGAGGCAAATCTTAACCTTCTCTCCCGGGCGCGCGAAGTATTCCACACCGACAAGGGACTCCCAAAGTATCTCCGAGACAAATACATAAAAGTCCTCGGGCAAACACTCACCCAATACTTTAAGCGATTCAACCAGAACCCGGCCTACCGGGAAATCTACTTCAACAAAGACTACCAGATACAAGTCAAAGCCGGAGCAGGAGAATTGTCCGTCGAACAATTATCCGGCGGCGAGAAAGTGCAGATGGCAGTCGCCCTGCGAATCGCGCTGATAGAGATGCTCTCGCCGATAAGGCTCCTCATCCTCGACGAACCGTTCGGAAGCCTCGACGTCGAACACAGGGAACTGCTCGGAGAAACACTCAACAAGATGGCCGCCAGCTGGCAGCTCATCCTCGTCACCCACGTCCACGTCGACAGCCTACAGCTTGAATGCATGGAACTGACGGGTTACTGATTCACCTGTGGTACTGGCGGCCCCCGTTTATCATGAATGCCCGATAGATTTGCTCGACTAGTATTAGTCTTGCCATCTCGTGGGTGAACGTCATCCGGGACAGGGATAATTTTTTGTCTGCGCGATCTAGGACTTCCCTAGAGAGGCCGTCTGGCCCCCCTATGATGAAACACACATCCTGTGGCGCCTTCTCCATGAATTCGGCGAGCTGCGTGGACGAGGTGTCTTCGCCGTTCTCGGATAATGCGACTACGAATTCAGAGTCCTTTATGTTCGCGATTATTTTTTTGCCTTCAGCATCCGGGTTCGAGTCGGGTACTTCTACGAACTCGACCCGCCTAACGTTAAGCCTTTTCACGTACTCGGAAACCGCCTCTTTGATTGACGCATCCTTAACCTTCCCGACGCACAAAACCCTGACTTTCATAGGCTATAAAAACCTTAAACTCTTGATTTTAAACAATTCTCCCAATGTTAAATATGGATTCGCCCCAAAAAATAGTAGAGCTTGTTGAACGCTTCGAGAGGAACAGGAACTCGTATTTGAGCAGCGGTTATAATGAGACCCAGCTTAGGGAGGAATTCATCAACCCGTTCTTCGAGGCGCTGGGGTGGGACGTCAGGAACGCGGAGGGTCGAGCTGAAGCGTACAAGGACGTAATCCATGAGGACGCTATAAAGATTGGGAAAACCACGAAGGCTCCGGATTACTCCTTCAGGATTGGCGGCCAGCGCAAATTCTTCGTTGAAACTAAAAAGCCTGCGGTGAACATAAAAGGGGATGTTAACCCTGCCTATCAGATTAGGAGGTACTCTTGGAGCGCTAAACTTCCGCTTGCCATACTGACGGATTTCGAGGAATTCGCTGTCTACGACTGCCGGAAAAAACCGTTGGCAAATGATAGTGCAAGCGTTGAAAGGATATTATACATACGCTATGACGAATACGAAAAAAGATGGGATGAACTAGAAAAAATATTCTCAAAACCATCGATACTCCAAGGCTTGTTCGACCAGTACGCGGAATCCACTAAAACCAAGAAGGGCACGTCAGAAGTTGACGACGAGTTTCTCAAGGAAATTGAGAAGTGGAGGGATTCACTCGCCAGAAACATAGCCTTGAGGAATGAAAAATACTCCGTACGCGAGATAAACTACGCCGTCCAAAAAACCGTCGACAGAATAATATTCTTAAGAATATGCGAGGACAGGGGGATAGAACCATACGAGCAATTGCAGGAGATATCCCAAAAGGACAATGTATACAAACACTTATTGAAGCTCTTTGAAAAAGCCGACGAAAAATACAATTCAGGCATATTTTATTTCAAAGAGGAGAAAGGTAGGTCAACCTTCCCGGACTACGTCTGCCCGCACCTTAGGATAGACGACAAGGTTTTCAGGGACATAATCAAAAACCTGTATTTCCCAGATTGTCCGTACGAGTTCTCGGTAATCGGGGCGGATATTTTGGGCAACGTCTACGAGCAGTTTTTGGGGAAGGTCATAAGGCTTACTGCAGGTCACCGGGCGGTTGTCGAGGAAAAGCCGGAAGTCAAGAAGGCCGGCGGCGTCTACTACACGCCGAAATACATTGTAGACTACATAGTCGACAACACCGTCGGCAAGCTCATAGAAGGAAAGACGCCCAAACAGATTTCGGATTTGAAAGTCCTCGACCCAGCCTGCGGGTCCGGCTCGTTCCTCATCGGCGCATACCAGCGGCTCCTGGACTATCACCGCGACTGGTACGTCGGACACGACCCGGCGAAACACAGGGACGTAATCTACCAAGGCAAGGGCGGATTATGGTACCTCACCCTCGACGAGAAGAAACGGATTCTCTTGAACAACATCCATGGCGTAGACATCGACGAGCAAGCCGTAGAAGTAGCCAAACTAAACCTCCTCCTGAAGGTATTGGAGGACGAGCACCGGGAAGCCCAGAAACGCCTCGGAGGCCGAGTACTACCAACACTAGAGAAAAACATTAAGTGCGGGAACAGCCTCATAGGCCCCGACTTCTACACTGGCCAAACCAAGATTTTCACGGAAGACGAAACACTAAGAATCAACGCCTTCGACTGGGAAAAAGAATTCCCACACAAATTCGACGCAGTAATAGGGAACCCGCCATATATCCGAATTCAGGCCATGAAGGAGTGGGCTCCTGTTGAAGTCGAATACTACAAAGAAAAATACAAATCCGCAACTAAAGGAAACTACGACATCTACGTTGTCTTTGTTGAAAAAGGAGCAAGCCTCTTGAATGAAGGAGGGGTCATGGGATATATTCTCCCCCATAAATTTTTCCAAGCTAAATACGGTCAACCACTACGAAAAGTCATATCTGAGGGTAGATATCTTGACAAGGTAGTGCACTTTGGGGCAGAACAGGTATTCAAGAAAGCATCAACGTATACTTGCCTTTTATTCTTATCTCCCAATCCCGGAAAAAGGAAGTTTGAATTCGTTAAAGCCCATGACCTGGAAAAATGGAGAACAACCAAAGAGGCCGAAAAAGGAAAAATTGATTTGAATAATGCCACAGAAAATGAATGGAATTTTACAGTTGGACCAGGAACTGAAATATTAGAAAAACTACAAGAAGTAAAAACAACATTAGGGGATATCTCAGATAGGATATTCCAAGGATTGATAACTGGGTCAGATCCGGTTTTTATTTTAAAAAATGAAGATAGGATGTATTTCTCAGAAGCTACAAATTCAACACATAATCTCGAAAAAGAATTAATGCACCCCTTATGTAAGGGTTCTGTTAATCTTCGTCGATATTACGTTTCAGACCTTACTAAGTCGATTTTGTTCCCATATAAACTCGAAAATGGAAAAGCCATATTATTGACTAAGGATGAATTATCAAAAGGATACCCTAATATTTGGGAATATCTGAAACAGAATAGAACGCTCTTAGAATCAAGGGAAAGAGGTAAATGGAAACATGACAAATGGTATGCTTTTGGAAGAACTCAGAACTTAAGTGAAATGGAACAAACGAAAATTTTAACACCAAGTATCGCAAGTTCCGTTTCATTCACCCTTGATAAAAATGACTATTACTACTTTGTAGGTAGTGGGGGAGGGGGT
>JBDRCA010000034.1:0-3629 GCA_043822165.1 Candidatus Altarchaeota archaeon
TCTGGTTTGTTTAATGGATTTACACCTTTAGCCTGCTCGTATTCCGTGGACAATGCTGTTATGTTTGAGCGTGCTATTCCGACGCGCAGGTGTTTGTCGTATGACTCAAGGTCTGTTAGCTCTATTGCCTTTAGTGCATCCGGGTTTTCCGCGGCTTCTATGCCGATGACGTTTATGTTTTTGGTCTGGAACGCGGTTTCAGCTTCTGCTGGAGCGTGCAAGTGTATTTGAACGTCCGTGTTCTGGGCAGGCTCCGCGGCCTTGTTCCACGCGTCGATTAGTTTGTCTTTTTCTACTACGATGTTGGGGTTAAGCCCCAGGCTTGGCTCATCCAGAGAGATTACTTTTGTTTTTAGGTATGGTTCGTCGATTAAAGAGTTTTTAACGAATCTTCCGATGCTTTCCCCGATGGCGAGCAGTATGTCTGCCTCAACCTGCGTTGAAATGCTGCGGACGTAGAGATCAAGGGGTCCGGTAACGCAGACCCTGAGACTTACGGGTTCTCCTCCTTCTTCGACGCGCCGTTGCGCGAAAACCTTGACAACCTCGACTTCGGGGATTAATGCGTGCCCGGTTTTTATGATGTAAGGCTGCCCTTCTACTCCGTGTTTTTCGATTGGTTTCATGAATCCTTCTATCATCTCGTGGAGTTGTGGGTAAGTCACAACGTCAAGTCCTGACTCGAGTTTTTCCGAAAACGTGGAGACTACTGCGTCTATGAACTCTTCCTCCTCGGTGTCAGAGTACGAGCCATCGATAATCTTGTGGCCAATATCCCTAAGACGCGCCTTAGCCGCCGCGGACGGCAGCGGAAAGCTCCCTATGTCGTCTGTAATCATGTTCATAAAACTTGTGGTCTGGGAGTTATAAAAATCAATCCAAGTACTCTATAAAGAAGCGTTTTCTGAATCTCTCGAATATTTTGATGAACGCCGGGCCGAAGAAGCCGAACATTATTACGTTTCCTATTGCTCTTGCGATGGAGAATATGACTCCTGCAGATGATACTGCGAGATAGGTTGCAAGCGTTCTCTGTGAAGTGAAGGCAAGCCACCAGAATACGTCGGTTACCGCGGAATATAGGAAGGATGCGAAGACGCCGTATGCTGAGAGTACGAAAATCCTCAGTTTCATGTTGCCGGGTTTCGGCAAGATATGAGCGCTAAAGCCAACCAGTCCCATACCTATCATCTGGAAGGGGGTCCATGGACCGTGCCCTCCGACGAAAAAATTTGAGACAAGCATGGTCGTCGCGCCCAAGACGAATCCGTTAACTGGGCCGAATACGTATCCGGTAAGTACTACGAAAAAGAAGACTGGGCTTACTGCTACCCCGTGGAGAACCTGGCGGGACACTATGGTGGTTGCCGTTATGAAGGCGAGAAGCGCTATCACCCGAGTGCTCGCATATGTTTTTTCGAATTCAAGGTATACTGCGAGGATTATTGCCGTGGCCAGTATTGTCGTTGATACCGACCAAGAGACTCCTGCTTCCACAGCTAGTGCGGCTGCGATTATGCCTGCGGTTAGTATCAGTGTCTTTTTCAGTTTAGGGCCTCTAGTGCGTCGTTTACTGTGATGTATTTTTTGTCAGGGAATAATTGGCTTATCTGCGGTTGGAATGTCTTGTTGTTGGGTAGTATGTCTCTTGGCGGTCCTTGGCAGGTTACGGTGCCGTGTTCGATTATTGCGACGCGGTCTGCTGATGCTGCCGCGGTTTCGACGTCGTGTGTTACGAATAATATAGTCTTTCCAGACGACTTGAGTTTTGCGAGAAGCGATGAAAGGTTTTCCTTGCTTTGAGCGTCCATGCCTCTTGTGGGTTCGTCGAATATGATTATTTGGGGGTTGCCTACGAGTATGGATGCTATCGCTACTTTCTGGCGTTCGCCGCAGGATAGGTCGCGGGGGTATGTGTTTTTGTGTTTGGTAAGGCCCACGTAGTCTAGTAGGGATTCTATGTCGGCGTTTACTCCGAGATTTTCCGCCGTGAATGAAAGCTCTGCAAGCACTGTCTCGGAGAATAGGTAGTCGTTTGGGTTCTGGGATACGAATCCTACTTGGTGAGCCATCTCGTCGACTGTTTTTTCTGAGACGTCTGCGCCAAGAACCGTTACTTTGCCGGAGTCTGGGGAGAGCAGGCCATTTAGGTGTTTTACGAGTGTTGTCTTGCCTGCGCCGTTTCTTCCAAGGAGGGCCAGGAATTCCCCGCGAAATAACGTGAGGTTTGCGTTTTTGAGGATTTTGTCTCCGTTGAATGATTTATCTAGGTCTTTTATTACGGCGACTATGTCTTGCGCTTGTTTTTTTTCTTGTTTTTTTGTTTCTTTGAACATGTGTCTGTGTTTTTCAAGAGCATCTCTTGCCTGTTTTATTGAGAGGGGTTTTCCTATGTCAATGTTTTTTTCTCTGAGGCGAGCTGCGAGCTTAAGAGTGGGGGGCGCGGCAGACGTGTTAGGTAGTATGTCTTCCGGGGGTCCTGCTAAACCAGAATCCAAATCAAAGACCCTGTCAGCGAAACCGGAAACCCTGTCTAAACGATGCTCTGCCAATACAACGGTCAAGGAAAGCCTGCGACTCATGTCTTTGAGAAAACAAAGAAACTCGCGGGCGCTAACTGGATCCAACTGCGACGTCGGCTCGTCCAACACCAGAACCCGGGGTTTAGCCGCCAGAACAGATGCCAACACAATCTTTTGTTTTTCGCCGGACGAAACATCCGTAACCCTCCTCGAAAGAAACTCTTCCAGGCCGAAAATCTGTGAAACCTCATCGATTGCATCCTTGATTTGATTCCGCGTAAGCCGCCTATTCTCAAGACCGAACGCAAGCTCGCTCTCAACAGAGGACATTATGAACTGGTTCTCCGGATCCTGAAAGACGAAACCGACGTGTTCTGCAAGATCCCGGACCCTGTTCTTCTTTGTGTCTAACCCACAGACAGAGACACTGCCCTTAAATCTGCCGCCAGAGAAATGAGGGACAAGCCCGTTTATGCAGCGCAGAAACGTTGACTTACCGCTCCCGGAAGAGCCTACGACCAGCATGAACTCTGACGGGTAGACGTTAAGGCTTACTCCCCTTAACGCGGCGGAATCAGAGCCAGGATACCAGAAAGACACGTCCCTGAATGATACAATTGGCTTCTTCTTCACGGTATCACCAACAAGAGAGTTAACGCAAGCACCAGCGGATTAACGTTAAGCGCCCCGGCATAAGGCGCCATCGCAGACCAGTAAGCAAGGCTTCCGGAAACCCGCAGGAAAACCAGGTACGCCACACCAGACAAAAATACAGACACCGCAAACCAATCCAAAGTGCCCCATTTTTCAGCAAGATACCTGCTCCTGTCCCCGGAGTAACCTCTCGCCTCCAATGCCTCGGCCAGATTATAGGAGCGCTCAAGAGAGTTGACTATTGTGGGGGCTATTAACGCGAAGTTGTCTTTGATGTTCGCCTTGGATGTTTTCAGGCCCCTGCAGCGTTGAGCATCCCTTATGGAGCGGGCGTCGGCTGTGATGGTCGGTATGAAGCGCATGGTTATGGCGACAAGAAGAGTCGAATGGGAGAGTCTGCGCGGTATTATGCGCAAAAGGTTATCGGGGGTTGTGAGGTTGTTGTATATGGAG
>JBDRCA010000035.1:0-8806 GCA_043822165.1 Candidatus Altarchaeota archaeon
ATATTCTATTGAGATTTATAAAAATGTGTGCTATCCCGCCTGATGGTCAATGGAGTCGGCTCCAGGCTTAAAGCCGCCGGACTCATTTATTCCAGAACGCACTCTCCTTCAGGCACCAGGCATGCGTCACCAACCACTCAACTGCAGATTGGCCGGAAAACCTCATGAATAATTATTAGAGAGTAGTAGTTAAATCACATCCACATGACCAGTTTCGCCTTAAGCGGGCCCCATAGGCTGCGCACTCCTCCTGCGCGGGCTAGTTCGAATTCTATCATGGTTTCGTCGAATAGTATGTCTACTCTTCCGTCGCCGTCAAGGTCGAGGTTTCGCAGCAGCCTCGCGACCGCGTCAGCGTAGGAGTCGCCTCCAGGATAGGCTCCCGTCGAGTTGCCGCTCGTGTAGTAGCAGTTTTGGGATTCATTGTATGTTGAGGGTATTGGTGAGTACATGGTGGAGCCGTCTTCGAATTCTATCGTCCAATTGCAGCCTATGCTTTTCATGAATACGTCGCCGTATCCTACGAGGCGGGGCATGCGCAGCGTATAGATTACGCGGTCGTCTATGCTGCAGCCGGTGTGGTTCGAAGTGTTTGTTCCAGTCTCCACCGTAATAGTGTTGTTTACGCCGGATGCGAGAAGATCCAATGGGATGTTTACAATGAAGGGGTCGCCTAGGACAGAATAGTCTTCCCCGAGGCTCCCATCCCGCAGAGTATAGGCAACCGAGGCTCCAGAACCCTTGTCAGCCGAGACATAGTCCGTCCAGTATTGAGCGGAAAAAGAAGTTACTTTAGCGTCTATGAAGGCTGTGTGGCCGGGGATGTAGAGCAGTCCCGTGCAGTTGTCGGTGTTGTTGAACCGCTCCGTGTTGGCTGCAATGGTTATTTCGCCGTAGACTGTCGTGTTGACTGGCGTGTAATTGAACTGT
Source organism: Candidatus Altarchaeota archaeon (assembly GCA_043822165.1). Classification (GTDB taxonomy): domain Archaea; phylum Altiarchaeota; class Altiarchaeia; order IMC4; family SCGC-AAA252-I15; genus SCGC-AAA252-I15. The sequence continues at coordinate 931 of JBDRCA010000035.1, forward strand.
ATGTAGGAGTCAGGGTAGAGTATGGACTCGTAGGAGAACGTGAGGTTGATGGCTTGGGCTGCGTAGACTGCTTCGATTATTTCGTTTGCGATGTCGTTGTAGATGGCTTCAAGGTCCTGGCTGCTGTTGGCGGAATAAAATGTTCCGTTCCCGCAGTCTGCGATACGCTGCAACGTGTCTGCTCCCGCGGATGAGCCGAATCCGACGGCGTAGACGGTGATGTTGTAGTCTTCGTATGCCGTGCAGGCGGCTTGTATGGCATCGTCTTTCGCGGTGACCTGGGTGTCGCCGTCCAAGTCGGCGGCCGCGTTCCCGCAGCGCACGTTGGCTTCCCCGTCGGTCATGGCGAGGATGAATTTGAGCCTCGAGGAATTCGAGTCCTGCATCGCGGTTATGGACTCGTTTATGGCACAGCAGACGCACGTTTCCCCGCCGGCAAAATACGAGTCTACCTCAGATGACAGAGAAGACGTGTCGTTGGAGAGCGCGTGAGTGCTGTAGGAGTCGTCGCCGTAGGCAACCAAGCCTATCCTGTTGCCGCTTATGTTGAGTATTCTTTCTGTGAAGTTTGCGTCTAACTGCTTGGCTAAACCCACTCCCGTGAGATTGCAGGCGAAACACTGGTTCGGGCACGGAAGATACGAAATCATGGGCAGACCGTCAAAGTCATATGTCGTGCGCGCATGTACGTAAGCCTGATCACAGGCCCGGTGCGAGTAAAAGGTGCAGGATGCCCTCGCATAGCTAGTGCAACGGTAGAGGCTGCACTGGCCCGCGGGCGGCGGCGCGTAGGGGTCTGCTGCAGTCCCGTTAACGCCCCAGTAGGCGTAGACTGTGGGACCGCATGAGAGAGCGCACCACTCGGATACTTCCGTCGTGTCGAAGCAGTAGGTGCAGCCAAGGTTCGTGCAGTCGTAGCAGTATGAGCCTCCGGATGAGTCGTAAGTGTAGTTTCCGTGTCCACCGTACCATATGCACTCGTAGCAGGGAAGAGAGCATACTGAGCCGGGGTTTTGCCCGCATCCGAAGCTTCGCCAGCACCCGTAGCTGCAGCTGCAGCACTCAGGGTATGAACCTGAGCAGTCGTTGTAGTGGCACAGTAAGCCGTCGTTTCTGATGCACTGGCTCGTGCACACTTGAGCGGCGACTGCGGTGTCGTTGAGCGAGGGGTTATTGGAGTCGAATATCATCTCCCAGTCCCCGTCCATGCACATGTCCTCCCACATGCTAAATGATAAGTCGGTCGTCAAGACGACGTCTGCGTTGCCGTGCTCTATCGTGCGGGAGAGATTCTGCATGCCGAGGCGTATCGGAGTGGTCTTCTGGCTCAAGCCTGGGTAAGATAGTATTGCGGACAGATTTTCATCGGTGAGCGTCACGGAGACTTCGCTTCCGTTCAGGCTCTGGTTGTATACGAGTTGGTTTCCTATTGTCAGGTACGTCGTGTAGTTGGCCCGAAGGTGGAGGAACGCGGACATGTTGGTGAGCTGGCCTGGAACGTAGAATGACGAGTAGTGGTTTATGACGCCTTCTATTCCGGGGAAAAAGTATCTGGATTCTCCCGTGTCTTCTCCCGTTTCCATCGAGGAGGTGTTGTAGGTTACGCGGATGAATCCGCCGCCGACATACTGCGTTGCTATGTCGGAGCCCGTGAACCTTAGTTCAAGCTGGTTTTCACCCGCCGTGAAGTAGTTGCCGGGAGTTGGAACGTAGTCTTTTATGTTCGCGGACATGTCTTCCGCGCCAGGGGAATAAGCACCCACTGACACGCCGTTTACGAACAACTCGAATGCCGAACCTGCATTCAGCTCCAAGTACGCCTGAATCACGGTGTCCATGTCGCCTGGCAACGTTATGTTTCTCGTTATGTTTCCTTCGCCCACGAATCCGCCGAAGAACCCGTAAACCGAATTCGTCTTAGACTTTATGTTGGACAGATAAACCCTGGACGTCTCGCCGCGAACGGGAAGACCAGACCCGTATCCGACGAGAAGCCGGATCGCGTGCGTGGCCACGACAGACGAATCCTCAGGCACCCTGGAAGTATTCTCAGCCAAAACATCGTCTTCAAGATAAAAACGGTAACCCACGTTAACGGGCACCAGCTGCTCAAGATAAGCCCGGCTCACGTTGACTGCATAAGACCAGTTACCGGACGCGTTGTCGCCTCCCGCTGAAGCCCAAGCCTCACCCACCTCATCCAACACGCCCTTCTTATTCAAGACATCCAACACATCCTCCGAAACATAATGCAGCCTCTTAAACGACGACGAAGCACCCTCCCTTGACTTAAAATGTATCGAACCCCAAAGCCCTGAGAAAAGAACCATAATCAACACTAGAGCAAGCAGCGCATCCAGTATCACAGTGTATCCTCGGTCCTTCATCTTACATGTGCTCCTCCCCGGACGTGTACCATACCGTGAGGGTCGCCCTGACAGTCTCATTGTCTAAGAGAGCCGTGCGCTCCACGGTTATGAGCCGCGTCTGATTCACGGGTTGTTTCCCGGTCTCCGCTGTTTTCCCGTACACGGTGACTGGTGAATCGTTCAGGTAGTTTAGTTCGTATGCGAAGTCGAATCCTGAAAGACCCAGCAGGTGGCGGCTGCACGCGTAATTCGAGAGCGCGACGTCGTTGCAAAGCGAGTCATAGCGTGCGTCGCTCATAAGGTCTGTGAACTCTGAAATCTTGTCCTCGGACAGAATCCTTGATTCCTCAGCCAAGCCGACGGACAAAACATTGGAGGCGCTCCAGTCAGCCGGCACACCGCGAGTGCGCACCAACTGCTCCGACGCCTCCACGGACTTTTCCTCGAGAAGCCTTAAAGTCTCTGCCTCGGTTATGTCCCGTTCAGTGTTGTGCCACAGCAAAACCGCGAGTATCATGACCGTGAGGAAAATAAAGTAAGCAAGCAGAAACTCCCCTGAAAAAACCTGACCCCTCGAATCCATCATCAAACCGTAATCCACGAGACATTAAGCGCGTTATCGGACTCGATGCTCTCGTTCACAGAGTCCCCGGAATCTATCATAAAGTAAAGGTTGTGGGTGCCCGCCGCGGGAGCCACTATGTCATAGGATACCAGCTCCCAGTCGCCCGCAGTCAGGGAAGAGACAGAGTAATTGTCGGTGTTGTTGAATGCGACAATGAATGCTCCAGAGTTGACGTGCGAGCGGTCTTTGACCAGGACTGTTAGTGTTGTGTTTTCCCCAGCCGTAGATGATGATGCCCTGAACGAATTTTCCATGAAGGCTATGTTCGGCAGCTGGCATGTCACGATGATTGCGTCTCCCGTGTTCTCGAACCTGTTTGCGTTGTCGAGGCCTTTGCTGATGCAGTGGATAGTGATGTTTGAGGCAAGGGTTTGAGCGACCCACTCTGAGCCCTTGTATTGGATTGACACGAAGTTTCTCGCTGAAGAAAGATTGTAGTCGACTCTGCCGTATAGGAATGAAGGAAACGAGACGTAACGGTAGTAGCCGGAGGATTGTTCGCTTATGGTGTTGATGTTTGAGGCGAAGCTTTCCGTGACGGAGCGCGCGTCCAAGTATAGTTTCATGTTGTTTGCAAGACTGTTTTTCTCCAACGCGAGGGATACTACTACCAGAAAGATGAGCAGGACGAAGGCGACTGTCATAATCAACTCCAAGCTAACCTGGCCGCGGCGTCTCATCTCAACTAGATTATTAAACGCACGATTAAATTAGTTAATATGAAGACGACAGGGGCGCTATATGGCATTGTAGCAGTCTTTCTTCTGGTTCTAGCATCCACTAGCGCCTCCTCTGCAAGCGATTGGCCGACTTTCAAGCAGAACTTCCAGCGAACCGGATACCAGGCGGGAGCCTCCAACTTCTCCCTCGCGGACTTGGACGTCATATGGAATTACTCGGCTGGTTCGCCGGTAAAATCCTCGCCCGCCATCGCGAACATAAACGGGGACCAGGACTTGGAGATAATATTCGGCGCAGACGACAAGAAGCTTCACGCTCTAGACTACAAGGGAAACACTTTGTGGACTTATGAAGCAGACGCGAGAATACGCTCCTCTCCGACCATAGCCGACCTTGAAGGCGACAACAAGACGGAAATCATATTTGGGACAGACAACGGCACACTATACGTCTTAGATAACCAGGGAGAATTATTGTGGACACATCAGACAAACGGGTCCATAGAAACCTCGCCCCTAGCCTACAACTTCGACGGAACACCGGAAAAAGAAGTCATAGTAACCAGCAAAGACGGGTTCGTATACGCGATAAACCACCACGGAGAACAGAAATGGGCATACGAGACAAGCGAGAGCATACGCTCAAGTCCGTCGGTTGCGGACGTTAACAGGGACAAGGAAGCAGAGATAGTCTTCGGCTCCGACGACAACTTGGTTTACATATTGTCTTTCCCGCCGGCCGCCGGCACCTGGCAGTATCAGACGAACGGGGACGTGGCGGCAAGCCCTGTCGCAGCAGACTATGACGGAGACGGGACGGTTGAGGTCTTGAGCGCTTCAACGGACTCGTTCGTAAGGCCCATCTACTACACTTACTCGACTAGCAGGGAGAACCAGACGGAGTGCAAGGTCGTCGGTTTCGAGTACGTGTGCGGCAAGCCGACTGTGGGTTTTTCCAGGTTCATGGAGGAATGGAATTATTCCACGGGCTCGGCCATATACTCGTCGCCGTCTATTGCAAGCTTCATCGGGAGCCGCAAAGACATAGTCTTCGGAACCGACGGGAAGACTCTTCACATAATAAATTATAAGGGCCGGAGAGTTGGCGGATACACGACCAACAAGGCGATACGAACGTCCCCGGCAATAGCGGACTTTGACGGAGACAAGATACCTGAGATAGTATTCGGCGCAGACGACGGCGGAATATACGTCATAGACTACCCGTACCTTTTCACACTCTACACCACGGAAGGAACGACCACGAAATCCGACAAAGTATACAGTGCACTGGTAAAACTAGGGGGCCTGGCCGAGGAGATAGCAGGAAAAATGGGGAAAGACGCAAGCATCACCGCAGGAGAAGAAAATGAGTGGAGCATAACCAAGACCGTCAACGGAAGAGCCCACGACCAGGGGAGCATACGCTACAGCGACGCGACGCAGAGGATGGAAATCCAGTACGGCGCGAGCAAGGTGACGTTCGACGCCAGGAACACGGGGACCACTATAGACGTGTACAACTACCCCAACAAGAAAAAATACTACTTTGAGACGCAGGGTCCTGTGCGCTCGTCTCCCGCCATTGCGGACATAAACGGGGATGGGAACCTGGAGTTCGCGGCAGGCTCAGACGACGGAACCCTCTACGTCTTCGGCAGCAAAAAAGAGTTCATACGCGAGGAAGCCGGGAGACTTCTTGCGAAAGCCGAGGAAGCCTACGCGAGGGGATACACGGAGAGCGTGTCAAACTACGTGGAAGGGGCGAGAAGACTGCACGAGCAGATAGACGACGCGGAAGGCCTTGCCAGAGACAATATGCTCGCGAAAAGAATCGAGGCCGATGGACTCAGGGAGAAGGCCGCGGAACTCTACGACCAAGGCTTCGTAGCCAACGCAACAGAGTATCTGACGCGCGCCCAACTCATCTACGCTTCGATAAACTACACGTTGTACGGAGACCAGACTGGGAGCCTCTCCGACTTATTGGAGGCGGAACTCTACTTCAGGGAGGCTAGCGTCCTCTATGATTCAGGAGACCTTGAGAACGCCTCCAGGTATGCCTTGAAGGCGTCCGAACTTTTCTTGGCGCACAATGATTCGCTGAGCGCCAACAGGTCCAAGGACCTCTACGAGAAGTCTATGGAGCACTTGGACGGGGACAGTTATTACGTGCAGGCGTTGAACACCTTCTTCGAGGAAGGCTACTGCGACAACGTCACGGAATATCTTTTAAAGGCCAGGTTAATTTACGCAGACGTTAACGCGCAAGACAGCATAATCCTGGTGGACGAGATGCTGGCCAGAACAAATGCGACAAGGCTCTTGGACGAAGCCCTACTCCTAGAGGAAGCGGGAAACGTCACAGGAGCGCGTGAACTCGTCTTGCAGGCCAGACAACTCTTCGAAAGCGTGAATTATACTCCAGGCATCTACCGGGCGGAGAATATCTTAAACGGGTCTGAGACCCAGGTTTCAGCGGCGAGAATGTTCGAGCACGCTAAAAACCTTTATGCGGCAGGCCTTCTGCCCGAGGCCATAGACTACGCGAAGAGGGCGGGAGACGCCTACCTGGAGATAAACGATACCGCCAAAGCCTCTGAAGCAGAACGGTTCGCGAACAACGCGATAGAGGAATACAGGCAAACACAGAAACCGAGATACCTAACAATAGCCTTCAACATCCTGGCAGGCATTTTCGCAGGAAGCATGCTCATACTCTCCGTTGAAAAGATTCTGAAAGACAAAAAGAAAAAACGGGAAAGACAACTAATCGAAGACGTGAGAGAAGACGTAATCTAGCCCAGAACATAACACTCCCTGGACAGCATGGAAAGCTCGTGAGGATCAAAGGCCCCGGAATTAATCGGTATCACGACAATCGCCTCCGTCGTGCTCACGTAATCCCGCATAGACTGGACGAACGGCAAAACAACCTCGAAACCCATGTTGGAAATCATGTACTCTAAACCATCCAATAAAACCACGGCAGACTTATTAGCACCAAGATAATTGGTAAGCCTAATCGACAAATGCTCGATAGTGTAAACCGTCTTGTATTTGCTGGAAGCAACACTGGACTCAGTCAACCACAAAAAATCCGCCTTCTTGCGCAAGACATGACCTTCAACATGCTTCGGATTAGAGCGAGTCACATACAAGCCGGGCCTGGATTTCCCGGCAGCCTTGTTGAACAATTCAATGCTCTTGGAGGGTATTACCCCGGAGACCAGGACATCGTGCTCGTCGACAAGGTAGATGTTGCCCGGCTTAAGAGACGGGAGCTTATCGTCCCAGCCTCCCGTGGAGCGCCTCCCAGTGTAGTCCTTGGCGCGGAAATCAGACCTCAAACGCCGCACCTCCTCGATGCTCTTTAATACGTCGTCTCTATCCTGCTCCAAGTGAAGTTCAAGCTCCTCCAGCTTCTTCTCGGCGGACACGACACCGTCAAGCCTCGTAATCTTTTCGAGCTCCTTTTTCCTCAGCTTCCGGTCAGCATCCTCAAGCCTTCGCTCCTCCGTGAGCAGAGCATCCTCGCGCTCATAAAGATTCTGCTCCCGGGATAGGATACGGGATAATTCAGAGCGCTTCCTCGCCTCCCGCTTCTTAAGCGACGCCGAATCCTTGCCGCCTTGCTTCTTCTCCCTTGCGAAGATGCGAGCAAGCTCAGAGCGCGCCTTCTTCTCCTGGACCACGAGCTTTGCCTCCTTGGCCTCCAGCTTTTTCTCCTGGCCCAAAAGCTTCTTCTCTCGTGAATGAATCTTTTTCTCTGCCAGACGCAGAGCATCAGCTTGCATGCGAAGCTTTTTCTCCAACGCGAAGATGCTTTTCTCCTTCGCTATGACCTCTTTCTCCTTGAGTTCAATCTGCCTCGCCCTCCGAGAAAGCTCCTTCTCCCGCCTCGCCAAGTCGCCCGCATTAGCCATTTAAAGAAAAAAGCGCCCTGCCCGAGAGCTCGGAAGGATTTTTCGCTCCGGACAGAAAACACGCAATCCTCAATTCGTCGACTACGCGCAGCAGATACTCTTCGACGCCGGCAGCGCCCACTTTACTGAAGACCCGCAAGACCGGAAGCGCCATTCCCGCGCATGACGCGCCCAACGCTATCGCCTTGGCTGCATCAAGCCCCGTCCTAATACCGCCGGAAGCGATGACTGGTTTCCCCAGTGGAGCAATCTGTCTTATTGATTCGGTTGTTGGTA
>JBDRCA010000036.1:0-5478 GCA_043822165.1 Candidatus Altarchaeota archaeon
TTCGAGGCAACCGTCGGAGGAGCCATACCCGTCATGAATCTTATGGAGTATTGCCTGCAGGTTAACGAAGTAAAGTCTGCTTACGGCATACTAAACGGGACGACCAACTACGTGTTATCAAAGATGGGAGAGGAAGGAGTAGCCTTGGAGGCGGCCTTAAAGGAGGCTCAGGCCCTGGGTTACGCGGAACCGGACCCGACCTACGACATCGAAGGAGTCGACTCAGCCGCGAAAGTGGTGATACTGGCAAACGCCTTGCTCGGGAAAAACGTGTCCTACAGCGACATGAAGGTCTCGGGCATAACGGAGATAACATCCGAGGCCATGGAGCTTGCCAAAAAACAGGGTTACGTGATAAAGCTCGTCGGGGACGTATTGCGCCTTGAGGTTTCACCAAGGCTCGTGCAAGTATCCCATCCCCTGAATGTTTCCGGCAGCCTCAACGCCCTCATGCTCAATACGGATGTTGCCGGCGATGTGACGCTTATTGGAAGGGGTGCTGGTGCGCGCGAGACATCTAGTTCAGTGGTATCGGATGTCTTGTCTATTGCGAAGAATGTAATATGAGGAAGATTTACCCGGTTTCCATAGCTTTTGCGTTGATACTTATCGTCTTTTTTTTCTTGTATTCTTCGAAGTCTTGTCCCGTCTGCGATGATGACAACGCTTGCACGTATGATTTCTGCGGGGAGGAGACCGGATTCGAGTGTGCTCACAGGCGTCTTTCAGGGGAGCAGGCGGGTTGTATGGGCATGGATGATTCTTGTGTTGCGTTTTTTTGCGCGGACGGTGCGTGTTTGGAAAAGCCTGCAGAGGACTGCTGCGGGAACCGCATATGCGAGCGCGGGGAGACTATTGCGTCTTGTCCTATAGACTGTGGGAGCAGGTGTCCTGCGTCTTGTGATGACGGTGATTCTTGTACGCGGGATGTGTGCGGGCTGTCAACGGATTATGTGTGCGTTCATGAGAGGGTTTTTAGCGCGGACTGCGAGAATGCGTGCCCGGTTTCATGCGATGACGGGAATTCCTGTACAGATGATTTTTGTTCTGACGTCACTGGCTATAAGTGTTTTCATTCCCCTGTTGAGCCCTGCTGCGGCGACAGCATCTGTGATGTGTCTGAGAGGATTGTGTGTTTTACTGACTGTCCCCTGAGGGCTGAAGGCTTGGCTGCTGGAACGCCTTTTAAGGGTACTTTGAAGGCCGAGTGGATTTACCCGTTTTCGAAGGAGTTCGTGCTCCAGACTTTCACTGAAAACATCTCATTTAAGGTATCGTGCACTAAGTTTTACGCTAACGGGTCGGGCGGCTTCTTCCTCCCGTATATCCGCGAGAGCGTGCGGATGGGTCGTTTCGACGAGACGAGCAATGAGGGCGGCTTCAACGGTTATCTTGAGTGTTTGTCAGGGTTTTGCAACATGGATCCTGGTTACTCGAAGGAGGAGGGCAGGGGCACCCGCACCTTGAACGCTTCGAGGGGTGCTAAGGCGCAAGTCTCGTTTTATTTGGTGCTAAGAGATGACTTCTTTTATGACTATGGTCCTGACGGCAGGATTCCTAAGGATGCTGCCCGCATAGCATGTAACTTATCCGTTTTTTCCGCGGCGCCTCCTCAGTCGATTAACGAGTCCTTTGAAATCATCTACGAGCCATCGTGCGGTGACGGAATACGGAACCCTGGAGAGGACGGCGTTGACTGCGGCGGCCCGTGCCCGAAATGCGAGTGCTTTTTAGATGAGGACTGCGGTTGGTCATCATGGGTGGGAAGCCGCTACTGCAATGAATCATTCAATGAAATGGCCAGGAACTGGCGTTCAATAGAATGCGAGATACCGGAGTATGCGCGCCCATTCTGCAACATAACCGTTGTCCACAAGCTCTTAGGGATAAGTCCTTGCCGTGAAAAAGGATTTTATTAGCGCTATAACTCTTTCCCCCATTCTGCTTTTTATCGCAAGCTTTGTGACCTTGGCGACAAGGAATACTATGAGGAATAACTTTCCTGTATCCATCTTTTTTTATCACACCACTTCTACAACCAGCCTCCACGCATAGTAGGCCATTTCCACCAGTTCAAGGAAGGCGACTCTTTTCATGATTCCACCCCCGGTTATATGCGGGAGAACATTGTTCCCCCCCTATGAATGCATTTATTATCCCTATAAAAAAGGATGAGCGAAAAATAGTGGCATATAAGGGATACTTAAGTGTCACAGGGGCAATCTCACGGAAACGCTCGTGCCCTTGTTGACTCTGCTGAAAACCAGTATTTCTCCGCCGTGAAGCTCAACAATGCTCTTGCAGATGGAAAGACCCAGTCCCACTCCCTTATAGCTTCTCTTGCGCGTGGAATCCACCTGAAAGAAGCTTTTGAATACGTCGTCGAGCCGGTTCCGGGGTATTCCGATACCGGAGTCCTCGACCTTTATGACTGCTAACTTGCGGGTTTTTCGGATGCTGACTGTCACGTGGCCTCCCCGGGGCGTGAACTTGACTGCATTATCGACGAGATTTATGAGGACCTGCTTTATCCTGTCGGAATCAATCCGTATTTTCGGAATCGGATTCACATTCGCCTTCAATCTTATCCCCCGCTCCGCCGCCAGAGGAGTGAAATCCTCGACCACCGAAGACACGAGAGAGGATAGATTCGTCTTCCGAAAAGAAAGCTTAAGGTCTCCGGATTCTATCTTGCTCAAATCAAGTATATTGTCGATAATCCTGTCCAAGTGAGTAACATTCCCGGAAATCGCGTTCAACTTAGTTTTCTGCCTCTCATTGACTTCACCGAGCATGCCGCCCTTGACAACGTCGACGTAACCCTTGATGATGGCAAGAGGCGTCCTAAGCTCGTGACTGGCAATGGAGATGAAATAAGACTTCATTTTACTGAGTTCCTCAAGGCGCGTGTTAGCCTGCCTTATCCGCTCGTACATGGTCTCCCTCTCCGTCACGTCCCTGAACACGTATATGGATTGGATGATTTTCCCTTTCCCGTCTCTTATTGGGTAAGCCTTCACTTCATGGTAGATTTTCCCGTCCTTTTCCAGGTGATAGTGGACGTCAAATTCCGGGGAACCGGTCTTGAACATGTCGCGGACGACGCAGTTCCTGCACGGTTTCGCGTAATCGTGTATAACGTGGAAACAATGCTCGCCGACAGTTTTTTCCTTCGTCTTTCGCAGGCTTTTCGCAAAAGCCTCGTTGTGGCTTACAATCCTGTATTTTGCGTCGATGACCACTATCGACTCGTCAATGCCGTCCAAAACAGCCTGGAGGTGATCTTTTACTTGGCGCAGCTCTTCCTCGACTTTTACGCGGTGCGAAACATCCCTAGTGGTTGCGATAAAGGCGCTGGGCTTGCCTTCAGCATCCCTTAAGAGGGCTGCGTTAAGCTCTCCCGTGAAAGTCGAGCCGTCTTTTTTGAGGAGAGTGTACTCCAAATTTCTAACGGAACCAGTCTGTAGGGTCTTGGCAAGGTTTGCCAGCGCCTCCTGGTGGTCTTTGGGGTGTATGAGGTCAAAGGCACTTTTCCCCAAGAGTTCACTGGGGTGTCTGTATCCGTGCACTTCAAGGGTTCGCTTTGACACGTCGGTAATCCTTCCTTCCAGGTCACTCACGGTCACTGCCTCGCTCGCAGTCTTAAGGAGGGTCTTGTAGAGTTTTACCGTCTCCTTGAGGTTTTTCTCCGCCTGCCTCCGTTTATCTTTCCCCATCCTATTTTCCCATAACGTTTTTGATGGTTTTCAACAATACATTCTTGTCGAAGGGCTTGGTAAGATAATCTGCTACAACATCTTGGAGACCGAATATCTCGACTCCCGGTCCTTTTTCTATAGTCAATATAACGACTTTCACCCCGTCGACTATGCCTTTCTCCTTCATCTTCCGCAGCGTCTCCCATCCGTCCATCTTTGGCATGCGGATGTCAAGGAGGATTAACTCGAACTTATTTTTCCTGAGCTTATCGAGGCATTCGTATCCGCTTAATGCTTTTTCGACTGCGTGTCCCGCGTCTTCGAGCATGATCTGGAGTATGTCCAGGATTTCCGGTTCGTCGTCAACCACGAGTATTTTAGCCATGTATTCACCACCCCCTAGGCCCTACTGGGCTCTTCATTATTTTCTTACCGTCTTCTGTGATCTCAAGCAGCTTGAATTTGCCGTCCTCGATGATTTTCACGAGGCGCTTGTCGGTTAGCTCGCATATTCTTTTCCGGGTTGTTGTCTTGGTTATCTGGAATGTGTCGGTTATCTTCTTGAATGATGGGCGCCTCCCACTCTCGTTTTCACCGTGTATGAATTCCAGGAGCTGGTATATCTGCTCGTTCAAGACGATTCTGTCGGAGCCGGAGAGATCCGTTAGCTCCTGCATCAGTTGGCTGGTTTGCTCTGCAGTTAGCGTATTCAGGTTCGTGGATACTATGAGGATGCAGTCGCTTGACACTATGACGTCGTTTAGCCTGTGCAGCATGTTCAATGTTTTTTCGAATCCGTTCTCGCTTATAAGGTAGTCGAGGCGCTCTATGAGGAGGATGGATTTGGAGTCTGTTGATATGAAGTCTTTTATGATGAGGAGCAGCCGCTCCAAATCATGTGGTTTTATGGATTTTTGCTCGGTTTCCGCGGTTGTCATCCAAAGCATGGGTGTTGTCCTGAGCCCGTATCCTGTCCGTATTCGGTCTGGTTTTGTGCGGGTTATTGCGAATCCATGGTATCTGTTTTTTATGTATTCATTGAATATTTCGAATCCTTTTTCCCCGTTTGTTTCGTGTATGATGTAGCTGTATCCTTTTTTCAGCCGGTATTTTACGGGAAATGCACTACCTTGTTTTTCTTCGGATGCTGTTAGGTGTATGCCCCTTATTTTTGCCTCTCGTATCAGGATGAATACGCCCAGGGCGAGTAGTATGTCGCTTATGAATTGTAGTGTTGTTACTGCGAGGAGTATGGGATTTGTCTGGCATTCTCCGGGTTCTTGTATGCAGACGTAGTCTTTCACGGCCATGTTCACAGGAAGCAGAAGCGCCGCCACGACGACTATCGCGTATACTGTGTTCCCGTACCGGGGTATATAGTTTCGAAGTGTTTTTCCGGTTATCAGGAATATGAGGACGAGCAGTGCCGTTGATATGTTGTTTGCCATAAGGCTTATTGAATTCGCAGGCATCATCCTTGAGTCCATTAGCGCAAGAAGCGGCACTACGACGCCTATTGTTGCGAGGATGTCGAATGCGTCTCTTGTCTTGCCGAGCCGTATGTTCTGGAATCTTAGCAGGTTAAGGCATGCGTATGCTCCAGCGACCATGCCTGCCAGGAGAATGATGTTTCCCGCAAGTTCGTTTCTTATTAGCTGTGGCATGAGCGACAGGAGTGTTGCTCCTGCGAGCAGTTTCCATTGTGTTTTGAATTTGGTGTATTTTTCCAGGTAGTATGATAGTAGGGTCAGGAGGAATAGCGGGAAGCCCCACATGGTCA
>JBDRCA010000037.1:0-17091 GCA_043822165.1 Candidatus Altarchaeota archaeon
GGTTTAGAATAATCCACGTATTTATATCCACAAAAAAAGATAAGTAATAATCTTCAGGTGGATTAAATGGCATTCGAGTTCACGTCAAAACTTCTACTCAACGTATTCGCGATAGTAATCTCCCTAGTAGCTGTCGTCTACTGGATTAAGATATATCGGCAACTATACAAGAAAGACGAACGCGAAATAAGGGGTTGGCGCTGGCTCTTCGTCGCAATACTCGCGATACTCCTATTCAACATATCAAGCATATACTACCTGATAACGACTGCAGACCTATACGTTACCGCCGACGTCTCCCGCTTCTTCCCGAACGCAAAAACACCAGCGACTATGATAAACGTCAACATGATTGAATTATTCAACATAGTCGGCAGAACCATCATCGCATTATCCATGACCATGGGAGCATACCTGCTTTACGCGCCCATGAGGAAAATCCAGGGCGCCCAATACCGCTTCGTACCGATAACCCCCGTAATCGAGGAGAACATCCAAGGAAACCTGAAATACAAGATCTCCCCGTCCGCGATATACCTCGTGAAAGAGGAAAAAGCAGTGGAAGGCTCAAGGGACTTCCTAATCAAGGGCATCCAGCCGAAAAAGAGCCTTGAAATATTCACGGACCTTGTGACTCACGGCTACCCGGGGCTTTGCATAACCAGGATGCACCCTAAAAAACTCAGGGAGAAATACAATCTGGAGCGGACTCCCATTCTGTGGCTTACGCAGTCCATGGAGGTGCGGGGCAGGATTAATCCCTCTGATTTAATCGAGCTCAGCCAGACTGTGAGGGAGTTCGTCCGCAGGACCGAGAACAGTGTTATACTGTTGGATGGTTTGGAGTATCTCATAACCCAGAACAACTTCGAGGAGATACTGCGCCTCATACAGTCTCTGAATGATATGGTCTCAATATCCTCTGCTACCTTGATAGTTCCCCTCGACCAGTCCACGATATCCACTCAGCAGATGCATCTCTTGGAGAGGGAGATGAACGAGATAACAAGCGTCTGGAAGACGTGAGATTATTATTTTAGTATTACTATGCCTTAACTGAGATGAAATTCAAGATTGCACTGCTTGCTCTGGCTTGCCTTATCTTGCTTGCTTTGGTGACGCTTATCATACTGGTCCTGGTCTCTTACACTAGCAACGACTGCGGGACAAGCGTCATCGAGACCCGCTACCAGTGCAGTGACGGGCGCTTCGTCTCTAACATCAACAAGTGTCCTACCGTCACACAGGTTTTGACGACCTCCGTCTGGACGCCGCCAGTCAAGACAGATTCAACTGTCACGACGTCGACTTCGACTCTGTGCCCCTGCATAAAGCTGCCGCCTTCGCTGACCACGATATTCACTTCATCGACGACCTTGTGGAAGGGCCCGTCGTGCGTGTCGGACGCGGACTGCGGCTCCGTCTCATACGGAGGAATAGTCTGTATAAGCGGGGACGCGAACGTTCTCGTCAACACGCCTCGCTGCGTAAAAGAGCACTGTATGACTCTCGTCAGCTATGAGTTGAGGAAGGTGTGTTCCAGCTCCGAGACGTGCAAGAAGGACGAGGGCTGCGTTAAAAGGGAAGAGTAAATTGAAAGGTAGGGTCATTGCTTTGTCTTTCGCGGTTTTTTTGCTTGCCTGCAGTGTTTCCGCCAAGAGCCAGTTCAAGGTTGTTGTTGTCGCGAACTCCCTTGACTGGGAGGCGGGGAAAGAGTTCTACGGTTTCCTGGGGAACAAGGGCATGGATGTGGTGCGGGTTAATGCCTCTGATTTCGCAGATTATTCGGCCGAGAAGTTCGTAGTCATCTTGGGCGGCCAGAACGCGCCTGAGGGCGTCGGCGACATAGTCAAGGGCGTTTTAACGGAAGCAGAGCAGTCTAGTCTTCTCGCATCCGAGTCTTCGGCAAAGATGTTCGTGAAGACGAACGTGTGGGCTACTGACCAGGTTGTGAGGGTTTTCGCTGGATACGGGAGAGAGGAGACTGCGGGAGCTTGGAAGGCTCACAAGGAGGATGTCGCGGAAGAGTTGATTGTTGACTCGGAGTCTTCTTCTGGGAAGGTTTCGTGCGAGAGCTTCTGCATGGACATAGGGTACGCTAGCGGCGAGTGCAGGATTAATCCCGGAGAATGCAGGAACAAGGGGGACAGGGAAGTCTACAAGAAGCGCGGAGACGTCTACTGCAGGTACCGGACGGGCCACAGGGACACGTGCTGCTGCGTGGTAGGCAATGAACTCGGTTAATCCTTAAATGGGATCACGCTATATGACCTTCAAGCCGGTCTTTAATGTAATACATGTCCCTGATCTTCTGAGCCATCGGGATGAATTCGACGCTATTCAGCTTCAAGCAGTACTCGAATTCATCGGCTAGACCCCTCTCCTCGTAGTCGATGTACCGCTGGCTCAAGAGCATCTCGGATTTTATGCTCTTAAAATCCGGCTCCCCCCACTCTAAGAGGTCCCGTAGGTATTCCGCGCACAACGTGTCTTCACGGGCTTCCTCTCCGTGTCTCCCGGCCCCGATTAAATACACTTCCCTCGGTTTGATTTTCACTATCTCGTTAGCCAGTAGCTGGGCGTTCAGGAAGGAGCCTATGAACACGAGCTCCGCCTTAGTTATGGCCTCGATTATTCTCGCGCCGTTGCTCGTGCAGATAACAACTGTTTTATCGCTTAATTTTGCGTCAAGGGCTGCGAGAGGCGAGTTGTCGAAGTCGAATCCTTTTGGTAGTTTGCTTCCTTGTTCCCCGAAGATGACGCAGTCTTTTCTCCCGTCTTTTATGGCGAGTGCTTTTTTCGGCGAGGCCACGCATATGAATTCCTTGGGCTTCTTGGATAGAATGGTGGTTACCGTCGACGAGAAGCGCAATACGTCTATGACGACTGCAACGCCTTTCGCCCTCCGGGCACCCTCCTCAAGAGCCGTTATATTGATGTTCATCGTAGTATGAGGCTCTCGCCTTCCATCTCGCCCGGTTTCTCGATGCCTAAGATTTCGAGCATTGTGGGGGCTACGTCTTTAAGCCCTCCTTTCTGGCGAAGCCTTACCTTCCGCAGTTCCTCATTGCTTGATATTAAAATGAACGGGACCGGGTTGGTGCCGTGAGCGGGACATATTTCCCCGTCTTCATATAGCATCTGCTCGGCGTTTCCGTGGTCTGCCATGATTATCGCAGTGCCTTTTTTTTCGAGTGTTTTTCCGACGACTTTTCCTATGCATTCATCGACTACTCCGACGCATTCCACGACCGCGTCGAAGACGCCCGAGTGCCCGACAAGATCCGGGTTCGCGTAATTCATGATTACGACGTCGTATTCGTCCTTGCCGAGTTCCTCAACAACCCTTTCCGTCACCTTGTAGGCGCTCATCTCCGGCTGCTGGTCGTATGAGGGAACCTTCGGGCTGTCGATGAGGATGCGGGCTTCACCCGGATACGGGTCGTCGACCTGGCTGTTGAAGAAAAAAGTCACGTGCGCGTATTTCTCGGTCTCCGCTATACGAAGCTGCCTGAGACCCGCCCTGCTCAAAACCGTCCCGAGGTTGTTTTCCACGACGAGCTGCGGAAAGGCCACTGGAAGATCAAGGTCGTCCGCGTACTCGCTCATGCACACGAAGTGGATGTCCAGCCGTCCCCCCCTGTCGAACTTATCGAATTCCTCCTTGGTCAGGGCGTAAGTAATCTGTCTGGAGCGGTCGCTTCTGAAGTTGTAGAAGATGACGGCGTCTCCGTCGCTTATCGTCTTTTTGTCCGGGGTTATTATGGTTGGCTGCACGTAGTAGTCTGTCTTGTCTCCGCGCGCGTAGGCCTCGGAGAGCGCGTTTTCCGCGGACTCTGACTCGTAGCCTTCGCCGTAGACGAGCATCCTGTATGCTTTCTCGGTTCGGTCCCAGTTTGTGTCGCGGTCCATGGCGTAGTACCTGCCCACGATGGAGGAGACCACTCCCACACCCGTTTTTTTCTGTTGCTGCCTTAATTCTTTCAAGAAGCCTCCCGCGCTTTTTTCGGGTACGTCTCGCCCGTCTAAGAAGCAGTGTATAAACACGTTTTCCAGGCCGTTTCTTCTTGCAAGCTCTAAGAGCGCGTGGAGGTGGTGGGTGGTGGCGTGGACTCCCTGGTCCGAGAAAAGCCCCATTAAATGCAGGTTCGAGCCCTGCTCTTTAACGTGTTTTATCGCCGACATTAGTGCCGGATTATCATAGAATCCCCCGTTTTTTATCGCCTGGTTGATTGCTTCAAGCGGCTGCCACACGATTCTGCCAGCGCCTATTGTGAGGTGCCCCGGCTCGGAGCCGCCCTGGGTTCCTTCAGGGAGGCCTACCGCGTTTCCTGAGGCTGCGAGCTGCGTGTTCGGGTAGTCTTTCATGAATGCGTCGAAGTTGGGTGTTTTTGCCGCGGCAATCGCGTTTCCTTTCTTTTCGGGGTTTACTCCCCAGCCGTCCATTATGATTAGCGTCAAGGGCTTCTTCATTTTAGCGTCTTTAATAGTGCTTCGTGTACGGTACTGTTTGATGCCACGATATTTTTGGAATACTTATTCCACGGCGTTCCATAAAAATCAGTCGAGCATCCGCCGGCTTCTGACACCAGGATGGCTCCTGCCGTGACGTCCCATATCTTGGCGTCGTCTATTATGTAGCCGTCTGTTCTCCCGGATGCGAGCCATGCAAACGAGGTCGTGGCGACTCCGAACATTCTGGTGGAGAAAACGCTTCTGGCAAGTCTTGCCAGGACGTCGAGTTTTTTCTCTGGTTTCTTGTATATGAGGCTTTCGAACATTATCATTGCATCCTTAGGTTCTCTGTCGGAGACTTTTATTTTCTTGCTGTTCAGGTATGAGCCTTCCCCATCTTTGGCGCTGTATGTTTCGCCTGTCTCTGGCAGGTGGATTACGCCTACAATGGGTTTGTCCCCTTCGAGGACGGCGATGGATACGCCATAGAGGGGTATCCCGTAGAGATAGTTGTGGGTTCCGTCCAGTGGGTCGACTATCCACTCGAGTTCGCAGTCCCTGCAGGTTTCCCCCGCTTCCTCTGACAGGATGCTGTGTTCTGGGAACTCGTCTCGTATGCGGGAGAGAATGATTTCCTCGGCCTTGACGTCAGCCTCGGAGACTAGGTGCTTGTCCTTGCAGTCAAGCAGTTTTATCTTGCAGCGGAAATTCTTTTTCAGGAAGTCTCCCGCCTCCTCGGCGGCGTCCACGGCTACTTTAAGCAGTCTATCCTTCATCTACCAATTAATTGAAATTTAGTCGATAAAAACAATAGCGGCTTCAGGCGGTTTCTCTTGTCCAAGGGTTAAGTGTCGCTTACTACTGCGCCTTTGTCGGCGGAGCTTACGAATCTTGCGTATCTTGCAAGGTAGCCTGTAAGTTTTTTGCGCGGTGGCTTCCACATGCTTCGTCTTTTTTCAAGCTCTTTGTCTGGGACGGAAAGCCGTATCTTTCGTTTGTGTATGTCTATTTCTATGGTGTCTCCTTCTTTTATGAGCGCTATTGCCCCGCCCGCTGCTGCTTCCGGGCTTATGTGTCCTATGCATGGGCCGCGTGTTCCGCCTGAGAATCGTCCGTCTGTTATGAGCGCTACCGACTCGGATAAGCCCATTCCCGCTATCGCGGAGGTCGGAGAGAGCATCTCGCGCATTCCGGGCCCGCCTTTCGGGCCTTCGTATCTGACTACGACCACGTCTCCGGCCTTGATTTTACCGGAAAGTATCGCTTTCATGGATTCCTCCTCTGAGTCGAAGCAGCGTGCCTTCCCCGTGAACGTCATCATCTTGTCTGATACCGCGCTCTGTTTGACGACGCAGCCGTCGGGTGCAATATTCCCGGATAATACCGCCATTCCTCCTTCGCTGTGGTATGGGTTGTCAATGGGGCGTATTATTCCCTCGTCATAGACTACGCCGTCAGCTGCAACCTGCATTATTTTTTTCCCGGATACGGTGGCATTGTCTTTCAACTTGGATTTGAGCCTGTTTAAGACTGCGGGTATGCCGCCTGCCCTGTCCAGGTCTTCCATGAAGGTTTCTCCTCCAGGGCGCATGTTGACGATGTGCGGCGTCTTCCTGCTGACCTCGTCGAAAAGCCTCAATTCTATGGGGCACCCAGCCTCGTGGGCGATAGCCGGGATGTGAAGCGCGGTATTCGTGGAGCCGCCGAACGCGTTGTCGACGACTACTGCATTATAGATTGAGTCCTTGTTTATGATTTTCCTCGCGGTCACGTTCTTTCTCACGAGCTCGACTATCCGCTCCCCTGAAGCGAAGGCTATCCTCTTTTTTTTCGCGCTGTTGGCAAGAGCCGTGCCGCAGCCTGGAAGGCTCATACCTAATGCCTCTGTGACGCACGCCATGCTGTTTGCAGTGTACATGCCCTGGCAGCTTCCCGCTCCCGGGCAGGCTTCGCACTCGTAAGCTCCCAATTCTTCAGCGGAAAGCTTTCCCGCCTGGTATCTCCCGACGGCCTCGAAGGTGTCTCTGACCAAGGAGAGCCTCCGGTTATTGTAGTATCCTCCAACCATGGGCCCGGCAGTGACCACTATGCACGGTATATCCAGCCTTCCGGCAGCCATGAGCATTCCGGGCGTGATTTTGTCGCAGTTGGTGAGGAGCACTAATCCGTCTAGCGCGTGCGCTGACGCTATCGACTCGACTTCGTCGGCTATAAGCTCCCTGGACGGTAGGCTGAATTTCATGCCTTGGTGCCCCATCGCTATTCCGTCGCATATGCCTGGTACGCCGAAGATGAACGGTCTCCCACCGCCCGCATAGACTCCGTTTTCGATGGCGCGCTCGAGCTGGCGCATGTCGACGTGGCCGGGTATCAAGTCCGTGAAAGATGACGCTATCCCTATGAAAGGTTTCCCCATCTCGGACGGGCTAACCCCTGTCGCATACAAGAGCGCCCTGTTCGGCGCGCGCTCAACACCCTTTTTTATGACGTCAGACTTCATGGTATATCCTTTACCCGTCAAACCATATAAAGCTTTTTTTTTAGGCGCCTGAAAGCGGCAGACTTATGAGATTCCACCCCGTGACTAACGCCGTCAAGGACGACTGCGTGTAGGTTATCTCGCTGAATTGCCCGGAATCGCTCTTCGTTAGCATTGACGCGTTCGAAGTGCCCTGCCCGAAGTACGTGACCGTCGTGTTTATGGTGTAGTTTCCGCCCTCCGAGACGCCGAGCGATGCGTACGCGACTTTGATGCTGTCCAGCCCCGACGTCGTTATGCTAGATATACTCCACGCGATGGTGTTGTTGCCTGAATGGTAGTTTCCGCCCTCCGAGACGTCTTCTCCGGAAACGTTTCCTGGCAGGTAAGCCGTCACGTCCACGTTTTCTATGTCGACGCTGCCGGTGTTCCTAAGGTTCACCGTGAAATCGCTTGCCGTAAGCTCGGTGGTCACCTCAAGGCTCGCAAGGGGTGCCGAGGCCTCGGTCTCCACGAAACCGAAGGTCAGGTTCTCATAAAAGTATACTTCTCCGCCTGATTCGTTGTATTGGACCGGGAACACCCGGAATACGACCGTCTTGTTCCCGCTAGTCTCGTTAACGACCTCGTAGTCCGTGAGGTTGCCCGGATAAGTCCCGGAAATATTGGTGGGAGCGCCCGAGTATATCTCATTGTCAACGGACTGCGCTTCCGAGACGTCTGTTATGGACGGCACAAGTGCCGCGATAGTCTGCGCCGAAGACGAGACAGTGGCCAGAAGGCTTCCGACGTCGACGCTAGACGGCAGGTTAATCGTCTCAACGATGACCGGGACCGCAGGCATTCCGTCTCGGATGTACAACTGCGCGTCTGGAATGGAGAATATGATTGCGGAATCATTCTCCATTGTCGTCACGTTCGTCTGCGTGAGATTGCTCACTTGGACGGTTATGGACGTCTGGTTCCCGGACACGTTCGTAGACACGGAGTATCCGGCGTCCTCCAACCCGACATCTCTCAACCCCTTTGACGCCGGCGCTCCCGCTCTGGACTTCGGAATGTCCAAAGAATACGTTGGGATGCCGTATAAGTGAGATATCTTGGCGAGCAGTTCCTGGGTTCCGCCGGGGTTTGCCATGACCATGGAGCGTTTCGCGTTCATGTACGCTTGTCCTATCGTCTGGTTGACGAGCAATGGAGCGTACAGGTTCGAGTAGAATTGTGCACCCGTTACCGTGGGCGAGTATCCAGTCGCCCCGACGTATGCGACCGCGCCCTCTGAGAGGAAGGCGAGCACCATGTTGGTGTTCAGCGTGTCGTCTGCGTATGTTGAGCCGCCGTGACACGACTTAGTCACGAAGAACGGGTGTCCGATATTTTTGCCGACGACGTCCGTCGCCTTTATGAACTCGGGTTCGCCCACCCAGTTTGCCCCGGTCCAGTAGTAGTGGTCGTCCGAGAACTCTTGTACCGCGTTTCCTGCGTCGCGGAAGTCGTTTCCGTGGCTTCCGGAGTAGATGAAGACGTTTCCGTCGTCGAGTCGGCTGACGTAGGACTCGCCGTTACAGCGCATATAGTATACGCTGTCGGATTCGCCGGCGGGCTTCCCGAACTGTGAGCCATTTACGCAGTAGTATTTGCCGCCTGCGAGGTTGTGCCGCCACTTGCAGCTTTCGTTGAACACACACAGGTTGTTGAAGCCGAACGTGTTCTTGAAGGTGTTCACGAGGTTTGTGTGCGCCGGCTGCGTGGAACCAGATGACGTGAGACCCCACTTGTAGGCGATGAGCGAGTTGTTTTGGTTGCCCACGTATTTGCTAGACGCGCTTTCGATGTTTGTCGTCATGATGGCTGGCGTCCCGAGGAGTCTGGCCAACACGAAGTCTTGGAGGTTGTCGTCATTTATGTCTGCGTAGGGGAAGTCGCTCCACACTACCGCGTGGCCGCCTAGCGTCACAAAGTCGTAGTCCGGGCTCTCCCAGTTCAGCGGTCCGTCGCTTATCCTCATGAAGGGGATGACGTTGTCCGATCCGACGAAGACGACGTAGCGCGCCCGGCTCTCTATGACCAGGGAGTGGATGAGCCTCCTTAAGTCCTGCGGGTAGCCGTTCCACTGCCATTTGCCGTTGTTCGTTAAAGTCCCGCTGTTGACGGGGTTGTAGACTCCTTGGAACGCGTTTTGTCCCTTGGCTGTCTGCCAGTCCAGCCTGAACTTCGTGAGGTTGTAGACTGTCCCGTTATTGTTTGCCGCGTAAGAGTTCAATGCCGTCACGAGACTCTGTATGTGGCTTGCATTGTACCCCAAGTCTATGAGCCGCTGCGTATCGAGCAGTATTATCAGCTCTGCTCCCGGATTTACCTGTATGTATGCTCCGTTGAAGCTGCCGCTCCTGTACTGGTCTTTCAGGGGTTCCTGGTAGATGAAGGTGCCGCCTTTGTTGACGTCTCGCTTGTCGCCGGGAGCCAGGTTCAAAAGGTTTGCTGTATAAGTTATGACTACTTCTTCGGGCGGGTCTGATGTTATGGATGCTAGCGCTCCGATGTAGGTTTTGTCGAAGGTGACGTTTAAGGTCTTGTTGTCTATCGTCACCTTCTTGCCTGCGGGAACGGTTATGGGGTTCCCGTCTGCCGTGAAGGTTGTCCAGTCCGGGGCTACTTCGGAGTCGTTTACCACGCTGTCGGAGACGGCTATGTTTTTGCCCGCGATTTCGAGCTCCGAGGAAAGGGATGCTACGACTGCGTCTTCAAGCTGACTGGTGTTGTCTGCGTCTGACACGCTTCCTCCGCAGGATGAGCCCAGGTTGTTCATCAAGGCTGAGATGTCTGCTATGACGTCCGGGTCAGAGTAACCCCATGTACCGTGTATGGGGTATACTGAGACCGTCCTGTTTTGGCATGCCTCTATGGCGTTTAGGACTGCCTGCGTGTCTGCTGCGTCGCAGGTGTTGCCGTGCGCGCACTCATCCCCTATCGGGAACACGACTTTGACGGCGTCTTCGCGCCAACCGTATTCCTCGATCAAGTATTCCGTGCCGTCGCCCCACCATTCCTCGCCGATGCTCATGACTTTCGCGCCTTGGATGACTTCAACGTCGTCTATGCAGACGTAGTCGGAGGTCCAAAGCGGCATGTGGGTGAAACGCAACAGCATGCTGCTTGCGCCCGATATGTCAT
Organism: Candidatus Altarchaeota archaeon; assembly: GCA_043822165.1. Taxonomy (GTDB): domain Archaea; phylum Altiarchaeota; class Altiarchaeia; order IMC4; family SCGC-AAA252-I15; genus SCGC-AAA252-I15. Next base: position 10,109 of record JBDRCA010000037.1, read on the forward strand.
AATAGGGGTTGTATTCTTTTTTCTCCCATCTTGAAAGCGAGCTTCCAGAGTACTGCTGCATGTTCGTCCACGTGGTTCCCCCGTCTGTTGAGACGTCCAGGTACACGATTCCGTTCGTGTTGTAGAGCGTCTGGTAGTTTATCATTATCGTTTCTTCGGCGCTCGTAAGATCTATGGGCGCTATCAGAGTCATGTTGTTTCTTTTCGCGCCCTCGACGTAGATGTCGTCTATGTATACGTAGTCTTGTCCGCTGTTGGGCGTGTAAGCGAACCTGAAGACTAGTTGGCTGTAGAATCCGAGGCCGCCTGATAAGTCGTATCCTTTCCCGTCCCAGGTCGTGCTCGTCCCCGAGAAGGTGCCGATTTCGTACCAGTTCGAGTATAGTCCGCTTGTGGCGTCTAGGAACTTGTATTGCACTGATACAGTAGCTGTAGTATTGTATTTTGCGACGAATCCGAGTCTCAGCTTCGTCTGGTTGACCACATCTATGTAGCTTGCAAGCGTCATGTTGTTGGGTTGCTTGCTCCAAACTCTTATGTCGTCCAGGTAGACGTATTGGCCGGGATACATGGGCAGGAACCTGAATCGTATGTACTTTACGGTCGAGCCCGGGGCGTAGCTTCTGTTGGTCCAGTTGCTCTGGACTCCGTAGTAGGTTCCCAGCGAATACCAGGTGTTTCCGTTAGCCGAGTATTCGACGTACACGTAGTTCGAGTACGTGTTGTTGTATTTGGTATAATAGTCGAGTACTCTGCCGTCCGTTCCGCTCAGGTTCAACTGGGTGACGAGTGTCATCACGCATTCCGGGATGTATGTGAGGTAGATGTCGTCTACGTAAAGGTGTTCGTTTTCGTTGGCTGGGAGATAGTAGAGCCGCAGGTAATTGTATTCGTAGTAGCCGGAGAGCGTCGTCGACTTGTTGTACCATTGGTAGTAGGAGCCGTATAGGGATGCTATGTTGGACCAGGTGACGCCGTCGTCTGAGCCTTGGAGCCTAAGATAGCTTGAGCCGTTTTCCTTCATGGACAGGTTTAGTTTGACCGCGCCCTTGTTGGTGTAGTTTATGGGGGCGGGATTCGTAAGCGTCATGATGCAGGGCACGGAGTAATTCACGTAGATGTCGTCTATGAACACGTACTGGCCCTGGGATGCGAAGCTCACCCTGAACCTTAAGTACGGGTAATTCATGTAGTTTTCCAAGCTAACGCTCTTCTGAGTCCAATCCATCAGGTTATACCAATAGTCTACTGTGGTCCATGACTGCCCGTTCTGCGATGCCTCAAGATACAGCCCCTCGTTGTACGTTATGTTGCTCTTCATCATGAAGTAGACTGTCGGGTACGTGCCGTTTGTGTAGTTTAACGGTTCGATAAGCGTCATGTAGTTCGTCATCTTGAAGGAGTCGACTTTCACGTCGTCTATGAGGAACCAGTCGTAGTAGTCATAGGAGTAGTACCTCTCATACTCGAACCTCAATAGTATATGGTTGCCAACGTACGGCGTCAAGTCGTAGACGTACTCCACCCAATCGTAGGTGTTTCCACCAAGGTAATTGTAGCCGCCAATGTTCGTGAGCTTCGTCCAGTTGGCGCCTCCGTTCGTGGAGACGTAGACGTATCCTCTGTACATGCCTGAAAAGTTTGCCTTGAAAGTGAGCCGCGCGTTTGCCACTCCAGTAAGGTCAATCGACTGGTTCAACGTCATGTTCGCGGAGCTTAAGTTTGTGTACGACATGTTGTCTGCGAGCATGCTGTGGTTTTCGCTGTACCAGCTATTGTTCACGCGCGTCCAGTTGCTAAGGTTCCACAGCCACGTCCCGTTCTCGAAGTCGTCGAAGAAGAGCACGACTCCCGCATCGTATGTGCTGTGAAAGCTTGTGTTTGAACTGTTGAATACCGTGTTGTTCAGGTGGAAGCACGAGAGATTCCACTTTAGGGCGCCTTCAGCGTCGTCGTGGAAGGTCTGGTTGTCCGGAGTATAGTTGCACAAGTAACTGTTGCTCGCGCTATGGTAGTCAGAGTTGTTTATCTCGAATTTCTGCAGGCTCCACCTTGCCGAACCCCCCTCCGCGTCGTCTGAGAACTCTGTTTGTTCGCCGGCATCATAGCCGCAATAGAAGCTTCTGCTCGTGCTGTAAGAGTCAGTGTCGACTAATGCGAACTGCTCCAGCGTCCACTGGGCGGAACCGCCTTCCGCGTCGTCTTCAAGGTGCGTGAGCGGGTCCATAAGCGTCGAGTAAAAGCTGTGGCTTGTGCTGTTGGACTGGTTCGTGGAAAGGTTCCAGCGGACAAGCTCCCATCTCGCAGTGCCTGACTCCCCGTCTTCCTCGAATATCTTCGCAGTCTCCGGGCTGTAGATGGAGCATGCGCTGTGCGTGTTCGAAAAATGCTGGTCTTCAGTGACCGAGAAATTGTTTATCATGCTCCACTTGTCTTGTCCCTCGTAGTCGTCCTCGAATATTGGGGTTCCGTTCACGTAGCCTGACTGCAGGAGTTTGATGGAGTAGTTGACGCCGTTTACGACGTAGCTTGTCTTGCCCCCGTAATAGTACCCCATCGCGAATATGTCGTGCTTTATGTCCGCGTCCACGGACAACCTGTTTATTATGTTCTGCATGACTGAGACCAAGCTATCCCAGTCGTCTCCCATGCTCCCGGACGTGTCGACGACGAAGGTTATGTCGAGGGGAGTCTTGAAGTCCTGGGCTTCGGAGCCTGTCGCGAACACGCCTGCGTCCCGTATGGAGTTGCCGCTAGGCCTGACTCTCAGGGTCACCTCTGTCGTCTGGTTTCCTCCGCTTGAAAACTGCGTCGGGTCTATGTACTTGTCGACTGTGATTCCCGGCAGCGAGTTCTCCATCGTGTCGACGGAGTTTGAGCCTACCATCTGCTGCTTGATTACGCCTCCAGTGTCCGTTATGGCGACCATCATCCTGTAGGTGGATGCTTCCGTGTCGTTGGTGATGTTCCATGTTATGGCGCCAAGGGTTGCCACTACCGAGTAATTGTCTCCAGGGTTAAGCGTTATGTCCGCTGCCGGCTGCAGCAGGTCTATGGGCCAGCCTATGCCCGGGTTCCATTCGTGGTCGTTTGAGTCGTATTTGTGGATCTGGATTGCGAGTTTGCCTGTAATCACCATGTTCCCGACGTTTTGTATCCTGCAGTCAGTGGAAAGCTGCACCACGTCTCCCGGATAGTATTCCGTGTTGTCTGTCCTGCAGTCCACGAAGTCCGCCTTAAAAGTGTCTCCTACAATGAAGCTTGTGTTCTTCGTGTCCAGCGTGAAAGTCGCAGCTCCTGACGGGCTTACGTTCATCCAGACGTAGAATTGTCCCCTGTTGTTTCCAGTGTTCCACAGGATTGTCCCGCTTATGTTTTGCAGCGTCTTTGATTCTGTGGCGCCTCCCGCAGCAGAAAGCGTCGTGGCGCCTGACGCTACCTGCGCGATGGTGGCGTCGTTTGAATGGTTTTTTATGGCGACTACGAAGTTGACTGTAACCGAGGTGTTGGCGAGATTCCGCAAGACTCCGTCTATGGTCAGGTTTTGGTTGGCGTACAAAACAGGGTTGTTGGTTGCAGGGTAACCCGAAGGCATAAGAGGCTTAGAGTAGGTAAGGGAAGCGGACGTCATGTTGGAGGTGGTGGTTCCTTCAGGGCTTGCGTCCAAGGGGCTCACGTAGCCGACCTTCTTCCCGGTGGATTGAGCTAATTTTTCCTGTAAGTCCTTCACGCATGTTCTGCAGGTCTTTTCAGGTGGTTGATTGTCTTCGCCGTTGCTTTCATTTTCCACTACCGTTTCGTTGTTGGTAGCATTCTCGTCTGTTTCCGGGAAAAGCAGGTACTTTGGGGTGTGCAGTATGTCTCCATCCGACAGTATCTCGTAGACGTCGTCGCCTGCTGGCTCCGCATCGTCTGCAACGGTGATTTGCGCCGAGAAAAAACTAACTAAAACAAATAACACTAGATACTTTGTCTTCATAACCAACCACCTCTAAATCAATAAATAAGTTAAACCTTCGAATTAATCCTTAAAAAATATGTATTATACCTGAGTTTCCCGGTTTAGTTCGGAAAGTACTCTCTCTGCGGAATCCTCGATGCCGTGTTTCCCGAAAAACTTGACGATATTGCCGACGTCCCTCTCAAGAAGCTTTCCCGCGAAAGGGTGATTCAGGGTAACTCCCATGGAAAAATCTATGAGCACTGGCCCGCCGTAATCCAGTATGTTGTATTCGCTAAGGTCTCCGTGGACTATGCCGCATGAGTGCATGGCCGTTATCTGGCCGAGAACCTTTTCATAGTATTGTTTGGCGTCGCCTAATCCGGCGTCCTTGATTTTCGCGGCCGGCACCCCGTCTTCGCCTATGAACTCCATGACCAAGATATTGTTGAATACTGCGATGGGCTTGGGGCATGAGACTTTACCGTGTATTACTTGAAGGTTCCTGAACTCCCTGTGCGCCCAACTGTGGACGAGCCGCCTCCTGTTTTTCCCGACGCTAAAGCGAGGGTCTCCTGCGATGTGTTCGCGCATCCGCTTGAAGTCGCAGGCGTCGACGCAGTAAACCTTGACTGCCACGTCCCCGTCCGCCGAGGTCGCGTGGTAGACGTTGGCTTCCTTGCCCTGCGAGACTATGCCGACGAGCCTTTCAAACCTTTTTTTCTTGGCGAGAGAATAAAGACTCATCATCGTCGCGTCGTCGAAGACTCCCTGAGACGTCTTCTTTACTTCGATGCCGTGGCGAAGCCTCTTTCTGTCAGGTTTATCGTCAGAAAAATCAAGGCTGAAATCCATGGCAGGCAAATGGGATAAGAAAAAATCAGATGTTGCTTATGCCCTCAAGATAACCCTTCTTGTCCAGCCAGTCCCCCTGCTGAACGGTATAACGCCACAGGATGTCGCCGCGCTCATTAGTCTGGACGCTCCACGGCTCAATCAACACGATATTACCCTCCTTAATCCAGATGCGCCTCCTAATCTTGCCCGGAATCCTGCAAAGCCGGGTGAAACCGTCAGTGCAGCGAACCAGCATCCTCCTGTCGCCGAGCAACTGCTCTACTTCCCCGAGTAGCTGTCCCTTCCTGGGTGTGCGGACTCTTACAAGCTCCTCCCCGTTTTCCCCGGTCTCGGGCTTCCTGTCAGACATAGTTCATTTAATTAGGTTTCCCGACTATTAAATACTTGTTTAAGATGGGTGCAATAATCTTCGAAGAACTTAAGACGCGGGAAATCGACGGGATACCAGGATTAATCACCATCATCGCGCAAGACGCTCTGACAAACGACGTATTAATGGTCGCCTACGCCAACAAGGAGGCGATCGAGAAGACGATTGAAACCGGTAAAGCCCATTATTTTTCGACGAGCCGCAAGAAGATATGGCTTAAAGGCGAGTCATCCGGGAATGTGCAAAACGTCAAGGAAATATTCGTTGACTGCGACGGAGACGCCTTGATATACAAAATCATCGAGCCGAACCCAGCCTGCCACAAGGGATACCAAAGCTGCTTCTACAGGAGGATCCAGGACGGCACCATCCGAATCTGCCAGGACCGGAAATTCAACCCAAAAGAAGTATACAAAAAATAGAGAAACAAAGAGTTGCAGGGCAAAATCATCTGTGTTTCCCCGGTTTTTTCTCCTCTGCCTCATCTGGTTCTGTCAGAGCAGGCAATAATTCTTCTAACTGGTCTGGAGGAAATTGACTTAAATCAAGTTTACCCACGCCCGGAACATCTGCCGTTACTTTACCATCTCTAACCGTAATCTTCGGTTTTGGCCTAGTTTTTGAAATCCGTTTCGCACCCATAAATAAAAAATAAGATAAATAAGTTAAATAATATACCCTACCCCCACACTACGGATAACAAAAGCGGGTAAATGAAGTTTTTCTGAACGGGGTGCTTTAGCGGATTATTCAGAAAAATTTGGGCAATTTCCGCAGAAATTGCCGTTTAGTCGCTGTTAACCAACCGAACGACGCCGCAAGGCGGAGTGAGGCAAGCCCGACAGGGCGAAGAGTTGCGGGCCGCCGTAAAAGTTTTATTTTTACTGTTGGACATATACTTTTATATAGATCAGAAAAGACAACGAAATAGAATACAGTTTTATTTAGGTATTATCAACAAGTTATTGGATCAATGTCAGAATAATGAAAAAGAAAATTGATAGGATAGTTGGTTTTGATTCGCGCAGATTTATCCGTCTCGACTTTAATGCATTACTGGGGATAGGAGTAACAGTTGATGACTACGCGTGTTTGGTACGTGTCTACAAAAATTGGATAAAGAACATTTTTAAAAGTAGTGGCTTTAAACAAAATAGGTTGGTTTACAAATCCTTTGATCTAAATAAATATCCCCACAGCAAGCTGTGGGGTATTCACAGCGTGCCGTAGTCTGTTATTTTAGTTTGCCTTTGTCTCTGGGTTTTGTGTTTCACCCCCTGTGATTGACGGATGTAGTGTCTTACTGTGTCATTGTTTACTGCTCCCACGCTACGATAGAACTTGCCGCGGCTCCAGAGGTGGCCGCCCCAGTAGCGGCGGCGCAGTTGCGGAAACTGCTTGAACAGCTTCCTTGCTGAAATGCTCTTTAACGCCTGCACGACCCGACTAACACACTGGTCAGGCCTCAAACACACAAACAAGTGCAGGTGATCACCCATCACCTGCAACTCCTTAATCACGAAATTATAGGTGCGTGCGACCTCCTGGAAAATCTGCTCGCACGCACTTTTAACCTCGCCAGATAAAACATTATAACGGTACTTCGGTGAAAACACAAGGTGAAAATTCACCTCGCCACAGCCGTGGCTCACGCTAACCAAATCCATTTTGTATGCCTCCATACGGCGGCCTCTCAAAGTCCCGCCGAAGGCGGGTGCGCCGCCGTATGGAAAAATATTAGAAACACAAAAACTTAGGTCGTCTTTCATCTGCGATGCAAAGCATCGCAGTATTCAGACGACATATCTAGATAAA
>JBDRCA010000038.1:0-2984 GCA_043822165.1 Candidatus Altarchaeota archaeon
CCCCCAACTGCCTTGCAATAATGTATGTGACCATTTTGAATACTATCTATATTACAATTCCCATATAAAAATACAAAGACCCCAGTAGGGGAGGGTGAATGACGTGATTCCGCAAGAAGACAAAAAACAGCTCGAAAAACAGCACTATAAGGTGGTTGGAGGGCACAGCGCAGCCAAAATATGCCTGTGGACGAGGAAAAGCCTTCGCGGAGAAGGAGTATGCTACAAGGAAAAATTCTACGGCATATCCTCGCACAGGTGCCTTCAGATGACGCCAGCACTACAATACTGCAACCACAACTGCGTATTCTGCTGGCGGACCACAAACTACGCGGAACCCGCCAAAGACGCGCTCTGGGACGAGCCAGAAGACATCGTCGACGGATTAATCCAAGCCCAACGCCAGCTGCTCTCAGGGTTCGGGGGATACGAGGGAGTAGACAAAAGAAAGCTTGAGGAATCAAAGAACCCGAACCAGGCGGCAATAAGCCTTTCGGGAGAGCCCTCTTTTTACCCGAAACTGGGGGGGCTAATCCAGGTGTTGCAGAAAAGGGGTTTCTCGACGTTTCTCGTTTCAAACGGGACCATGCCGGAGGCGCTGGAGAAACTGGCACCCCTTCCCAGCCAGCTCTACGTTTCCCTGGTAGCCCCGGACGAAAAAACATATACTAGAGTCTGCAATCCCCTAATCCCGGACGGGTGGAGTAAAGTAAACAAGACCTTAAGGCTTTTCCAGTCGCTTGACACGCGGAAAGTGGTAAGGCTAACGCTCGTTAAGGGAGTGAACATGACAGAACCACAAGGATACGCCAAACTAATAGGGAAAGCGGAGCCGGACTTCATAGAGGCCAAAGCCTTCATGTTCCTCGGAGGCTCAAGAGGAAGGCTTGCCAGAGACAACATGCCAAGCCACGACGAAGTAAGAGAATTCGCAGCAAAAATATCAGAGTTCACAGGATACCTGATAGCCGACGAGAAAGAAGGCTCACGGGTCGTATTACTAGGAAAGTAGTTTATGACTTAAGACTTGAACACTCCATAGAATGCTTTATCTTGTTATTGTGCGTTTATGAGGGGTCGGAAAGACCCCTCAATACCCGCGGTTTGCCGTCGGCAAACTCCGATGAGGGTAGTAGAGTAGTATTGCTGACCAAGTAGGCGTTACTTGGGGGAAACCGGGGCATTTAAATAACCTGGCTCCTTAATTCAGAAGACTACGATGCCCACCGTTTACTATCCTTACCATATGCCGCCGCGGATGTACCGGATTGGAAGATTCACCATGTCGGAGACGGAAGTAAAGCAGATTGCGAAATCCTGGGCCGCGATATCCCTTGCCTTCGCAATCGTCTACGCGCGCGGCTCCCCCGCCAGCATGCTCTTCGTCATGTTCGCGGTATCAGCGTTCACAGTCGGCTTAGGATTCATCTTCCATGAACTAAGCCACAAGGTAGCAGCCCAAAGATACGGGTGTTTCGCGGAATACAGGGGAAACGACAGGATGCTGTGGCTTGCAGTCATCATGGCTTTCGCGGGATTCGTTTTTGCCGCTCCGGGAGCGGTCATGATTGCGGGGCCGGTTGATTGGCGCAGAAACGGGATTATTTCGGCGGCGGGGCCTGCCGCGAACCTTGTGATAGCGGGTTTGTTTTATGGGTTAAGCCTTTTGTCAGGGGGGTTTTTGGGTTTTGTGTTTTCCTTAGGATACCAGATTAACGGGTGGCTTGCGTTGTTTAATCTCATACCGTTTATGAACCTTGACGGGAAAAAGATTCTGTACTGGAACAAGAGCGTTTATTTCGCGTTGGCTTTTATAGGAGTCTTCTTCTCATTTATACTGGGGTAATTTTTGATGCGTAAAAAGAATCCAATACTTGCGGCAGTGCTCGGATTCCTGGTGCACCCGCTGGGATACTTTTATGTCGGGAGGTACTGGAGGGGGCTTGCCATATTCTTTTTGGTGCCCTTGATTCTGTCGCCGTTTATGCCTGAAAGCCAGTTTCTGTTTGAAAATGAGACGGTTAACGCATCTGTCGGGAACATGACGGGTTTGAGTGAAACAGATACTAATCAGACGAGCCTGTTCACTGAAGTCTATGAGACGTACGCCAATAATCCTTCCCTTATTTTCCTGCAGGTTTTCATAAGCTTTGTGATTTCACTGGACTGCTTCTTCATAGCCAGGAAGATTAATTCAGATGCTTCTGGAGTAGAGGAGGAGGGCGATGCGAAGGTGCGGGATGAGCCTTCAGGAACTGTGACTGTGATGGAGGGAATGTATTTTCCGATAGGAGTTGACGTGTCGTGTCCTAGGTGCAAGATTGGTTTGGCTTCAGTCACGGAAAAGTGCCCGAACTGTAATACGGTTCTTAAGGACGCTTCTCGCCGGAAGAAGGATTGACTTTAACCAGCGCGTATCCTATGATAAGAACCAGGACTCCTGCCATCAGCGTTCCCGTGCCGCGTGTTGACGCGAACCTGCCTGTTATGCCGGGGGGTTCCTCGGTTATTGTCGTCGATGTTGTTTCAGGGATGGTTGACGACGTAGTGTATGCAAAGACCGTTGTCGTCGTCGAAGACGAAGACGTTGATGAAGACGTGGTTGAGGATGTGACAGTCACAGACGTTGTAGTAGAGGAAGACGTGGTTGACGTCGAGGTTGTCGTAAGGCATGTTCTGTCTTCGCATACTTGCCCGTCTGGGCACCCGCACTTGTCGCAGCGCTCAACGAGGCCCTTAGTTGAGTAACACAAGAAAGGCTTTGTTTCGCTGCATTCCCCTTGCATGGTGCCGTCAGCGCACCTTGAACTTACAGGATAGTTGCAGATTACCTTGAACTTTGGTCCGTCAGAGAATGGACCTTCAGTGTCGTTTATCTGTATTTCAACGACTTCGGGTGATCCACCGTCGTTAAGGCATTCGCTATATCCAGGTAAATTACCGAACCCAGGGATTGCCTGTGTTGTGAGTGCCGTTAGGATTGC
>JBDRCA010000039.1:0-5124 GCA_043822165.1 Candidatus Altarchaeota archaeon
TCTTTCAGCTGGATTCTGCTGCTCCCACGACCTGCACACCTGACCTTCAGGACAATCTCCACTACAGCTGGGTATTGGAGGATATACCGGATCCCAAGTTAATCCATCCCAACCACATGATGCTTCTTGACAGGTACAACCATTGGGGTCGCCATTCTCGTCTACAGTTAAGGTACACAATTCATCATCTTCACAATCAGCTCCTCCAAAACATGAGGAGCCAGTGTCATACGTACAATCCAATGGCTGACATCCACATCCTGTAGGATTCCCATATGGACCATCATCATATTCCATGTCACATACTTCGTATTCACCACAATCAGCCTCGCCGACACAAGCGAAGTCGCCAGGAAGAGGAATACCCAACAAATCCTGACTCTCCATATGACAATTCGGGTCCTCAGGTTCCGAAAGACAAGTACACCCGCGGGGATTACCCTCCTCATCATAGGTTGGCGTACAAACCAACCCCTCTGAGCAAGTCCCCGAACATCCAGCAACTATGGGAGGATCAGTCGGGAAAAATATGATTTCAGGGTTACAACCACCATAGGCACTTGAATCAGCATCTGAAGTTTGAGATTCAACTATCACTTCTGGAATGGAAAACCTACCTACAGGACCATTTAACTCCTTGAAAAAGGTTTGAGCTAATAGATATACTGCTAGGAACAGAAATAGGAGTACAAATGTTTTTTTAAGTGGAGGGATAAATGACGCCATTTCAACAATTAATATTTGGGTTCTAACGCTTAATATAAGTGTCAGTATAAGTGTCAGATGACAGAATAACTTATTTCTGTTGTATTGAACACTTAAATAGTTTGTGTGTGAATATCTCTCCATTATGAAGGATTTCATCCAAAAGCTCGTTGACGGGAGAGACCTTACGGGAGCGGAAGCTTCCGCTGCCATGAAGGCTATTATGAGCGGGGAGTCAAACGACGCCCAGAACGCCTCGTTTTTAACGGCTTTGCGCATGAAGGGGGAGACTGCTACAGAGATTGCGGCGATGGTCAAGGTCATGCGGGATTTCGCGGAAAACATAAATCCTAAAGTAGAGGGCAGGCTCGTGGACACATGCGGCACAGGAGGCGACAAACTCTCGACCTTTAACGTCTCGACGACGTCCATGTTCGTGGTCGCCGGCACAGGCATACCGATTGCGAAACACGGGAACCGCTCAGTGTCATCCAAGTGCGGGAGCGCGGACGTATTAGAAGCCCTGAAAGTAAAGATTGATCTTGCGCCCCCTAAAGTCGAAAAATGCATCGAGAAAGTCGGCGTAGGATTCATGTTCGCACCAGTATTCCACAAAAGCATGAAAAACGTGATGCCTGCGAGAAAGGCAATGGGCATCAGAACAATCTTCAACGTCCTCGGGCCATTGACGAATCCCGCGAATGCCAAAGGGCAGATAGTTGGCGTATTCGATGGCGCCCTCACCGAAAAGCTCGCTGAAGTATTGCGGCTCGTGGGCGTTGAGAGGGCGTTCGTCGTCCACGGCGTGAACGGCTTGGACGAGGTATCCACCGTGTGCGAGACGAAAGTGTCGGAGCTTTTCGAGGACGGTTCTGTGAAGACGTACTCTATTTCGCCTGAGGAGTATGGGATGATGCGCGCTCACGCTAAAGACCTTATCGGCGGGGACGCGAAAGAGAACGCGAAGATACTCAAGGGGATTTTATCAGGAAAAGTAGACGGGCCGAAACGGGACATGGTCGTCTTAAACGCGGCTACAGGAATCATCTGCGGCGGGAGGACAGATTCTATAAAAGAGGGGATTAAGCTCGCGGAAGAATCCATCGACTCCGGAAGCGCAATCAAAAAACTCAAGGACATGATATCTTACTGCAAAAAACTGTAAGTTTTTATAGGCGTTAAGACAATTAGATACAAGGGGTGCATTAAACATGATAGGTGAGCTACTTGAATTTTTCTTCACTTTGATTTTCGTAGGCATTCCTGCCCTCGTGTTCGGGCTCCCGATACTTCTCGGAATCCTCTCTCTTTTCATTAAAATCGTGTATGAATACGAAAGGGGAGTCTTGTTCGCCTTCGGAAAATTCGTGGGGGAGCGAAAACCCGGCTTCAATCTGATCATCCCCATATATCACCGGCTCGAGAAAATAGATTTGCGGATTGCGACCGTCGACATACCGAAGCAGGAAGTCATGACGAAAGACAACGTGCCGGTGAATATTAACGCTGTCATCTACTTCCGAGTCAAAGACCCCGCAAAGTCCATACTCGACGTGGAAGACTACTTTTACGCAGTTTCAAAATACGGGCAAACAAGCCTTCGAAACGTCGCAGGACAGGCAACCCTTGACGAACTATTGTCCGAGCGCCAGCAGATTGCGGAGAAACTCAGGGATATTGTTGACGTCGGCACGGACCCGTGGGGTATTGACGTGACCGCGATAGAGCTTCAGGATATTGAGTTGCCGGAGACGTTGAAGAGGACTATGGCAAAGCAGGCAGAAGCAGAGCGGGAGAAGCGGGCGACCATCATCAAGGCGGAAGGCGAAGTAAAAGCCTCCGACAACCTTGCCATGGCCGCGAAGACGCTTTACGGAGTAAAAGGCGCGCTGCATCTTAGGACGCTACACGCGTTAAACGACATATCATCCGATCAAACCAACACCGTCGTCTTCGCGGTGCCGCTCGAAGTCTTGCGGGCTGTGGAGGAGGTGGACTAAAAAAATGGGCATCTCGTTTATCAGGGTCATAAACCAGTACGAGCAGGGAGTGCTCTTCGGATTCGGAAGATTCATCGGCCTGAGGAAACCAGGATTGAACTTGCTCGTCCCATTATACCATGACTTGAGGATAGTCGACACCCGCATCAAGACAGTCGACATCCCGAAGCAGGAAGTCATGACCAAAGACAACGTGCCAGTCATGATTAACGCTGTAATATACTTCCGAGTAAAAGACCCTGCCAAGGCTATACTGAACGTTAAAGACTTTTTTTACGCGGTCTCAAAATACGGGCAGACAAGCCTTCGAAACGTAGCCGGTGAAGCGTCCCTGGACGAGCTTTTGTCCGAGCGCCAGAAAATCGCCGATGAACTCCGCAAAATCGTTGATGAGGCGACTGACCCGTGGGGGATTGACGTAACCGGGATAGAGCTCCAAGACATAGAGCTTCCCGAGAACCTGAAGAGGGTGATGGCAAAACAGGCTGAAGCAGAACGGGAGAAAAGAGCAGTAATCATTAACGCGGAAGGTGAAGTAGCAGCAGCCAAAAACATCGCGAAAGCCGCGAAAACACTCTACTCAACCCCTGGGGCACTGCATCTTCGCACGCTCCACTCCATAAACGATTTGTCATCCGATCACTCGCAGACGGTCGTCTACGCCCTGCCAATAGAATTGCTGAGAGCTGTCGAGAGATTCGGCGACTTGCTCGAAGCAAAATCTAAGAAAGAGGAAAAGAAAAAATAAAATGCTCGGAAACCAGGAACTATTCTTGATACTGCTCATAGTCTTATTATTGTTCGGCGGGAAAAAGCTGCCGGAACTGGCCCGCTCCCTAGGCCTTGCCAAAAAGGAATTCGACAAAGCACAGGAGAAAAAAAAATGAATCAAAGAATCTGGACGTTGACGATACTATCATTGATTGTTTTTGCGTCAGGCTGCATAAACCAGCTTGCACCACAGACACAGGAGGTAGTCTGTAATCAACCATACATCCGAGTAGGCGCGGAATGCTGCCTCGACGAGAACGCGAACCAGATATGCGACAACGACGAGCAAAGCCAGCAGACGGCGGCCGCTGAAACAAGCTCTACGGTTCCTGCGACGACGATTGCCACCGAGACGACAACCGTCGCCAAGGCGACCACTCAGCCCCAGACAACTATTCCCGCCACGACCACTGTTCCCGCCACGACAACCATCGGGATCGCGTGCTATAATTCAAGCCAGTGCCAGGCAGACCAGGAAGGAAAGCTTCGGTGCGACGGCAACACAGTCAAAAGAGACGACACGACCTTTTACTGCGCCTTCCCTGGAACAGAGAAGGCGGAATGCAAGGGCAAAGTAAAAGCCTTGACGATAGGAACCTGCGGAGCCGAAGAGCGCTGCGTGGCGGGCCAATGCCTCGGGGAAGACGGCCAACCTGTTGCGACAACGCTCGGGTGCGCGTGGAACAAGGGCGAATGCGACGACCACTGCCAGGACAGCTGCGACGAGAAAGGCATGACAGTCAAAGACTGCACGCTTGATTTGACCAACTGCCGGTGCAGCGTAGTATGCCAGGGAGCAACGGCAACCACTGTGCCGTCGACGACGCAGCCTGCAACCACTACGACGCCGGGGACGACAACGACTCCGGGAACGACGACGACCATCACGGTAACATCGAGCTGCGAGGGAAGCCTCCACGACGACAACACATGCGACGGAGCATGCAACACGAACTGCCAGAGATGCGAGCTTTACCCGAATACGCCGTGCTACTGGTGCAAGAGGGACTGCTCCATCTTGGGTGCGGGTTGGGTTGATTCGCTGACGTGTGACTTGAACCATAATGTCTTGGAGCAGAACACTGCGTGCGGGTGCTACAAGTGCACTGAAGTGTGCCCCAAGGATGATGGATACTATTTGAAGCCGGGCTGCGACGGAGACTGCGCGAGCATTCTTTGCAGGAACGTAAGCCAAAGCCAGCCTCAATCCCAGTACAAGGATTGCTTGAAGTGTTATCCGCCGGTTTGCGGGAACGACTTGATTGAGCCCGGCGAGGAATGCGAGTCGGATTTTGATTGCATTGGTTACTCGTACTGTGACGCTGACTGCGAGTGCCAGCCGGACTGCGACGACTACTGCGCAGACCAGGGAGTTAACGGATACCAGTGGATTAACAACGGTGCTGGGGGAAGCCCCGTGATAGGCTCCGAAGCAGCGTGCAGCAACTGGGCGCAAGCAAAGCTCGCAGCCATCAGCGGCCAATGCAAGACAAGCTGCGTGGCATCTGCATCATACAGCTACGACGGCTCATACGCTTGCTGCTGCGTTGACTGGAACACTCTACCGTGCCAGAACTGCCCCGGCCAAAACCCGGTGTGCCCGACAACAGCCCAGTGCAGGGCAACTCTATAAGGAAGAACTGATTAA
>JBDRCA010000040.1:0-4433 GCA_043822165.1 Candidatus Altarchaeota archaeon
AATTTGTTCTACTAAAATTCCACGATGCCTCTCAACATTTTATTCTATGGATTAACGATGAAGGAGGTGAATATCAATGGTTGACGGCACAGTGAAGTTTTTCAACAGAAACAAGCACTTTGGTTTCATCACTGGCGACGACGGTAAAGACTACTTCGTACACGAAAGCGGTCTGGCCCAGGGCGTCAGAATAGATGAAGGAACCCGCGTCACATTCGACGTAGTCGACGGTGACAGAGGACCGAAAGCAGAAAACGTAACGCTCGCGGAATAATCCGCGGATTCGGTTGATTACCGGGGTCGTTTGCAGCAGCGGATTATTTAAAACCCCGCTGACTGCATCCCCCCAGATTTCCACCAACGTTGAGTATACGCTTAACTCCGATCTAAAGCTCTATCTTCTTGAACAGTATCCCGCCTGTTATGCTAGTTATTACTGACAGCGTTGCGAGGACTGCAACATCTGTTGCCAGGCTGAACGTGTGGACTCCTGCGAGAGTGCCCCTCAGCCCGTCCACGCCGTATGACAGCGGGTTCACGACTACGAGGGCGTGGATGAAAGATGGTATCCCATCCACCGGAAAGAGGGCTCCTGAGAGGAAGAACATCGGCATGACGAGAAAATTCATTATCATGGGGAAGGCGTGCAAGTCATCTATCTGGGAGCCGATTGCGGTGCCTATCGCCGTGAAGAGAATGCTTATGAGCGCTGCGAAAACGAGCGCGAGAGGAAGCGCCGTAACTGACTCCGGCCGAAACCCTATGACCAGTGTCAAGGCGAAGATTACGATGCCCTGGATTAAGGCAACCGTCGCACCGCCCAAGGTTTTGCCAATCATTATGTGAGTCCTCGGTATTGGGGCGACCAGCGTCTCCTTCAGGAACCCGAATTTTCTATCCCAGACGACCTCTATCCCCGTGAACATGGAAGTGAACAATATGCTCATCGCGATGACTCCAGGAGCCAGGAACTGTATGTAGTCTCCCTCCCCTGCCTTCCTGAAGATTGGGTTTAACCCGAAGCCGAATGCCACCAGGAAAAGAATCGGCTGCCCCAACGAGCCTATTAGGCGGGGCTTTGAGCGCCAGTATCTCTTGAGCTGTCTTAGCCACATGACGTAGACTGTTTCAATCATCTTGGCATAATCCTCTGTCGCATGCGCATCCTATCCATTGAGGACGCGTGTTCCTCCCTTATAGAGTAGCCGGTAAGCTTGAGGAAGGCTTCCTCGAGGGATTTGGCTTTAGTCTCGGCTTCTATTTCCGCCGGCTTGCCTTGGATTACTATGCGGCCCACGTCTATTATCGCGATTTCGTCCGCGACGGCTTCCGCTTCCGGCATATAATGGGTTGTCATGAAAATCGTCACGCCCTCATCACTGTTCAAGACTTTAATGTGCTCCCAGATAGCGTTTCTGGTCTGCGGGTCCAAGCCAAGAGTCGGCTCGTCCAAGAAAAGTATTTTAGGGTGGTGTATCAAACCCCTTGCAATCTCGAGTCTTCGCTTCATGCCGCCTGAGAACGTGCGCACGAAGTCGTTCCTGCGATTCCAGAGGCCGACCATGTCAAGTGCATTACTTATCCTCTCAGCCCGAAGATTCTTTGGTACTTTGTAGAGCGCGGCGTGGAAAACCATGTGCTCATAAGCCGTCAACTGCTCGTCGAGGCTCTGGTCCTGGAAAACTATCCCAATTGACGCGCGCACGTCATACTGTCTCTCAAGGCAGTCGAAGCCGTTGACGGAGAGTTTCCCGGAAGTGGGCTTCAGGAGCGTCGTCAGCATCTTTATGGTCGTCGACTTTCCCGCTCCGTTAGGCCCTAAAAACGCGAAAATCCCCCCCTCCCGGACGCGAAACGTTATATCGTCGACGGCCTTTAAGCCGTTGAAGTGCTTGCTCAAGCCTTCGACGGAAATCGCGTAAGACATGATATAAGATAAACTTTCAAGTATTTATCATGCTTCCCAGAAAACCTTGTGAATCAGGATTAAATGAATCTGCGTGATCCGCAGTATGCTTCTAAACCGCATTGTATGAGTTCGCAAACTGGTATTTAAATGCATCCACCGATTATTTGTATACAATGACTGACTCAAATAATTTAGATAAAAGGAGCGAGAATCTTGCGAGCATCGCAGACAAGCTTGACGAGCCGTTAGTCGGTGTTCGCCTGGACATTCTCCGCAACATTATGGACGATTTGGATGCTAGTCCCAAACTAAAGGAAATCTTCGGAGACCCCGTCTGCTCTAAACTGGGGATTGTCCCGAACATAAACGACATAATGATTGCGGAGTTCCACTTGGTGGAGCTCTCGGACGAGCAGAGGCAGGTTTTTCAGGCCGAACTTTCCGCTATAATGCAGGCTCGAATCAAGGAAGCGCAGGGTATTTAAAGCCTGGTTCCCGGTATCATATACAGGTGATTCGCATGGCTGTTGGAAGAACTAAAAATTTTCGGGAGAAGGCAATGGAGCTTGTCGACAGGGCTCTGCCGGATTTAAGTGACGTTAACAAAGCCAGGACTCAAGTAGGATTGGATGCTCTCGCCACTGCAGGCCACGGGATTGCGATGGCCAGCAAGGCGACTGCGACATGGATGATCGGAGCTCTCGGCGTTACGGCCCCTTTTACTGCATCTAGTTTTGGTGGTACTGCAGTTGGTGTCATTGCCGCGCCACCAATGATTGGTGCAGCGTATAAACTGGGTACGTCAACCATGAACTCATGGAATGAGATGATACTGGCAGGAAAGACTACTGCAGCCTCCTTCAGGGAGATGATGGATTTGACGCGTGCAGCCGATGCTGTTCCTGCTACTCCGCCTGGAGGGGAGACAGTCGTGACTCCGCCCGAAGGTGCAGAGGTCGTGACTCCGCCCTCAGGAGACGAGACCGCGTAAATCAGTTTATATTCTCGGCCTCCTATTTATTTTTCTTATGCCAAAGCAGGGTAGGAAGACTAGCCACACGGACGCTAGACGGAAGAAAAAGCATTTGAAGCGAATGCGAGGACACTAATCCTAAAACAATCTGAGGGCATACATGAGTATGTCGTTGTCGACCGAACACGATGTGAACGGCAAACCCGTCATCTTAATCAAATGTATCATGTGAGAATTGCTCTTAAAGACGAGCCCCGTGAGCGTGTTCACTCCGTTTTCACGGGCGATTTCGATCAAGTGCTTGAGCATTAATGTGCCGAGGCCTTTTCCCTGCCACTCGTCGGCGACAACCAACGCGAACTCGGCGGATTCTCCGTTGCCCATGTAGCGGGCGACGCCCAAAAGAATACCTTTGCCGGATAGCTCGGCAACTAATGCGAACCTTTCTTTTTCGTCGACATCCAAGTAAAACTTGAGTTCATCAAGCGTCATGTCCTTTATGCTTTCGAAGAATCGTTCGAAGATTGTTTCCTCGCTGAAGCGGTGGAACAAGTCTATCATAAAGTGAGCATCAGATTTTTTGATCGGTCTTAAAAGAATTTTTGAGCCGTCGCGCAAGGCGACGTTGTAGTAATATCTTCTCATGTTTTCCAGGGATTTGATATATAAATAAGGAGTGTAATAAATCCACAAATGAAAATGAAAAAGACCATTGAGAATCTTGCTAAAGCATTCATCGGGGAAAGCCAAGCCCGAAACAGATACACGTTTTACGCGAAAACCGCTAAAAAAGAGGGATACGAGCAGTTGTCAGAGCTTTTCCTACTGACCGCCGAGAACGAGCGCGAGCATGCCAAATGGCTTCTTCGTCTGATTAACGAGTTGAAGGCGGAATCCGGCGATGATTCCGGCGCCGTAAGCGTCGAAGCAGAGTGCCCGACTACCTTCAGGGACACGCCCCAGAACCTGAAGGCCGCGATAGCCGGCGAAGCATACGAGCACACGACCATGTATCCCGAGTTCGCGGGCATTGCCGAAGACGAGGGGTTCCCGGAGATAGCGCGCAGGCTCCGCGCAATCGCGAAAGCCGAGAAACACCACGAAGAAAGATACAAGAGAGTGCTCGCTCAGATGGAGGGCGGCACGGTCTTCAAGAAGGACGCACCTGTTTCGTGGGTGTGCCGTAAATGCGGTTTCGTGCACGAGGGAGCGGCTGCGCCGAAAAAGTGCCCTTCATGCGATCACCCGACAAGCTATTTTGAAGTAATGTGCGAGGAATACTAGGATGGACAAGTACGCGTGCACTGTGTGCGGTTACGTGTATGACCCTGAAAAAGGAGATCCTCCAGCAGACGTATCTCCTGGAACACCATTCGAGGAGCTTCCTGAAGACTGGGTTTGCCCGTTGTGCGGGCTAGGCAGGGACGTATTCGAGAAGGTTTAGGTAACCGCCCGGTAACTGGAGTTAATATATAAGCTGGGGGGTAAGTAGTTTAGGAGATGACAGAGGATAAACTACCAAAAAAGATACTGGATTACTTGGGCCGCCAC
>JBDRCA010000041.1:0-4605 GCA_043822165.1 Candidatus Altarchaeota archaeon
CAAGCTGTTTTTCCGGCGGCTGAGCGTGCAGGTCGCAGAAGGCCTGTATGAAGACTGCGCCCATTTTAGTGCGGATGCTTCGTTGCTCGGCTCTATCTTCTTGTGAGTAGGCGGCACCAACCTCGTCTAGCTTTGGGACGAGCATTCTCGCGTCCAGCTGAGTGGACCGTCCTGACGCCTTGAGTTTATCAGCTGCCTCGTCTTTTACAAGCCGTTTCTTGCGCACTATCATGTCGTTAATACAGGGAGAATAAAGCTAAATTTAACCTTATACTCTAATCTTTAAAGCGGTATGAAGCGCGACATAAACTATGCCTTGATGGGGCTGTTACTTTTGACCATTGTCTCTGTCGTAGGGCTTTCTGTTTACTACAAGTACACGTTCCACGACCTTGGGAAACGCTACACGAACGCTAGGGCGGAGATAGAGGTCACGTATAATGAGTTGAACCGGACCCAGCACGAATTGAATGATAGGAACATGCTTCTCGCGGAGCGGGAGAAGACATTGGAGGAAAAAGAGAACTTGATTGACGAGTACTTCAGTGCATTGGACATAAGCCGGCAGCGCGAGTCAAGCCTCGGGGACATGTTCAATCAGCTGCGCACAGAGAACGCCTTGTACCAGAAACAGCTGTCGGACACCCAGCAGGAACTGGACAAGACCGTGAAAGACTTCGGCTCATTAACCAAGAACTTCAACGAGAAAAACGCGCAGTTAGACACCTTCAAGAACCTGTTCGGGAACATCGACGCGTCAGTACTGTACTTGAACGACAGGGCGACGGAGATAAGGTACAAGGTAAACGACCTGGATGACGGGCTGGCAGACATGGACGACAGCATAGGGGAGCTGGAAAGCGGCAGAGTCAAAGACGACTTGAGGAAGCAGCACAACGATATGGAGGCAGCCTTAAACCAACTCGAATACTCGCTCTCAAAACTTGAGACCAAGCTAAACGACACGGAATACTACGCAGGGAGGATACGAAACCTTTAAATGAAGGAGAAACTACAAAGACAACTGGGACAGGCAAAGAGGACTTACTGGTTCACGCGAATCTACGGGTGGATGATACTATACTTGGCCGCCATAATCGGCTTCACACTCCTGTTCCAGCTTATCGGAGTAAAGACCTGGTACGCAATCATCCCCGCAACGCTCTACATTGAGCTCTTAGTCATCATAAAGCTCTTGTTCAAGCCAAAAATCATAGACCAACTCGAACACAGGAACCCTTCCTTGGACGGCAGCCTATTGACCGCCTACGAGAATCAAGGGAGAAGCAACATAATCGTTGATGACTTGATGGTCTCGGTTTCAGGCAAATTGGACGGCGTAGGTTACTCGACGTTCGTCGACATGGAGGATTTAACGTACAGGACTCTTACCACGATTATTCTGGCATTCATCTTCTTGACCGTCACAGTAGTCAGCTACCAGGACATGATTTTGAACATGGATTGGAGGCAGACCGCGCTTGCGAAAGCCGGCAGGGAGATTAGGATGCAGGGGGAGCGCCTTTTCGGCGGCGGAATCTGGGAGTCAAGCGAGGACTACGGAACAGAGGAGGAGGAAGACCAGTTGGGTGCTTCCGCGGGAGGCAGGGAGCCAGGGTTCTCCGAGGGCCCGATTTCCGGGGACGGGACGGGAGTGGGCGGCGACGCGGAACTTGACATTTACGGGGAGCCTGGTTCAGCGAACCTTTGGGGCCAGGACGTTTCAATGGAGATGCACCCCGAATACGGGGGAGACATCGACGTCTCAGAGGGCGTGAAAGAGTTCGCGCCCGAACAATACGTAATGCCGGACGTGGAATCCGGGCAAGACTACAAGGATTACCCTGTCGAGCAGGAGGAGCTCGTCAGGACTTACTTTGAGAAATTGTTGGAGGGAAGTTGAATATGACAGATAAGGGAAAAAGCCTCTGGAAAATGGTTGAGGAGGCCGACGGAAAAGACAAGCTTGACAAGGAAGAAGTGAAGAAAGTATACTCTGCCTTAGGCGACATCTACGGGAGCATCAGAAGCGAAGTAGGGAAAGTCGTGATAGGCCAGAAAGACGTTTTAGAGCAGGTTCTCGTGGCAGTTTGCACTCAGACGCACGCCTTGCTAGAGGGTTTCCCGGGCCTCGGCAAGACTCTCCTGGTTCGCACGCTCTCTGACGTCATGGATTTGTCTTTCAAGCGGGTTCAGTGCACGCCGGATATCATGCCCTCCGACATAACCGGCACATACATTATCGTGGAAGACGATACCGGGCACAAAAGCTTCCATTTCGAGAAGGGCCCGGTTTTCTCTAACGTGGTTTTAGCCGACGAGGTTAACAGGGCGACTCCTAAGGCGCAGTCCGCGCTCTTGGAGGCTATGCAAGAGCGCCAGGTGACTGTTGGGAATACGACGTATAAGCTTGATCCTCCGTTTTTCGTGTTGGCGACGCAGAACCCAATTGAGATGGAGGGAACGTATCCCCTGCCTGAGGCGCAGTTGGACCGTTTTTTACTGAAGATTCTCGTCAAGTACCCGGAGAAAGAGGATGAAGACAAGATAATCAGCTTGTACACTTCAGAGGAGTCGCCGTCGGTCGAGAAGATACTCAGCAAGAAACAGGTCTTAATCCTGCAGGATTTGACGAGGAAGATGCCGATTTCAAGCGAATTAAAAGACAAGGTCTTGGACATCGTGACGAACACGCGGCCGGAGAAAAACAAGTTCGCGAAACAGTACCTAGACTACGGAGCATCCCCAAGGGCGGCCATAGGGCTCGTGCTCGCCGCCAAGGCGAGGGCGCTTTTGTCAGGGAGAAACTACGTGAACAAGGAGGACGTCAAGATTATGACTTACCCGGTGCTGCGGCACAGACTGATACTAAACTTTGAGTCGGAACGCAAAGGCTTGACCGTGGACGAAGTAATCGACGAAATACTCCACGAAGTAGGGTAGTAATCGGAGGAAGCCGTAAATGCCCATTGACGCATCCTTTATAGACGAGCTGAAAAAGCTCGCTTTAACGTCCCGCAGGAGGGTTACGAGCATATACGCGGGCACGAAGAAGAGCATACAGCAGGGCAAGGGCATCGAAGTCGTCGACCACCGCGAGTATTTCCCAGGAGACGACCCCGAGACCGTGGACTGGAAGATTTACGCCAGAACCGAGAAACTATACATCAAAAGATTCGAGGAAGAAAAAAACCTGGCGCTCCACATCCTCATTGACGCGAGCTCTTCCATGAAATTCAAGCTCTCCGGGATGAGCAAGTTCGATTACGCCGGAAGCCTTGCGGCCGGGTTCGCCTAC
Organism: Candidatus Altarchaeota archaeon; assembly: GCA_043822165.1. Taxonomy (GTDB): domain Archaea; phylum Altiarchaeota; class Altiarchaeia; order IMC4; family SCGC-AAA252-I15; genus SCGC-AAA252-I15. The sequence goes on from JBDRCA010000041.1 coordinate 3,299, forward strand.
CTTGCGATACAGGAAAACGAGAAATTCTCGATATCATTGTTCGGGGAGAGGCTGCGGTCAGTACTGCAGCTTTCCAGAGGCAAAACCCACTTCTTCAAGGCAATAGACATACTAAACTCCACGGAACTATCAGGCAAAACCAACCTTCCGCTTTGCATGCAGGAATACCAGACCATGATACGCTCGAAAGCCTACGTCATACTCTTCTCCGACTTTCTTAGCCCCCTGCCCGAACTCGAGGAAGGCATATTCAGGATAGCCAAGTCGTCAGCGGAACTCTTGCTCGTGCAAGTCCTCGACCCCGCGGAAGTAAACCTGTCGTGGACCGACGACATAATATTCGAAGACATGGAAGACCACGCAGAAGAGCGCTCGTTTATGTCCCCGAAATTCAAGCAAGACTACCATAAAAGCCTCATAGAACACACTTACTCGGTAAGGGAGATGTGCGACCGCCTCGGCGTCGACTTCTACACGGTCGTCACGGACGCGCCGATTTTCCCAGCCTTCGTATCGCTCATAAACAGAGAAATGGAAAATGCCAGCCTACCCTCCGCTTAACTCTTTTCTGGGATACCCGAACGCCCTGTGGGCGTTCACGCTGTTCATACCACTCATCCTCCTATATCTTCTGAAACCAAAACCCAGGCGAATCATATTCTCATCCATCATGTTCATACAACACATCGAAAAATCCAAGCGCTTCCGCTCAGCACTCAAAAAATTCGTATCCGACCCCCTGCTCCTCGTCCAGATTATGATACTGGCATTCCTCATACTCTCGGTCGCGGACCCCTACTACAAGACAATGGACGTCGTCACAGAACGCGAAGCCGTGATAATAGTCTTGGACGCCTCAGCCAGCATGAAGGCAACAGATGTTAGCCCCAACCGGTTCAGCGCCGCAATAGAATCAGCCAAAAAAGTCGTCGGCTCCCTAACGCAAGACGACACAGTAGCCATCGTCTTAGCTGAAAAAATACCCATACTCGCCTTGAAGAAGGCAACACCAGACAAGGCACTGGAGATTTTAGACAAGCTTGCAGCATCAGGCTCCCCCGCAAGCCTCGGGGACGCCATGTATTTCGCAAAAGACCTTTTAGGCGGCGAAAACACGACGAAGAGAATGTACGTTTTCTCCGATTTCTCGTATCAGGATGGAATGGACGTTGAAGCCGCGGAAAACATAGCGCTAAGGGAGGGCACGAGCGTCGATTTCATACGGGTTTGCGAGTCCCACAGAAATTACGCGATAAACTCGATTCTGGCCCAGAGGATGCCAGCCGACAAGACGAGAGCATATCTTA
>JBDRCA010000042.1:0-9657 GCA_043822165.1 Candidatus Altarchaeota archaeon
CTTTTTCAGTCCTGGGAATTCCGCGTATTCTCCTTCATAGTATAATAGGTCTTTCGCGTCCTCGTCTCCTCCCGTTATCACACAGTCCCCTATCTCTTCTGCTGCTTCCCGCATGTCTTCCGCGGACTTGATCCTCACTCCTGACAGGACTTGCGCTTCCCTAACATTGGGTGTTGAGATGGTCGCAATATCCACGAGCTTTCTCATAGCATCTAGGGCGTCCTCTTCCAGGAGTGCGTATCCTGTGCTTGACTTGATTACCGGGTCGACGACGAGGATTCCGACCTTTTCTTTCTTTAGGGTTTTGTAGACTTCTTCCGTGTTTTCCTTGGATGCGAGCATCCCGGTTTTGACGGCGTCTGGCGGGAGGTCGGCAAATATTGTCGTTATTTGTGCTTTCACGGTTTGCGCGGGCACTGTGTATGATTCTTTGACGCCGCGGGTGTTCTGCGATGTCACTGCTGTTACCGCTGAGAGCCCGTAGCATCCGAGTTCGGTGAATACTGCAAGGTCCCTCTGTATTCCTGCACCCCCGGAGGGGTCTGAGCCCGCGATTGTGAGGATTTTCTTCATTCTATGACAGTATTGTGTCAGCATTTATCTTATATAACTACTTTTCTTGGGGGTTTTTTGTAGTTATATTCTTCCATGCTCTATCTGTTATAGCCTTTTTTTATTCTTTTTTCCCAATATCTTTAGTGTTATGGATTATGACGATAAGTTGTGCCGGATTGTGCAGCTTAGGGGTTTGGGCTGGAGTCAGGAGGATATTGCCGGGGAAGTGGGTTTGAGCGAGAAATCCGTGTCCTACCGATTAAACAAGCTGGAAGAGCTCAGCAAGAAAGAGGGCACCCACATCTTCTGGGAGATCGTGGCTGTCGCCGGCATAAGAAACATCTCAAAAAAATACGGCAAAATAGAGAAGATACTCTAAGGCTTGGCGGAAACGCTTCCTCACCTCTACTTTAAAGTTTATTGTTTCAATTAATATCATCATAAATGAAAGATAAGGTTCTGTTGGTCCTGGCCTTCGGCGCGCTCTTGCATGTCATCTACGTTGATTCTCTGATTGACCGTGATGCCGGTTTTTTCATGGTTGTTGGGCAGGGTATCGCGGAGGGCGGGGTTCTTTACAGGGATTTTTTCGACTTTAAGCCTCCCGGAATGCATTATACTTCCGCTTTAGTTTATCTTCTCGTCAGGGACTCGTTGCTGGGATTCAAGGTTGCAGTATTGATGGTCAATCTTGCTTCAGCGTACATTCTCTATGAGCTAGCTCGCATCCTCTGGGATGGGAAATCGGCTCTTGCGGCTTCCTTCATGTATCTTCTGGGTCTCCCGCTCTTCAATGGCTTGAGCTTTTTGTCCGAGCAGTTTGTCGTATTGTTTTCTGGCTTGGGTTTACTCTGTTATCTCCAGCATCTAAAGTCTGGGGGCATTCGGCATCTTTTGGCGTCCGGCGTCTTGTTGGGAGTATCTTTTTTGTATAAGCAGGTGGGTTTGTTGGTTTTGGCTGCGGTGTTTTGTCATTATGTCCTGACCAGCAGGAGAATCGGTTACGCTGTCTCTTTCGCGTTCTTCTCAGTTATTCCTTTCATCGTCTTCATGGCTTATTTCGCATCTCTCGGCTTGCTCGGGGAAGCGCTAAATTCAATGCTCTCAATCGTCGGGAGATACGGGTCTTCCCCTCTCAGCGAAATCATCGAGTACTCGTACGGCAACTTCATTTTGTATCCAATACTCTGGATTCTCTCTTTTTCGTCTGTCTTGTCTCTGCTGCGCAGGAAAGATTTGGCTTCAGACGAATCCGTGATTCACGCATCCTTCCTAATCTCTGTTGTCCCCACCTTTTTCCAGCAGTTCCCCCACTACTATGTCCCCGCTCTTTTCTTCGGATGCATGCTCGCCGGGAAGGCAATCCTCGACATTTGGAAAGCATCGTCTAAACTAAAAGACAGGGAAGCAGGAACCGTGATAACAATTCTGATTCTCCTCATGTTCACGCCAACTATCTTCAAGCTGGCTGTCGAATACCACTACATCACCAAATACAGGATGCTCGGAAAATTCATGGAAGCCTCCGAGTACGTAAAGGATAATACGCTCGCAGGCGAGAAAGTCCTGGTCGTTCCCAACGAGCCTTTAATCTATTTCATCTCCAGGCGGGATTCGCCGACCAAGTACTTGCACCTGGATTATTCGAGCTATTACCCTGGCATCGAGGAGCGCATCATCGGGGAAGCAGAAGGGGAGAGCGTCCGGTTTTTCGTGGTCCGGGAGAGCGTCTACCTTGACGAGTACGCTGGCGTAATCCACGACTATATCCTGGGTAATTGTGTCTTGGTTAAGTCGGTCGACGACAAGTATCCCATCAAGGTCTACAGGAGGGTAAAGTGAAGCCTGAGTTGAGTGTTTTTCTCCTGGCATACAATGAGGAGGGGAGTATTCGTTCCGTCGTCTACTCATGCGTCTCGGTTCTTTCCGAGCTTGCAGGAGCATTCGAAGTAATCGTGGTCTTGTATGAGGGTTCCACGGATGATACGCGCTCGATAGTCGAAGACATGGGCTCAAAAGATTCTCGTGTTCGCCTCGTAATCCAGCCTAAAGATGACCCCGGCTACGGCGCCGCCATGCAGCTTGGCTATAAGAGTGCAAAGTATCCTCTCATCTTTTACACGGACGCTGACGATCAATTCTACGTGTCAGAGCTAGCTAAACTTCTCGCTCAGATAGATGACGCGGAGCTCGTTGTCGGATACAGGGTGGATAGGAAGGACCCATTAGGCAGGATTGTCGCCGCCAAAGTCTATAATCTTCTAATCCGCATAGTATTCGGCTTGCGCGTCCGCGACGTGGACTGCGCGTTCAAGCTCGTGCGAAAGGATGTATTCGTCAAATTCGAGATTCTAAGCAATACCGGTTTGTCTGACGCAGAGCTTCTCATAAAGGCTAAGAAAGCAGGCTTCCGTATTGTTGAGGTTCCGGTGTCTCACAGGCCTCGGATGGTTGGGAAGGCTGTGTTTCATGGGGGAGGACTGGGTTTTCCGAAATTGTCTGTTGTATTAAATCTAGCAAGGGATATTAGTAAGCTTAAAATGGAGGTTTCCAGTTTGAAATGAGGTACATTGTCCTGGTCTTGATGTTTTTGCTTTCACAGGATGTGAGCGCCTATATTGATCCAGGTACTGGCAGCTTGTTCATACAGGTTCTCATCGCCGGTTTACTCGGCTTGGTTCTAACTGTTAAGAGTTGGTGGTCCCGGCTTCTTGATTTCATAAAGAATTTATTGTCTGGGAGAAAATGAGTTCACAGGTTAATCCTGCTTCTTTCCGCGATCCAAGCGGATTCGTGTTTGAGAAAGATGGTGTAATATTCCGGCAGATAAATCAATCTTATAGCAAGGAATATGACTTGCTCATGCAGTCTGGTTTATATGATACTTTGGTGGAGTCTGGCTGGTTGATACCTCACGAGGAAGTAACTAAACAATCATCCGATTCATCCGGGAGCGCCTACAAGACTATAAAACCGACTAGAATACCCTTCATATCATATCCTTACGAGTGGTCTTTCAACCAGCTTAAGGATGCCGCGCTTTTAACGCTTAATGTACAGAAGAAAGCGCTTGAATACGGAATGTCCCTTAAGGATGCGAGCGCCTACAACATCCAATTCCTTAATGGAAAACCGGTTCTCATAGACACGCTCTCGTTTGAAATATACAAGGAGGGCAAGCCTTGGATTGCATACAAGCAGTTTTGCCAGCATTTCCTTGCTCCGTTGTCTCTTATGAAATACAGGGATGTCCGATTAGGCCAGCTTTTGAGGGTTCACCAGGACGGCATACCCTTGGATCTTGCCTCGCGTCTTCTGCCATACAGGACCTACTTTACTCTACCCATTCTTTTTCACGTTCACCTGCATTCATCGAGTCAAAGGCATTTTTCCGCCAAGACCTTCGACAAGAAAAAGATTGAAGGAAAGATGAGTCTCTGGAAGCTTTCCAGTTTAATAGATGATTTATCCTCTTTCATCCAGTCCTTGAACTGGAATCCAAGGCATAGTCAATGGTCCGACTACTACTGTGATGACAGTTATTCACCTGATGCTATCGAGCATAAAAAAGAAATCGTAGCCTCTTATCTGGAGCGCATTAAACCGCGGACTTTATGGGATATGGGCTCAAACACGGGCTTGTTCAGCAGGCTTGCGGGCAAGCAGGGAATAAATGTAGTTTCTTTTGACAGTGATCCAGCGTGCGTCGAGCTGAATTACCTCGGTTGTGCAGATGAAAACGAAGTAAATGTCCTCCCTCTCCTACTTGATTTGACTAACCCGTCTCCGAACACTGGCTGGGCGAACCAGGAGAGGTTGTCTCTTGTCGACAGGGGTCCATCTGATGCAGTTCTCGCGCTTGCACTAATCCACCACCTCGCGATAGCAAACAATGTTTCTTTTCACAAGATTGCGTCTTTCTTCAAAGACATATGTGAATGGCTTGTAATAGAGTTCATACCCAAATCCGACCCCAAGGTCCAGAGGCTTCTTTCAACCAGACAAGACGTATTCACAGATTACTCGAAAGAATCCTTTGAAGATTCTTTCAAAGAATTCTTCGAGATAGAGAAGTCAGATAAAATACAGTCGTCTGAGCGTATTCTTTATCTTATGAGAACGAGAAAATGAAATTTAAGCTGCCTAACAGTGTCTTGTTCGCAGTTTATCCGGTCCTCTTTCTTTTTTCGCACAACATCCACGAGCTTGGTTATTCCGTGATTTGGAGGCCATTGATGGTCGTTGTCGCCTCCACTTTAGCGTTCTTGTTTTTCCTGCGTCTAGTCCTAAACGACGTTGTTAAACGTGAGATTGTCGCATCCCTATTTATTCTGCTTTTCTTTTCGTATGGCCACGTGTCTTCACTTACTAAGCCCTCTCAGCTACATGCGTTGTTTTCGTCTTTCGGCCTTGCTAGCAGGGAGTTTTTTCTGGTAGCCGGGGCGGTTTTCTTCCTTTTAATTGTTGCGTGGATTATGAAAACAAGAAGGGACTTGACTGCTTTCTCAAGGTATATGCGGAATTTCGCATTGATTCTTGTTTTAATCCCCGTACTAAACATCCTCTTCTTCGAGCTGACCGAACAACGCGATTTATTAGGTGCTATCCATCCTCCTCAAAATCAGAGTCTTTCCGAATTGACGGGCACTCGGCCGGACATATACTACATAATCCTTGACGCTTACGCTCGAGAAGATGTGCTGGATAGAGTATACGGTTATAACAATTCTTGGTTCCTGGATTATCTCGAAGGCAAAGGATTCCACGTTGCGAGTAACAGCAGGGCGAATTATCCCCGGACTTGGCTGTCTCTAGCATCCTCGCTTAACATGCAGTATCTGGATGACGTGGCCGAGCGGGTTGGCGCGGGATCCAGGAACTATCACCCGTTGTTCCAGTTAGTGGATGATAATCAGGTGGCTCGTTTCTTAAGGAGTAAAGGCTACACATACGTTTTTTTTAATTCCGGAATCCAAATCGAGTCTCCTTCAGCAGACTTGGTCGTCGACCACGAAAAATACTTAGTTTATGTCGACGGACAATTCTATGAAAAAAAATATCTTAGTTCCTACCTGGATTTAAACATCTTCGAGATCATGCTGATACAGAAAACGCCTCTTCGGATTCTAGGTTCATACGAGCCTCTCGACCCTTTCTTAAGCCACCGCAACAGTATCCTATTCTACCTGAACCAACTAGCCTTGATACCAGAAATGAAAGAACCAACTTTTGTGTTCGCTCACATAATGTCTCCGCATCCCCCCTTTGTTTTTGGCCCTGACGGCGAGTTCGTTGAAAACACGGGCGAGTTCTCAGAAGGCGATGCCGATGATTATATCGGTTCAAGGGAGGGATACATCAATGGATACCGGAACCAGGTTAACTACTTGAATCGTCTCGTTGAGGAGACAATCGACCGTATACTATCCGAATCCTCCGAGCCTCCAATCATCATAATCCAGGCGGATCACGGCCCTGCTTCGACTCTAACTGTCAGAACATTGGCGGACACTGACTTGAATGAGCGCATGAGCATTCTGAACGCCTATTATCTACCGTATGGCGGTGATGCGGAGTTGTATGATTCTATTACTCCAGTGAATTCTTTCAGGCTTGTATTCAACCAGTATTTTAACGCGAGCCTTGACCTCCTGGAAGACGATGTTTATTTTTCGCCTCTGGAGCAGCCATATAATTTCGTGAGGGTGTCATAGTTAATCTATTCTTGATTTAAGATGAGTGTCGCGGTTTTGGGTGGTGGTTTGACGGGTCTTGTTTCAGCTTATCTTCTTTCCAAGAAGGGTTTTTCCGTAGAAGTCTTTGAGAGGGATGGTTTTCTCGGCGGTATTGCTGCGCCGTTCCCGTTTGAGGGGACGCATCTTGACCGGTTTTACCGTCACATCTACGTCTGTGACTGCGCGCTTTTGTCTTTGATAGACGAGCTCGGTTTGGGTGCTAAGCTGGGTTGGCACAAGAGCAGAATGGGTTTTTATTCCGGCGGCGCATGTTACGATTTCGGTGGTCCGCTTGATCTTTTGAGATTTCATCCTCTTTCTTTTGCTGAGCGTTTTCGTTTCGGTTTGATTACTCTTTATTTGGGGTTCGTGAAGGATTCTACTCGATTCGACACTGTTTCCGCGGACGAGTGGCTTACGAAATATATGGGCAAGCACGGTTACGAGACTGTGTGGGCTCATCTTTTGAAGTCCAAGTTCGGCGACGACTACAAGAGTGTTCCTTTGTCCTGGTTTTGGAGCAAGATTCAGCTCCGGAAGTCTAATCGCACGAAGACCATGTCTAATGAGAAGTTAGGCTACTTGGACGGGAGCTTTAAGGTGTTGGTTGATGCGCTGGCTGACGCGATTATCGGCTCTGGTAGCGTAATCCATACTGGTGCGCCGGTCGAGAAACTAATAGTTGAGGGTGGCAGGGCAGTCGGCTTGATGGTGTCTGGGCGGGAATTCAGATTTGATAGGATATTGTCTACTCTCGCCTTGCCGGAGCTTGCGAAACTTATTCCGGACTCTGAGCTCGATTACAGGGATAGTCTCCTAAGAATCGGGCACAAGGGCATAGTCGTCATGGTACTGAAGCTTAAGAGAGGTTTGTCTCCTTATTATTGGCTTAGCATCGGGGATTCGACTATTCCCTTCAATCTTTTGTTGGAGCACACTAATCTTGTCTCCCTTGATAAATACAATGGGAAACACATATTGTATGTCTCCAATTACACGTCCACGGATGACTCGCTATACAAGTTGGAGGGCGAGGAGCTTTTGGAGGAGTATCTGCCTCACTTGAGGAAGGTTTATCATGGCTTTAAGCGGGAGGACGTAGAAGAGGTCTTCGTCTACAGGAGCGATTATGGGACGCCTGTTTTCATGAAAGGTTACCGTAATCTCATACCTTCTCATAAATCCCCTCTCGAGAATCTTTATCTTGCATGTGGCGAGCAGATTTATCCTGAGGACCGGGGCATGAGCAAGTCGATAGAGGTTGCGGGGAAAGTTGTTGATTTAATGGTTTAAGATGGAGGTCTGTGTTTTCGGGGCTGGTTTGGCTGGTTTGAGTGCTGGATACGAGCTTTCAGGCAACGGTGTTTCCGTGTCTTTCTTGGAGAAGGATTCGCAAGTAGGTGGTTTGGCGAAAAGCTTCACGGCGGATGGTTTCACCTATGACTTGGGGCCTCACCGCTTCCACACCAAGGAAGACTACTTAATCGAGCATCTTAAGAATCTTTTGGGGGATAACCTGGTGCTTGAGGAGCGTAAATCAAGGATTTTCCTTCAAGGCCGTTTCTTTGATTATCCCCTCAAGGTCGGTAACGCAATGTTTTCGATGCCGCCGGCAACTACTGCTCGTATTCTCGCCGATTACTTGAAAATCAAGCTCCGGAATCTTTCTAACCCGCAGCCGGATGACTCGTTCGAGTCCTGGGTGGTTAACCGCTTCGGCAGGAAGCTTTACATGCTTTTCTTCGGCGAATACACCGAGAAAACCTGGGGTATCCCGTGCACGAGCATCAGCGCGGACTGGGCTGCCCAGAGAATAAGCTTGCTCAGTCTCTGGGACACGCTCGTGAACACGGTTGTTCCCGGAAAAGACAAGCCCCGCACTTACGCGTCCGAATTCTATTATCCCCGCCAAGGCGGCATCGGGGCCATAGCGAAAGCATATGAAAAAGCAATACTGGCTGCAAAAGGTGCAATAAACTTAAACACGTCTATCAAACAAATCAGTCTTAACGGAAACCGATTCGGCTCCGTTATCTTCACAAGTGGCGGCAAAACACAAACTAAAGAATTCGACCACTTCTTCTCGACCATCTCCCTGACAACCCTTGTTTCACTGATAAAACCCGAGCCCCCGAAAACCATACTAGGTGCCGCCGAAAAACTCAGGTTCCGCTCCATAGTCTTCGTCTACCTGGTCATTAACCGCGGGAAAGTATTCGACGAACACTGGATTTACTTGCCAGAGAAAAAATTCACAAGCAACCGGATAGCTGAAACCAAAAACTTCAGCAGCCAAAACGCCCCTGAAAGAAAGACCATTCTCTGCTTTGAGGTAACCTGCTTTAAAGGAGACGAAAAATGGAATCTAAGCGACGAGGAACTGAAAGAAAGGGTAATAGGGGATTTGATGCGGATAAGCGATGTAAGAAAAGACGAAGTATTATCTTGCTTCACGCAAAGAATGGAGCACACGTACCCCCTCTACACGCTCGACTACCTCACGCATCTAGAGCGAATCCGCGCTTTCCTGGACGGAATCGAAAACTTGAGCTACTTCGGGAGGAACGCCTTGTTCAGGTACAACAACATGGATTACTCCATGGACACGGGCATTAAGGCCGCGAAAAACATGATTGGCCAGAAAACGGACTACAAAAAGGTAGCTTCAGGCCAGGAATGGTTCGGGTAAAAATTATTCAGTTCCGTATTGACTGCGCTCGGCATATGAATTTATATACTTTGGTATACTATAATATATGGTGGTATAAATGAATGCGACTACAATAAAAATTAATTTGGACACGAAACACCAACTGGACCAATTCAAGGAATATAAACGAGAAAGTTATGACGAATTAATCCGCAAAATGCTCTACATCATCAAGAAAGCGAAAACTCAACCCGAGTTGAGCCAGGAGGCAGTCCTCAAGATAGAAAACGCGAGAAAAAGAATAAAGGCAGGGAATTTCGTAACAGAAGAAGACGCGAAAAAGAGGCTGGGTTTCTGAATGTACGACGTAATCTTAGACTCAGACGCTCTTGAATTCCTGGAGAAAGCAGACAAAAAACTTGCGAAACGAATCTGGGACAAAATAATGTCTACAAAACCAGAGCCACATCACTTCTTTGAAAAACTAACCGGAAGACAAGACCACAAACTACGAATCGGCGACTACAGGGCAATAGCAGACATACAGGACACAACAAAAATAATAGAAATAACGCTCATAGGCCACAGAAAAAACATATACAAGAAAACATGACAAGCGAATGCATGGAATATAAAATCTACGAGGACGTGAACGAGGGGTGGTTCTCAGAAATGTTGGTTTGGAGTTGGGGATACTGGATGTTGGCTGCGGGAACG
>JBDRCA010000043.1:0-13198 GCA_043822165.1 Candidatus Altarchaeota archaeon
CTAAAAAATTCTTTTGGATAGAATCGAATTCGAATATCTTCCAGAACATGCCTGTGCGAATCATTGAGTTTATTAATTTCTCAGTTCCAATCACCTTCATTGCAATCCCGATAGTCCCCCTGCCCACTAGCTTACCCATCCTGTACAGGTCTATGGCGCACTTAGGTTGAAGTGTGAGCAACGAGAAAACGTGGAGGTTATTCAGGTACAGATGGGAGAAATCACCTATTCGACGGATATTGATGACATCGGTCCACTGCCTCGTTCCCGCATGCCTCACAGACGTAAAATTGTCGTGTATGAACAAACCAGCCTCGTCTTGCCTGAGAAGATACTTCAAGCGATCAGGATTGTACTCTCCATCAATTCCATTAAGTTTACTCCCGCACATGGGACAGAATATGTATTTTTTGTTTTGTATTTTTTCCTGGCAGGTGGGGCAATTCATCGTGTTTTTTTTATTATTTTAGTAATTCGGTTAAAAGATGGTTATTCGCAGTTGTTGCAGTAAGTTGTTTCCCACATCCCTTTGTTTTTTTCGTGTTATTGTATTACGAATCTTGTTTTTATAGGGGTTTTAGTAATATTATATCACGAAATGAGCACTTTTGGTAATCACTTTAAGCTACACGAAAAATTCCATAAAGACGCGGTGAACGCGGAAAACTACGAGGGCACTAGAGTCGAAGCATATTTTTTATCGGCCTACCAACTCATTGAGGCTTGCGCAGCCAAAGAGAGAGTCCACATCAACAAACACCAGAAAGTCAGGAAGATGCTCGATGAAAACAATTTCATATTCAACGAAGACACGGAGACTGCATGGAGAAGCTTCCAGTACATTGAAAACCAAAAGAGGCCGAAATTCGCCTACAGCATGTCATGGACGAGAGAAGACTTGGAAGACGTTCAGGAAGCCTACGACAAAATCGTTAAACTGTGCTACAAAAAACTCGGTAAACGATGATAGATGAGATACGAAAGGAACTAAGGAACCTTGAGGGAGTGGAATCTGTAATACTCTTCGGATCATACGCGAGAGGAGACATGGATGATAGAAGCGACATAGACTTGTGCATAATAACGAAAGACGGGAATGCCGAGGGAAAAATCTCTGAGAAAATACTCGACTTGGAGAAAACCCTGGACAAGAATATACAAGTCGTATACACTGACCCGGAATTTACCGGCCAAGACCCGAATTTCATGGAAAACATACTAAGGGAAGGGAAAACACTGATTGGTGATCCGCCAACGCCAACACTGGAAAGACTGGGTCTTGAACCATACATGATCTTTAAATACGATTTAAGCAAGCTTTCCCAGCCAGATAAAATGAGGTTCCACAGAATACTCTACGGAAAGAAAACCAGGAAAAAATACAAGGAAAAAACGTATGTTAGCCAAAAAGAAGGTATCGTGGAAAAAACAGGGTCGGAGAAAGTGGGGAGGGCTTCAATCCTCGCACCACAGGATAAGGCATCTATGATGGAAAAAACACTAAGAGATGCAGGGGTATCCTATAGGAAAACCCCTACTTGGATGCCGAAAAAATAATGTAAATCCGCGCCCCTCCTCCAAGGCGCGGACTCTGTTCTTCTTAGTGTACGTTCGCCTTCAGCCAGTCTATTAGGGCGTTTCCTGCGTCCACTGTGTCTGAGGCGGTCCAGCCGGCGACGATTAGTTTGCGGCCGTCTTTTTTCACGAGATATTTTTTGCTCGCCGCCGCTATTTGCTCGGCTGTCACCGTGCTCATGCCATTTACCGCGGGCCCCCCCACTATTATGAGGTTTTTGCTCGCGTCCGCGCTAATCTCTGGTACGACAAGGTTAGCGGGCAGGTCCCGCATCGTCGTCTCCGTGACTGATGCCGCTTGCGCCCCTGAGACTCCGAATTCCTCGACCGTGAAGGTGCAGCAGCCGGCGGTCTTCGTGGTGCCCACGTCAGCCTCCGTTATCACGGACTCGATTACGGTCGACTCCTCGCTGGTTCCGACAAAATAGGTGGCTGCGACAGCCTCCTGCGGGTGCATGATCTGTATGCCGTCTATGCTGTAGTCTCCGCCCCAGTCAATGTCGATTCGGTGGCCGCCTCCGGGGAGATAAAGGACTGTGTCAACATCCCTGTAAATCCTCCAGAGGGGCGTGTCGTCTACTCCCGTGTCAACGTGCACTGTCTCGCCGTAGTAGACGTCGGTTGCGTCGTCGTAGTTTCTGTCGTACATGTCGACTATAACGTACTCTGCGTCCCTGTTGTTTTTTATTACAACCAGGGTGTCGTCGGTGTCAAGGCGCGAAAACGTGGCAGGGTCGTTTATGTTAGTACCCGCCTCGTTCACGACGTAGACCTGCAGGGAGTTGACGTCCGTTGCCTGGAACTTCGTAATCGTCCCCACCTGCGTCGCATTCACCCCGATTGGAGTGTTGTTCAAGACAGAGGCGTTATTGGAGACTACGAAGTAGATGTCGCCTGAGTCATACAAGACAGGCATACCGTTCGTAATCGATGAAACAGACTCCCTGCCTATGAAGACGTCGGTGTCGTTGGCGTTCGTGTCGGTCTCAATCTTGAAGGAGTCATCGTTTTCCGAAGCCTCCTCGAAAGCCGACGTATTCAAGTAAAACACCCCGGGAGACGTCACAGGCAGCACGTTAAAGCTCTCCCTGCCGCCGTCGACCAAGTCCTTGAACGTCAACCTGATGTAGTCGTTGCCACCGGTCGTGGTCTTCTCTTCGGAGTCGTCGTACTCGAAGACTTTGCCGCCCAGTATGAACCGATCGCCCTTGGAAAACGGCCCCTGATCCATGCGGATGTTGTCCCAGCGGTTCCCGCCGTCGTCGGTGAAGGAAATCAAGAGCTGATACATGCCGTCTTTTTCGATTTTGATGTTTCCTTCGCCTTCGCCGGAAGCCGCCACCCTGCGGAAGTCGTTGCTCCTGAATCCGTCGAATGTTAGCTTGTATGTTGCCGGGAACGGAAGCGACATGCCTTCGACGAGGCCTGCTTTCTGGCGGTAGCGGATGGTTATGTTTTCGAGGACTGTTCCTGTTCCGCCGTCGTATTCGGTGACGTCGTTTGAGGCAGCCACAGCCCGCGTCGCAAAGTCGACACGCCAATACTTTTTGACTTGGCCGCCAAGCTCGATGTCCCTGCCGTCTTCTAGGAGCACGTTCGTGGTCGTGTCGTAGACGAGGATTGAGGCTGTTGCGACCTGGTCTGCTTCTTCGGCGTAGACGCCGGATATCTCTATGTCGTCGACTATGCCGTTAGCCATCTTGGATATTTGGGTCTGGACGACTGTGCCGTCCGGTTTCTCGACATCCAATAGTATTCCAGCGACCTGGTATTCTGCGGAATAGATTAGGTGGTCTACCTTGAACTTGTAGCCCATGTATTCTGCAGTGTATCCTTCGCTTGATATGTCGTCTAAGACCGCGCCCTTGGCCAGATATATCTTGTCGACGCCTTTTATGTCTTTCACGTAGTATTCTTCGCCGAACAAGATCATCTTGCCGCGCCACTCAAAGTCGATGGTATCGCCCATACTGTCCTTTATGGTCGAAGAAATCGGGATCTCCCCGGCCTCAACGGTATATGAAAGCGTGTCCTTCAGAAGGCCTAAAACCAGATATTCGGCGTCGTCCTTGTTCATGCCGGTCTCCAAGTAGCCGATCTTGCTGCCGTCAACGGTGATGGACTCCTTGATTTCGTGGCTCGGATTCTCAAGAGACGACAGACAAAGCGTCTGACAGAACAGGCAGTGCACGTTCGTGTACTCCCCCTCCTTTAGGACTCCTGCCTCGCTGCGCTCCTGCGTGTCGCATGCCAGAGAATAGGATATGAATTCTCCTCTCTCGAATTTCTCCGGGGAAGTCCCGAATGTCGCGCCGTTAAAGGAAAATATTAACCCGACGTCGTCGTCGTGGTAAAAGTCGGCGCCGTTAGTGTCCAAATCCGTGTATATGCCAGTCAAAGCGGCCTCAGTCGCCTGCTTGAACTTTCCGGTAGCCCCGATCGCGGAAACCCCGATCGACACCTGCCCGGAAGCAGAACCCTCAGCTCCTACAGTAGTTGCCTTGCTCGCGTAAGCAAGATTACCAACAGTCGCGGCGATATTGCCTGCCGCAACAGCATCTGTTGCCATACCCTTCTCGCCCACGACGACCTGGACTACTGGATTGTAGGCCGCGTCATAGAAGAAGGATTTAGTCAAACCCGTATCATCCAAGCCAGCGCTAACAGCCCCCGCAAGCGCCGCGGAAAGCATAACAGCACCAGTAGCCAAAGCACCGGCCTGCCTAACATACAAACCTTTCATATTAAAGATACCTCCAAAATAAAAAATGATAACATTTAAAGTATTCGAAACAGTATTTAAGTAATAGTATTTTGTTGTTCAATTGATTTTTTTGGCTTGGAATTCGCATGTTTCGTCTCCGTTTGCTTGGCACTTGGTTTCTTCGACCCGCCATTTATCGTCGGTTGCCTGGTTTAGGGCTCCTTCGATTATTCCTGCGGGGAATGCGTCGAGTTTCGAGTGCATGTCGCTTACTCCTGAACTGTAGGCTGATTCATTCATTTTTATGATGGTTTTTTCTTCCCTGGTTTCCGGAGGAGAGAGTATTCCTGCTTTCAGGTGCGTGAAAACATCCTTCAAGTAGTTTAGGGCTTCATCCCGGCCGTTTATACCCGCTTTTTCTGCCAGGCGTTTTCCGGTTAAGACTCCTGCATGTTTTGCAAGAACATAATGGCCGGGAGAAGGCGTTACTAGAAGACAATTCAGTACCTGGTGCATGGAGAAATGGAAGTCGTCTCCCAGGCTTTGCCTGGGATAGCGCGGCTTTTCCGCCACGATAGATTCGACGATGGAATCCAGAATGTCTGAGAGTTCTGTTTCCTCTAGGTTCTGGTTTATGAATTTTTCGTCTCCAGGTTTTATTTTCACGGTGCAGCATTCGCGGCCTAGGTGCTGGCAACCTGCCAGTTCACCGCACCATAGGCTATCGGTTAATGCTTCGGCTTGACCGCACAAGACCGCGACCAAGGAGCAATACTTTGACCCTACGGCCTCTATGCTGCAGCACACGTCTTTTACTTTGTATGTTACGGTTCCGTCAGGGGCGGCGTCGACTTTGATTATTTCGCCGAGTCCGTTTTTCATCCACGCCGTCTTGAGTAAAGACACTATTTTAGCGTTGGCGGGTATCTTCCATGATTCCTCCCCGGATTTAATCAAGTCTAATGCTTGTTTAACGCCGCGGGAGCGTGTTGGCGTGTATACCATGTAGTAGCCTGCGAGCTTGGCTATCATGAACGTCCACTCGGTAAGGCGGGGAGACACGCAGGCAGTCGATATTATCTGCGCCTGAAACAGGTTTACGTGGGCTTTGTCGCCGAGAACGCTCCGTATCTTTTTCTCCTTGAAGAACGGGAGGATTATTATGTTTTTTATGCTCTCGAATTTTTCCTGTATGACGGGGATGTTGACATCCCTAAGAGACAGGTAGGTTGCCTTGTCTGTGAGGAATTCCTTGATTTCCTCAGAGACCTGACTACCGCATATTGGACAGTAACTCCATTTTTCCTGAAGTTTATGGGTGCATGTCGGACAGTTCATTTATTTCTTTTTATTTTCTTGCTTGTATATTATTGTCTTATATGTTTGATGCGAGGGGTTTTATATCTGAGGCGGTTGAGCGGATTAAGTCGGAGGTTGGTTCTCGGAGGGCGGTTATTGGTTTGTCTGGGGGTGTTGATTCGTCTGTTGCTGCGGTTTTGGTCAATAAGGCTGTGGGTGAGAATCTTGTTTCCGTGTTCGTTGACACAGGGTTTATGCGCAAAGATGAAGGCAGGCAGATAAGGGAGGTGTTCGCGGGCAAGTTCGGTTTGAATTTCAGGCTAGTTGATGCAAGCAAAGAGTTTTTGGATTTGTTGACTGGGGTGTCCGATCCTGAGGAGAAGAGGAAGATTATCGGTCATCATTTTATTGAGGTTTTCCAGCGGGAGGCGACCAAAGAGAAGGCTGAAGTTTTGGTGCAAGGCACTATTGCGCCGGATTGGATTGAGACCGGCGGGGGGATAAAAAGCCACCACAATCTGACGCTCCCGGACGGGATGGCCTTGGACGTAGTCGAGCCTTTGCGGGATTTATACAAGGATGAGGTTCGGAAGGTTGCGGTGGAGTTGGATTTGCCGCGCGAGATCTGCGAGCGCATGCCGTTTCCTGGGCCGGGTTTGGCGGTTCGTGTCGTAGGCGAGATTACGCCGGATAGAGTCGATGCGGTGCGCGAGGCAGAGGAGATTGTAAGGGAGGAAATTGATGCCGCCAGGATTTCGTCTTGGCAGGCGTTCGCGGTTGTTTTGCCTGGCAGGGCTACGGGCGTTAAGGGGGACTCCAGGGATTACGGTTACATGGTGGCGGTAAGAGTCGTGGATTCCATCGACGCTATGACCGCGAACATTAAGGAGCCGGATTGGTTGGTTTTGAGGAGGATTGCAGACAGGATTACGAGGGAGATTCCAGGCGTTACGCGAGTCTTGTATGATTTGACGAATAAGCCGCCTGCGACCATTGAATTCGAATGATTTAAAAGGGAAAACCTAATAGTTTATATGCATTCGAGGAAGGCGTTCGTCTTGGCGGTGTGTCTTCTGTTTCTCTTGCTGGAGGTTTCCGCGGCGCATTGGGCGACGAATCCCGTGTCCATGGAAGCAAGGGTTCGCAGCGTCGTGAGGGGTCTTTTGTGCATCCTGTATCTTATGGCTCCGGGCGTTGTTTTCGCGATGATTACTATTTCAGTGATATTCATGATTCTTCACGCCGACAATCCCGAGAAGAGGGAGAACGCCAAATTCATGTTCAAGAACGCCTTGTACGGCGGCTTGATGGTCATCGCCTTGATCCAGATCGCGAAGATGCCTCCAGTTAACATGTATGTCGACTTGAGCGCGTGCTTGACGACTGCCGGTGGCGGAGGCGGCGCAGGCAGCGGGATGGGGACGGGAGGCTACCTTGAGCTGCCTCCCAGGGGGGGTACGGTCACGAGTTTTGTGTTTTTCACTCCGTTTTTGGATGTTTTGAGGAGAAAATGGTTAAGGCGGATACTCTAGGCGGGTTGGTGGTTTTTGCCGCGGCGTTGATAGTGCTTATGCCTTACGCAGCCTCTTGGGTTCCTGCGGATCCCTGCGCGGGAGAGTGCACTGGCAGGGGAGAGATAGATGGTAGCTGTCTTTACGATAATTTTTGTTGTTTTGCTCACTGGACGGGTGATCCCGTCGCTGCTTGGGGGGAGTGCGTGAACGAGAGCGTGTGCGCGGCCTTCAGCGGTTCGCCTGTGGATCCTGCGAACTGTAATTTCTTGTGCGGGGATGTTTGTCCGTCGGATGGTTACGTGAACATCGGGGACGGCGCTTATTGCACGGATCCGAATGGGAGGTGCTGTTGTCTGACTACTACGACCACTACGACCACCACTACGACTACTACTACTACTACGACGGTTTTCACGACGACGATTGCCAATGAATGCGACAGTGAGTGTCAGGCCGGGGGAGAGAGTGGTGGTGAATGCGAGTACTATGATTTCTGCTGCCACAAGGCTGGTAGAAACCAGTGCTTAAGCCTTACTGAGTGTAGTATGGGCGGGACTCCCCAGTGGTTTTGCCCAGGCTGCCAGGGTATTTGCCCGACTGAGGCTTATCACACGAACATAGGTGGCTCGTACTGCGAGTTTGGGGATGGGAGGTGTTGTTGCGTGGGCACGTCGACTACTTCTACGACGACTACGACTACCACGAGTACGACGTCCACCACGTCTACGACGAGCACCAGTAGTACTACAATGCCGTCTACTACGACGGTTGCTGATGAATGCGACATTGAGTGTCAGGCCAGGGGGGAGACGAGCGGTGGATGCGAGTACTATGAGTTCTGCTGTCATAAGTCGAACAGGTTTCAGTGTCTGGGTTTGACGCAGTGCAGCATGGGCGGGCGGCCGGAGTGGGGTTGCCCGGGCTGCGACGGGATATGTCCGACGCAGGCTTATCACACGGAGATTGGGGGCTCGTACTGTGACTTTGAGGATGGTAGGTGTTGTTGTCTTGGAACGTCTACGACGACTACGACCAGCACTTCCAGCAGTAGCACGTCGTCGACTAGTTCCACGACGAGTTCCACTAGCATGCATACTGGCCCGTGCAATGACGAGTGCAATGCGGACGGTTTCTTGTATGGGGCCTGCAGGACTTGGGCTGAGTCAGTGTGCTGTTTCAGGGACGTTGGGGGAATAGGGTGGACTACGAGATGCGACCCTGATTTAGCGTACTGCACGAGCAGGGGAGGTTGCACGAAGTTTAATCCGTGTTCTGGTTGCGGATTAGGGTGCGGGTATGCTTGCGAGCCGGGTTACGTGGACGAGGTTTTCGTGCCTGACGAGGTCGCGGTAACTTGTGCGGGGGCTTCGCCTCTTACGGGCAAGTTCGTTTGCAGGAGTGATGAGGATAAGAACAGTGAGGGAGCGCCCTTGTGCGGGGCAGACGAGCATTGTTGTTGCGGGCCGTTGACGACTACTATGCCTCCGCCGGATTGCATTGGAGAGTGTGATGCCGGGGAAGTCGAGATTTCATTGAGCAATGGCTTGGAGGTTACTGTGTGGGAGGAGTCTGGCGGTGTTACTCCGTACACGATTAGTGTCGGGGATTTGATGTCGTCTAATGGGTCGACTATCGGGCCTACCAGCGACGGCGAAACGTATAAGCTTTACTCTGACGGCAGGTTCCTTTTCATAGAGTCGAGTCAGCCTTCAGGTAGCGGGGGCAACAATATTGCGGGGGCTGTTTTGACGGGTGTTGCGGGTTTGAGCGATATTTACGCGAGGAAGGTTGAGGCTTATGAGTGGAATCACGGTGACCCTAGCGCGGACAGGGATACGGTCTGCAACGCCGTCGACGGGGATCTCTCGTCTTACAGCCGCATGGGCTCTGGCGACACAGACATGGTTTTGCGCTTCTGCATGCCGAAGAGCGTTTGCATGGCAAGGCCTATTGACCTTTTCTTTGCCTACCATCCCATAGACGACGTCAGCATCGTCACCTGTTACTTGAAGACTAATATATCGGGTTCGTGGGAGGTGACTGACTGGTCTATTTCGGTCGCGAATAATTCGCGCAACAGTTTCTCGATTACTGCAGTCAATCCCGGGACTTACGCCTGGAACGTTTACTGCATAAACAGCATAGGAAACGAATCATACGTTGACTCGCTCACCAACTGGACGTTCACTGTATGTCCCCTGCTGCCTACGTGCACTGTCACTTCAGCCGCGCCCAGCGGGGAGATGACAGACAGGATGCCGAACGTATCCGCTAGAATACAATTCGACGGCGCAGCCCCGCCTTGGATAGACTATGAACTGGAGATTACACCGCCCGGGTCGAATCCATTCGAAATAGACAGGCTTAGCACTGAAGCGTACGTGTATCATAAGCCTTCGACCGAGCTTTCCATCGGCCCGCACACGGTGTACGTTAGGGCGTACTCTGGCGGCGCCACCATATGCGATGATGCGTGGGATTTCACGGCCTGTGAGTGGGTGACTAACGTGACCAACGGGTCGGGGCTCGGACTGGACATCGTGTTCGCCTTGGACACGACGGGGAGCATGTCCGGGATACTCAATGCTTTGCAGTCCTACATCGAAAGCTCCATAGACGAGTTCGTGGCAAGGTCCTCGGACTTCAGGGTGGGATACGTTTCCTTCGGGGACTGCACCTCAGACGGGATAGATACATGCCTGCACACTTGGGCGTTCACCAACAATGCAGTACTCATGAAAAACAACATAAGGGACTTGAACACCAACTGGAGGACCGGCGGGGGAGACGCCAGAGAATCCGTGGCCGACGCAGTATATGCGGCAGTGAACTCCCTGTCATGGAGTCCGGACAAGGCGAAACTGATATTCGTATTCACTGATAATCCTTCAAAAGACTGCAGTTACCCGGGGCAAAGCTGCACGCTTGAGAGCGCCGCAAACCAGGCGGCGGCAAGCGACATAACAGTTCACACGATGCTGCCTGACGCGTCACATGAAGTATACTTTGATACATACCTTAGCGGGATTACGGGAGGCTTCGTGTTCACGTCAGCTACCGGAACCAACATACCAGACCTCATAAGCAGCACGATAGAGGACATAATCTCCAACGTTACCGTCTGCGACCCGGCGTTAACCACGCTCGCCTCAACTCCAGCATCCACGACCACGACGACGACAACCACAATATCCCCATTCAACTGCACGGTAGAGTGCATCACAAACTACGGGGCCGCAAACGGGAGCTGCGCCGCATCGTGCGGATTATTCGAGTCACCGGACGGTGACTGCTCGCTTACCGAAGACTGTTGTTGTTTCCCCAACTGCCCGACGAGCGCCGGAGGCAACTCGGACGTCGTCTGCGAGTACAGCTTGACGCCGCCGGTATACTTTTACAACTACGCCAGCGGCATAATAGACGTGTGCGAGCCGGAGCCGCCGATGATTTCAACGCTCGTGGACTGGATAACCTCTGATCCTGCCTTGAACGCCCTTGTATCCGCTGGGCAATACGACGACGCATTCCTTGAGATATCAAGGAGAGTCCACGACGACGTGTACGGCGGAGGCGCGAGATATGATCCATTGGTGGACGCGTGCGCGGGAACATCGGCAGGGACCCTGCTATCAGACCCGTCATCCGTTGGAGTGTGCCTGCACTGGTCCAATCTTGTCATGTCCCTTGCAAGAACAATCGGCATCCCCGAGAACAGGGTCGAGATGTGGGAGTTCCAGACCCCGACGATAGGGCACGCAGTAACCGCCTACCAGTCGGACGGCGGAGATTGGTGGATAATGGACACGACGTGCTGCCACATGATCGTTAATTCCGCTAACTGGAGGGCAAGCTGCGGAGACTGCGCCTGCAGGGACGGAGGATGCATCGCAACAATATCGGACGGGAGCATCTTCACGGCTCAACCTACTTTCCCATTCAAGGCGGGTGAATTCAAAAACATCTGCAATTGCTAGAAAATGACGCACAATATGAGGAGTAAGGGTCTTGTGGCGGTTAAGACGATATTAGCCTTGATGCTGATTGCGGGAAATGCCTGCTCGGTCGCCAACATAGTATTCGAGAAAAACATTTCAAAGGAAACAGTGGTTAGCGGGGACTCAATCAATGTTTTTCTGACCATAATAAACTTCGGCGACGAGGAACTCAGGGGCTACGTGGTCGACGGGGTGCCGCCGTATCTTAGGATTGACGGCATGGGAGAGATTCAAGGCTTCAGCCAGGCTAAAAGATTCGACAACGTTACGTTGCCGGTTGGAGAAAACACGACTTTGACGTATAAGATACGGGTTCCCACGGTGCCGGAGGCTCTCAGGGAGAGAACATTAAACATAAGCCCCGCCGTGCTCGTTGACCAGTACGGGAAGAAATACTTGACCAGCACCGTCGAAATAAGCTTCGGCGAGAAAAACAAGATTAAATGCAACTTCAACCAGGCCTGCGACGTAGAGCGCGGGGAAAACTATGCCACCTGCCCCGTGGACTGCCGCTCCGGCGGGAAAGACGGTTACTGCGACCAGAAGACGGAAGGCAGATGCGACCCGGACTGCCCAAGCGGCCTGGACGATGACTGCGCAGTCGAGGCCGCTGGAACCTGCGGTAACGGAGTATGCGAGAAGACTGAATCCAACATAACCTGCCCCTTTGACTGTCTTGCAGTGAAACCCAAAACGACTACCTTGAAGGGCATTCCAGCAGCCGCCCAGAAAATCGGTTACGGGAAAATCGCGACTTACATAATCATCATCGTCGTTTTAGCGCTGGCGGTATTGCTCGTCTCAAAAGCCAAGAAAACCAAGGAACAATCCGACACAGATAAAAGGGGCGTGCAAGACGACAAGAAGATAGAGGAAATCAAGGCAAGGCTTCAGAACGGCGAGGACCCGAAGAAACTCGTCGAAGAAGGATTCGACAAAAAACTCGTAGACTCCGCCACACAAAGGCTTTGGAGCAAATAATTTATGGCGGAGACTCTATGGTCGTTGTTTCCGGTTCCACGGTGGTTGTGTCTGGTTCGGGTTCTGGCGGTTCTTCGCCACCGGAGCAGTGTCCGGGGTAGGGTCCTTCGCATTCTCCCTCTGCGAATTCAATGCAAAGATCCACGCAGGCGTTCCATGGATTGAACGGCTCGACGTCGTCGAATGTCCAGCATTCATAACAGTCTGGCAGAGGATTCCATGGGTCAGGGCACATGTGCCCATATACGTCCACATTAGTGCAACATATCTCGGGGCAAACGGGAGCCAACGGCACCGGAAAAACAGGTATGTTCTTAACTTCCGCGCAATGAGTCTTCCCAACCCACGCGCCACCCCAGTACTGCTCTCTGAGGCACAGGTAAAAGTTTATGAACAGGTTATCCGCAGATACGGGTGATGGAAGGAGAACAGATGCCGCGGCAGTCGAATAGATATTGGACGCGTCTAATTGGAAGACTGCGATGTCGCCCTGCTCGAGCGTCGTGTTGACGTTTGTCCTGATGGTGTCTTCCCGGTTTGCTAGTGGGGATACTTCAACCCACTCCACGTTTATGTTGTATGGTTTCGTGTTCACGACCGTGAAGATTAGGATTCCGTCAGAGTACATTCTCACTTCGTCGGGTATTGGCTGGACTCCCGAACTGACTAGTCCCTCGAATCTGGGTCTTGCGCCGACGTCGAATACTCCCGCATAGGATAACGCGATGCCGACTGCTAGAACGGTTATTATCGCCCAGGTATGGGATATCAGCCATTCAAGCGCGAACTGGCCTTTAGGATGCATTTTATCGTTAATTAATTACCCCTCCCACACTATAAGCTTTGCGGAAGCCGGGCCCCACAGGGATTGTATGCCTAATTCGTCTGTTGCGTCAAACCACATGGTTTCAGGGTCAAAGTACATGTCAGGCACGCTGTCCCCGTCGATGTCAACCTTTTCCATCACACCATCCTTCGGGTTAACGTCAAGTTTCTCGTCTATGAGCCGGTACATGGCGTCATCCACCGCGTCAAAAGCATCCAAACCGGACGGCGGCTTATTCTCCACGTAGAGTATGTCAAAACAAAGATCCCTGCAGTCCGCGTCAGGCGGCACAAGATAAGTCGCA
>JBDRCA010000044.1:0-2186 GCA_043822165.1 Candidatus Altarchaeota archaeon
CTTCCATAGTTGCCCTCTGAAGATAGTATATAGAAATAACTGCACATAATAAAATTTAAGATATTGCTTTTTTGTGATACGCGCAAGCAAAATGACTCCCTTTCAAGATTAAATTTACTTATGCCGCGCCGCCAATCAATAATTCCTGCTTATCCTATTATTTTGACGTAAATTTTCTCCTTGACAATCCAGTCATAGGGATTTATTATAAAGGCGAAGGTGCCCTCTGCGCATCTTCCGGCTAAGGGATGGCTCCCCGGCATGAGACACCGGGGAGCCTTTTTCTATTTCAAGAAAAGCATGAGTATCCAAGTAAAAACGGCGGCGAAGATACTCAATTGTCCGACAGCAGGGACAAATCCCAATAAAGCGCCTTGCCACCATACGACACTCGGTTCTTTGCCGAGATAGGACAGCCAGGTGTTGAGTGTATAGGGCCAAGTAAAGGCTCCGATAAGGGCGCCTATGCACAGGATAACTATCCAACTGGCGAAAA
The DNA here is from genome assembly GCA_043822165.1 of Candidatus Altarchaeota archaeon. GTDB lineage: Archaea > Altiarchaeota > Altiarchaeia > IMC4 > SCGC-AAA252-I15 > SCGC-AAA252-I15. The sequence continues at coordinate 497 of JBDRCA010000044.1, forward strand.
TCATTCCTTTCATTTTTTCTTCTCCTTTTTATTCCGCGAAGTGCTCTTTGAGCCAGGCTCTCAGTTCCTCTTCGTCGGTTCCCCGCCAAGAGGCGGGCGTTTTGCCGGTGCCTTCCGTGAGGTACATTACTTCAGATCGCGCCTCGAAAAACCGCTTGTAGACCCGTGCTCGTATCTCCTTTCTCTGAGCCTCTGAAAGCCCCAAGGCGATCATACTGACTCTCCCCCAGGCGTCCAGTTCTTGCCGGGAGAGGAGAGCGTGGAAGGTGTTATAGGCTTGGGCGACTTGCTCGTCGTCCAACTGTCTGCCGTTGTTGGTCAGGATATACTGTATCTCATACAAACCCTCCCGGCATTTCACCAGGGTCTCAAGGTAACTCAGGGTAGGGGAAAGCAGATCAAAGTCTTTCTTTTTCAAAGCCCTTCATCTCCCGTTCAAAGGCATTCATGAGTTGCTGCCATATCTCTTTGATATGCCGACAAGCATAATTGACGTGCTTCCTGCTGCCGTATTGATACCCCTTGCAGTCGCACGTCCAACCATCGGGACCGCCGACTAAACGACGCCGGACGGTATGCGTTTTTCCTGGCTCCGAACTCGACGGGACTTCATAGGATTCAGCGAAAGTCCACCTCATCTGTGCGTTTTCCGTAAGTCCTTGTAGGCGGAGCGCAAGGCTTCAACCAGATGAGACCAGTCTACCCCATCCAGGTGCGCCTTGGCTTCCAGCGGCATCAGGAATTCCTGTGGCCAATCATCCGCTGCATAATAGTCGCGCAGATCCATCCCCAGGCGTTCCAGCACAGTGACGGCGGCTTTCTCGCCTTCCTCTCCGAAGTCTTTCTGTAAGGCTGTTAGACCCTTTAAAACGGCTTCCAGCCCTTGCGCTACCCTTTCATTTTTCATCTCTGGCGTTTCTTCTATGCCTACATGTTGCTGTTGGTCGTCGTAGAGTGCCAGTCCAAACGGCCAGCCGAAGGTGATGAGCGTGCGTTTAAGTGCATCGGTAGCCGCTCCCTTGATGGCCACTTCGGCGGCCGCTCCTGGCGTCTTGCCATAGCCCATGCCATAGCCTACACCCCGGCGTAAGGCTGTCGGATTGCTATCCACAGACACGGAGACGGTGACTTCGCCCATGTAGTGACATTCGTACGGCTGTTTAGTGGACGAATCGCCGGCCCAAAGCTGGGTCAGTTCGAGGCGGTCGATGTTCCAGCCATCAAACCCGAAGATGCGGTTGGCTTCAGCGATGACATGCCAGCCTTCCACGTAGTCGAATCCCTGCGGATTCTTCTTGACGTGCTTGGGATTGAGCTTGCTGTTCAGTTCTTTGATTTGTTCGGCCGTAAAAGCCATCGTCAATTCTCCTTGTGAAAAAGTGAGTGTGTGGTTATCATTATACGAAACTTCCCTTGTGTTGTCAATTACTTTTTACGTCTAACCAGGAGATTTCTCATGTCCGAAGTCTTTCCGCTCAATGGCTCCATGACCGAGGTGTCGTACCAGCCCGCTCCCATGTCTTTTGAGCAGTGGCAAGATAAGTTGACCACCCTGGAGCGCGTCACGCAATCGTTGCCCTGGTGGATAGGCGATCTACTCATCTACGGACAAGATCACTATGGCGAGCAGTACGCCCAGGCTCTCCCCGAACTCCCCTACAAGCAGGAGTACCTGTATCAGTGTCACTAC
>JBDRCA010000045.1:0-6513 GCA_043822165.1 Candidatus Altarchaeota archaeon
CACTGCCATAAGAAACAGGCTGGAGAAACAAGACGTTTACACGACAAGGAAGATTCCTGATCTGCGCCGCCTCGGATGCGAGATAATAAACATAACTCACACGGAATACAATCCAATCACGCCGTACAGCATAAGAAAAACAAGGAAGGACGAGAACCCCAACATATTCTTTGAGATACAGACGCACACGCAGAGACTTAGCATATCCGCTGAGAAGAACTATACTGAAGCCAGGAGGAAATTAGAGGAACACATCGCAAATGGGTGTGTAAAAGAGTATTTCAGCCGGGATGACGTGAAAACAATCATTTTTCCGCTGCCGATAAGCAAAGTATTCATGTTCTTCGACTACTCGGTGCTTATGCGAAAACACTTCGGCCTGGAAGCAGACACCAATATCATATGCGACGCGGAAATCAGGATAACAAAGCCGTATGAATTCGAGAGAAACGAGAAAAGAGTGTATCATGCATTGATAGAAAACCCTGCAATGCGCGAGACAAAACTTGCCGAAACCCTTTCTATGAGCAGGGGCTCGATCCATGACATGTGCCAGAGATTCAGGGAGGAGGCATTATTCAGAACAGTTAGGATACCCGACTTGGAGAAACTAGGATTTGAGATGATAGTCTTCAACCATATAACACTTAATCCACAGCTGAGAATCAAGGACCGGAAGCCAAACATCGAGAGGGCGTTAAACGACGGGAACCACATCATGATAATCGCCGGGGACATGGAAAGCAGTTCATTACTGGCTTTTAGAAGCTACACTGAATTCCAGGACATCTTCAAGCATTTGACCGAGTTCGGAAGGAAGCGGGGATACTTAAAACAGGATCCAACACCCATACTATTCCCATTCGATGACATGCAATACTTCATGAAAGCAAGATTCGGAAAACTCGTGGGCAACCTACTCAACGTGAACTAGGACTTCAATTCCTTGAGCACTGCATCATGGATTTTCTTGTTACCTGACGCGACAATATTAAACTTTGTTTCGGATATGAGATTGTGGTCTCCGTCTAGTATAATACGCCTTAATATGTCATCAGCACTTTTCCCCTCTGAGACGACCTGCTCAGCGAAGATTCCTCCTGCTTCTTCTACTATAAGCTTTGACGGTGCGACATCGCTTAGGATCATCCGTCCGCCAAGGCTTAGGAAGACATCGTATTCACCACAAGCAACCTTGCAGAAATCAAGAACCGAGGAACCAAGCCTTCGACAACACTTGATTTTCCCCATAAGCGGGCAGACTTGACCTTCAATGAACTTGAAGTCGTCGCCTGTAAGATCAGTATCCACGCCGAGAATCGAGCCGTCGACTTTATCCTTCGGAGAAGACGCTATCTTGCCCCAACCCTTGAAGAAGGCTCCCTCACCGCGCATGGCGTAATACTTGTCTTCATGGAATACCTCGGAGACTACTGCGACGTCAACTGCGTCAAGACCGGGCCGCGCCTTAAGATTACCTAGGCTTCCGATGGCAACAGCAGTGGATATGTAAGGAGCGGGAGTCACCCAGTCCCTCAGATTATTAGACCCGTCAATAGAGTCAAGTATCACGAAAACGCCCTCCTTCGACTTTTTGTCTCCGAAAACCTTGACGCCCACCGTCAAGCCGATTAAAACCAGTTTCTTGATTTTTTCCGCGGAAAAATCCTCGACAACATGCCAGGCATCAGTAACCAAAAGATTCTTAATGTCGGACGAATCGACGAAATCCTCTGCAATAGACTTGGTACTGCCGGCAGACACATCATCCTCGACGAAAACCTCGTAAAGCTTCCTCCTCTTAATCCTGGAACCAATGGGACCCTCCTCTGAGAGACTCCTAATCTGAGACGTTATGGAATCAACGATGCTCTCCCCTAGCTCTAAAAGCGTTTCATTATCGATAGCCATATTTTATTACCCCATTTTATTCTTTCTAAGCCAGTCCAAATCGCTTACATAAAGACTTCTTATATCATTTAATCCAAGCTTTAAAGCCACGACCCTGTCGACTCCAAGACCCCAGGCAAGCACGGGACAATCAAAGCCAAGCAACGGCTTAACCACTTCCGGCCGGAAAATGCCTGCTCCACCCAGTTCAATCCACTCGCCCTTATCCTCAAAGTAGACTTCAGGTTCAACGCTCATCTCAGTGTAGGGAAAGTATGCCGGCCTGAACCTGACTTCCTTGAAGCCCATCTGGTCGTAGAACTCTTTTAGTACGCCAAGGAGATGGGCAAACGTCGCGTTCTTGTCGACTACTATTCCTTCTACTTGGTAGAATTCGGGTAAGTGTTTGTAGTCTACCGTCTCGTTTCTGAAGGTCTTGCCCAGAGAGAATACTTTGCAGGGTAAGTCGTCTTCTGAAAGCTTGGCCAGATGCCTTGCGGTGACTGCGGTCGTGTGCGTTCTGAGAATAGTTTTTTCCGAGGCTTTCGCGTCCCACTTGTACTGCCATCCAGTGGACCCAGTCGTCCAGCCATTCTCGTGGGTTGCAGATATCTTATCCCTCAATTCCTCGAATCCGGGTATGTCGACCTTTTTCGGGTTTGACAGATAGAACGTGTCATGCATCTCGCGCACGGGATGGTCCTGGGCGGTGAACAACGCGTCAAAGTTCCAGAAAGCGGACTCGACATACGGACCCTTAATCTCTGTGAAACCCATGGAAATGAATATTCTTCTAACCCTCTCAAGCTCCACTGTGAGAGGATGCTTCTTGACAGGAAACGTCGGCTTAACATATACTGAGACATCATACTTGCGGAACTTCGCGTTCCTCCACTCCCCTGAAGAAATCATCTCAGGAGTGAGTTGAGACATGGTTTCGTCTTCCGTGAGGGATGATTTTTTTTTTCAGGCCCTCTTTGGTGGGCGCGATTGTTATCTCTTTTATTTCCTTGGTCTCCACGACGTTTTTACGCTGCTTCAGAAGATTTAATGCTGCTTTTTCCTTCTCGTTTAGCTTGTTTGAATCGACAGTGCCGGAACCTATGCGTTCAATAAGTTTCTCATCGTCGGTCTTGGCCTCAGATAGAACCTTTATTTTCCCGTCATTTAATTCAGCAATATTTTTCCTCTTAAGCCAACCCAAGCCGACTCCGACAATGTACTGTGGAAGCTTTTTTTTGATGTAATCCAGGTCTGCCTCGCCTTTTATTAAAGAGAGTATCTGACGCTCTGGAAGCCCTGACTTGACGTACTGTTTCCCCTCTTTGCCCAGTTGAATTTCCTCGGAAACACTCTCTTTTAGTTCGACTAGTTTCTTGGTCTGAAGCCACGACGACGCCCTGAGAACCGCGTCTTCCCCGAGGCCTGTTTGTTTGGCGATCTCTTTGGGTGTTGACTCTTTTCTCAAAGCCTTCAGAACCTTTACTTCGTGGGGGTGGTAATCCATCGTTAATAATTCAAAACAACGCTATATTAAAGACACTCCACGCAGTCTCTTTACTGCGTTATTGGACGCAGACTATTGCCCTTCTCTTCTTGACCTTTGACTATCAACTCGATTAGAGGACGGTATACGTCAAGGTGAGTGTGCCACCCCGCCCAGTTCGTGCAGTCCTCGTAGTTGAGAACCGTTGGTTGATGGTGCATTTTTGCAGCGGTTTCTGCGTAGAGTCGGTAATGACCGCTGTCATGCATCACCACGTAATCGTATGGTCTAAGAGCGCCTGTCTCGTCTTGGAGGGGCATGCCGTCTCCCGCGTGCGCAGTCATCAGTTGCCTGCGGACGCTATCAGGGGGGAATTGTTCGCCGGGATGTGATGCACCGCGGTCAATGGTGATGTTTCCCCTAAGAGTCATCCTCACAATAGAGCCTATGTCCCCGACTCCCTCATCGAGAGGTCCGTTAAAGGAAACATTCACGCTCTCCCGCCTTGGCCTGCCCCGTACCTCATTGTTCGCGATGCCAGCCTCCCCCAATACGCTCTGGAACTGATTAGCCTCAAACATCGAGCTTACTTCGCCTCTGGGGCACAAAAAAAGGATGTGGACAGGATTCTGGAAGCAGTTTAATTGCGTGGTCTTTTGTATTCTTTTTGCCATTTTAAGCATAATCTAGGCCGCCTACTTTCACTTCCTTTTTCCTCTTGAAGTCGAATTTGCTCTTTTTTTCCTTTTTAACTTCAATCCAGTCGACGGTGCACATGAGAAACGGTATGTCTAGCATGGCGCCCGCTATTATGCATTCCCCTACGTCTAGGCTGTCGAGATCGGAGATTATGGCGTCGTTTATGGATTCGAAGCTTTTGCGGATGTGGTCCTTGTCGCGGGGATTGGTTATGTGCATGTAGATTCCCGTATTGCACTGGGAGAGTATTTCCTCGTCTATCTTGCTCGGCTTCTGGCTTATCACGCAGAGTCCTATGCCGAATTTGCGGCCTTCGGATGCGATCCGTTGGAGCTGGGTCTTGCATGAGTGGGAGAGAGTGGAGCCTGCGTAGTTGTGAGCCTCCTCGACGACGAACAGGAGGGGATATTCTATGGTTTTTCCCTCGAAGTCGTTTAGCTTGTTGACGCGGGATGACAGAATCTCCTTGGACAGATATGATACTACGGAACGCCTGACTCCCTGGGATGCGAGCGAGCAATCTATTATGGTGACTTGGTTAGGCGAGACGAGGTTTGATATGTCTGTCCCGTATTTGTCGAACACGTCTTTGAATACCCTGGAGAGGGTTTTGAGTTTTCTCGTTAACGCCTGTATGGTTCCTTCATGGAACACTTTCGGGTCTAGTCTTGACGCGCCGTTTACCACGTCTTCTATGACGTAGTCTGAGCCAAGCCCGCCGATTATGTCGGCCAGCCCTGACTCCTGCGGTTCCGTCAAGGGGATGAAGTAGTGGAAGTCGCATGCCTCAAGATTCGAGATGGGAATCTTGAGCTGGTTCAAGCCCTGTCTTTGCCTCTTGACAGTGTAGACTTCCACTTTCATGTCGTGTTTCTCGGAAAGCTTTCCCAGAAGCTTTACGTATTCACCGTGAGTATCAACGACGACAACAGGCAAGCCAAGAGTCGAGAACTCTTTTATGAGGTTTGCGGTAGTATAGGATTTCCCGGAACCGGTGCTGGCAAGGATTGCCGTGTGCCTGTCGAACTCTGACGCATTAATAAAGGCTCTCGCAGAAGTCCCGTAAACCGTCCCTATGCTTATCGCATCCCCTACTGAGAGGATGCCTTCAAGCTCCTTGTCGCCTGCGAAAAAGACTTCAGTGTAAGGCTTCAACGGTTTTTTGATGCGCTTAAGCCTGCCTTCGACGAGTCTTCCAAATATCTGGACTTGAGCGATAAGCTTCTGTTTGGCTCCGATTTTCTCGTCTTCTGCGTAGTGCATGGACGCGACAATCCCGAAGTTTTCGCCTACCTGGAGGATGCTCCCCAACTCGACATCGTCTCCTTTGACTTGGACTTCCACTTCCCTGCCGTGGGATGAGACTACTACGCCAACGGAATCCATGGTATAAGAAAAGGAAATCAGATAGATAAATACATGGACGACGCCAGATTCTACAGGATAAAATGTGAGGTGCGGATTCTCGGCTTCGACGACGCACCATTCACGCGCAAAGACCGTGAAGTCATCATAGTCGGCACAGTATTCAGGGGCGGGACAATACTGGACGGAGTCCTCTCCACTAAAGTCCGCGTTGACGGCCTCGACGCAACAGACAAAATCATCTCCCTTGTATCCTCCTGCAGATTCAAGGACGTGCGCGTAATCATGCTCGACGGACTAGGCTTCGGAGGATTCAATCTCGTGGACATAAAACGCGTCAACGAGGAGACCAAGCTTCCCGTAATCGTTGTAGTGAGGAGAAAACCAGATTTTAAGGGGATAGACAAGGCACTTGATAATCTGCCGGATAAAGACGAAAGAGTGGGAATAATCAAAAAAGCTGGAGAGCCCGTGAGAGCCGAGACCTCAAACGGAAAACACATCTACATTCAATACACAGGCATCAATGAAGAAGACGCAAAGGAAATCGTGAGGATATCAGCAACACGAAGCCTGATACCAGAGCCCATACGCGTAGCACACCTCATCGGCCAAGGAATAATACTAGGCCAGTCAAGAGGCAACGCATAAGAGAAAAATCAGCGGAAACTAACATGTTCAACAGACAACGGATCAGTTTCTATAATGACCGCGTGACCGTGAGAGAGCATTCCTAGGTTTATGATTTTAGTGCTTTCTATGCCGTCTTCCTCGCCTCCTGACTCGTGTATGTGAGAGCAAACGCACGCGGACGGCTTTTTCTCCGCGATTATTTTCCACAGGGACTCGGAGCCCACGTGGGCGCCAGACGGTATTCTGTCGCATTTCGTGTCCTTGGGCGGGAAATGAGTGAGCAGAATAATCTTTTCGTTCTTCGCCTCTGAAAACAGTTTCGAAAGCTTGGCGTATATCTCCTCCTCGGAAAACTCCGTAGGAGTTCCGAACGGCGTCGGGTTGCTGCCTCCAAGCCCTATGAATGACACGCCACCGAGTTCGACGACCTGATCATGGAT
>JBDRCA010000046.1:0-13554 GCA_043822165.1 Candidatus Altarchaeota archaeon
GTAACGCAGAGGGAGAAACTCTGGTTTGCAGGTCTAGTTGCCTTTGTTATTATCTGGTCCTGGTTTGTCTTCTACAGCGGATACATCGTATGAAGGATTAACGCACACGACAAACTCCCGTCTCGTATGCACAATGGGCCATGAACTCAACTCAGAAACATAATACCCCCCATTGTCTTCCTTCTCAAACTTGTCTAAACTATCATTGAACAAGACAATAAACCTTGCATTCTTGAAAGAACTATTGAAAACGAACCGTTCCTCCGGAAGAATCCTCCCATAATACGATATGTTCTTTCCCTCAGCAACAAGCCCCTGGAAGATTTCAGCGCACCTTGCATCCACAAGCCTGCACACATGGCTTGTAGCGATTACTATATCATCCGACTTTGTGTTATCATCGATGAAAGAGACAACATCCCGCATACCCGCCACATCCTCCCGCTTCAAACCATTACCATAGACAAAGGAATTAACGTCCTGAACGAGCAAGACCCCAAACGGATAATAGACCAAGACCATGATTGTGAGCGAGAAAGCAATCTTTCGGCCATGCATTGATACTGCAGACTTGGCGTGCTCGTAAACCCGTGAGGTTAGGAAACCCAGTCCCATGCTTAGAAACGGGTATAGCGGCAGTATCATGTGGTCTGTCCTCCCGAATCCGAATACGACCAAAAAAATAGGTAGGAAAAACAAGGCAACAAGCCTTTCAGCGAAAAGGAAAATCCCGAATGCCCCCATCCAATAGTAGCCTAAGAATACTCCGTCAAACGCCGAGAAAAGAATCTCGTCGGATAGCGGGACAAGCGTCCTAGTAGCCCATAAAAGATTCAATAAAACAAGAATCGTGAAAGGCTTTCTCTTCAGTATAAACTCGGCTTTTTCTCCGAACATGAATTTTATGTCTTGGACTGCCGCTCCTTTGACTGCAATCAAAACGCGTTTCGGCAGAGTCCACGCAGAGGCGTTCCGGTTCCTCCTCCAGAACAAGTAAAATGCGACAAGAAGGGCGAATGTCGCGGAATAAACGATTATATTGCCTGAGAACCGCGCCACGGCGTACGACAAATCAAATACTAGGGCGTCCCGTACGGGTGAGAAGTAGATTAAAGTGTATGTTATCACAGGAAGGCTTATGCACAATACGAATCCTCTCATCATTTCCTTCATGTCCCGCCTCAAGTATAAGGCCGCCAAGACGGAGAATAAGAAACCAATCCCCATAAACTGGGTGACCAGCGCAATCGACACAGTAAGGCAAGAGAGCATTCGTCTCCCGGATAGAAATAGATACAGTGCGAGGATGCCTAGGAACATGAGCATGGAGTTTGCGAATCCTATTCTGTTCCAGTATATGTTGTCTGGGTAGATGGCGTACATGAAGGCGGATGTTAGCGCGAGTTTTTCGCCTGAAATCTTTTTGCACGTGAGGTAGATTAAGAGGGTCGTCGCAAGGCTTAGAATGCTCGTCAGGGAGCGGAGAACTATGAGCTGGTTTCCGAATGTCTTGAGCAGTATTGCAAGCACTGCGAAGAAGAATGGAGGGTGGGGTATGAACGGGTATGTTATGGAATAGATTCTCATCTCCCCGTTGGCCAGGTTCCAGGCGACTTCCATGTTGACTCCGTCATCCCAGTACCAGCGGGGAATATCGGGCAGGTTGGTGAACACCAGTATGCTTTGGATGAGAAGTATTACGAGGAGGATGACTTGCTTTTTCATTTTTTTAATTCCTATCCCCTTTGAAACATAAATACATTGAAATCATATATCACTTGTCATGAAGACTCCTGATTTCACTCCAAGGCAAGTAATCGTTGAGAGGGATTACGTAAACGGTCTTCTAGGCCTTAATCTGTCATCCGAGGAAATAGCGTCTTATCTTGAGAGGATGCGCTACGGAGCCGACGCGTGCAAAGACTCGATTTCAGTTAGGGTACCTGCCTACCGGACTGACGTGCTTCATCCAATGGATTTGGTGGAGGATGTTGCGATAGCCTACGGCTACCACAACTTCATACCACGTGACCTTTCAATACATTCCCGTGCAGTGGAAGATCCGTTGGAGAAAAAGACGCTTAAAGTGCGCGAAGCATTGGTGGGCTTAGGGTTCACGGAAGCTATGACTCTCATCCTGACCAACAAGAACGCGCTTTTTTCTTGCATGAACCTACCCGAAGAAAAAGTGGTCGAAGCCGAGAATCCCGCGTCAACAGAGCATTGTGTGTGCCGGAGCTGGCTTTTGCCGTCTCTTATGGGTTTGCTTGCGAAGAACAAGACGCGGGAGTTCCCGCAGAAGATTTTCGAGGTCGGTGACGTAGTTCTTCCTTCAGGACAGGACATAAAGCATGTTTCAGGTGTCGTATCGCACGCTAAAACGAATTTCTCAGAGATAAAGTCGATAGTGGACGGCTTGTTGTCTACGCTTGGGGTTGAATGCAAGGTCAAGCAGTCGGTTCACTCAAGCTTCATACCCGGGCGTTGCGCTGAAACCAAGACCGGTTTCTTCGGTGAAGTGAATCCCCAGGTTCTGTCGAATTTTGGGTTGGAGATGCCTGTGACGGCGTTCGAACTAAGCCTTGAGGAATTCTCCAGCGACTGACTTTATTGAAAAAACATGGACTCTCAGAAATCCTACAAGCTCAAGAAGTTGATAAGGGAGCTCGGCAAGAAGCGCGGCCGCCACACGGAGCTTATCACGGTTTATGTGCCGGCTGGCATGGACTTGAATCTTACCATGAAGCAGCTTGCCAACGAGCAGGGCACTGCCACGAACATTAAGTCGACGGCGACGCGTAAGAACGTCGTTGACGCGTTGGAAAAGTCGATGCAGTATCTTAAGCTCTACAAGAATACGCCGCCTAATGGTCTTGCGCTTTTCTGCGGGAACGTGAGCGAGCGCGATGGCGTCCAGGATCTTCAGTTGTGGGCGGTTGAGCCTCCGGATCCTATTTCAACGAGGATTTACAGGTGTGACCAGACTTTCGTGTTGGATCCCTTGGAAAAGCTTGTGACTCCGTCTGACGTCTGGGGCTTGATTGTGATAGACAACAAGACGGCGACCATTGCAACCCTTAAGGGTGAAACATATAACATCGTCAAAAAGCTTACTTCCGGATACCACGGCAAGCACCGTGCTGGAGGCCAGTCGGCGAGAAGGTTCGAGCGGATCATAGAAGAGCAATCCCACTACTTCAAGAAGAAGGTGGCGGACACGGTGGAGCAGGTGTTCCTGGAAAACATCAAAGACTTGAGGGGCTTGATTATAGGGGGGCCTGCCGCTACCAAAGAGGACTTCGTGGACGGCGGCTTCTTGCACCATGAACTGAAAAAGAAAATTGTCGCAGTAAAAGATATAACCTATACTGACGAGTCCGGCATCCGCGAGCTTATGAACGCCGCTCAAGAGGATCTTGATTCAGTTACTCTCGTGCACCAGAAGATGCTGATGCAGCGGTTCATGAAGCAGCTTATAGGCGACGGCTTGATGGCGTACGGAGCAGACGTGGAGAAGGCGATACCGTTGGGTGCTGTGGATACGATACTTTTGTCCGAGACTCTTCCTGAAGAGGAAATAGACCGTCTATACGAGGAAGCCAGACAGATGGGTTCTTCCGTAGAGGTAGTGTCGAACGACTTCGAGGAAGGCTTCCAGTTGGCTAACACGTTCGGCGGCAAAGCAGCTCTTCTGAGATTCAGGGTGTAAAATCTATTTGTCTTCTCTGGCAGTTAATCCGTAGTTTTTCATGTATCTTGCGACCGCGTCTTCGCTCACAGGATTTTCTACCAGAATCTTTTTAGGGTCTATCATCTTGCCGTCACGTCCTATAACGTCGAACTGAAACTGCACCGTGAAGCCGTCTGGGTTGGGTTTCCTCTCAGGAGTATACAACTCGTGTTTTTTTCCTGTAGCGTATCTGCTTTCATGGAAAAGCTTGATTTGACGCCCGTCAATCGTCAAGTGCATTACCTGCTGGACCTCTGAGATGCTGGTCCACGCCTCTGGGTCCCAGAGCAGGGCTTTGTAGCGCAGCCTCTCCTCCTCACTCAAGGTACGGTGGAGGGCCATTCGGCTGGCGCTTTCCTCCTGCGCGGCTAGTATTCTATCAACAGGTTTGCCCGAGGTCGTGTTTGTATGATGTATGCGAGGAACCCCTGTTTTCCTCCCGACTAAACCCTTCTTACGCAACGCAGACATGATGCATCGTTAATAAATTGTTTTTCGCGACAAAAAATTGATTTTAGTTAAACCAGAAGTCTATGTCTCCGACTATCCTGTAGTGGTCTATTAAATCCAGGCCAAGGTGAAGGAGAAGGCCCAGGGCCAAGGCCGCGCTCTGGTAGTGTATGGTAATGTAGGCGAGTCCTGCCGTGACTGGCAGGTTGTGGATGAATGCGAAATGAAGGGTCCTCCTCCTCTTGCTGTAATAGAGCCTGTATGCCTGAATTATCCTACCCTGCGAGATAAGGTTCCTCACCCTCCTGGTCGTCGGGTGCTTGAGAGTCGCCACCATGATTCCGTGGTCGAAGATGTCAACACCAATAGTTAGAAACAACGCCGACAACAGGATTTGGATTGGCAGAGGTGTCACAAACGAGACAAGCACAAACACCAGCACAGTGGACAATACATGGACGAGAGGATTCATAGTCAATAAGAAGAACCGCGCATTCTAACTTCGACGTCGATTAACTGGCGCTGATAATCCAAGACAGTCTTCGAGAAAGAAGCCTCATCAATCTCGCCGCGATGAAACCTGTCAATAACAGAATCAATCAAACCCTGAATACGCTGCTTCTCCCCAGCCAAAACATTACCTCCACCACCCAAACCACCGTACGCTCCGCCACCCCAATAACCCCTAGAGTAATTAAAATCAAAGCCTGTCGGCCTCACCCATTCATGCCTAGAAACCCTCCCCTTGTGAGCCTGCCGCATCAAGGAAATCTCCCGCTCCTTGAGCTTGCGCTCACGCCTCACCTTCTCCTCAAGCTCGCGCTTCCGTAAGATGCGTTCCCTGTCGGCTAGCTCCACCCGCTTCCTCTTCTTCAACTCGTCTTCCCTAGACTTCAACTCATCCTCCTTGCTCTTAAGCTTGCTCTCGAATGCGGGAGGCTTATCAACATCATCGTCATAAGCCTTCGCGCCCTCCCTCCGCTGGCGGTCAAATGCCAACTCAAAGAAACTCCTCTTCCTAGAATCCTTACCTTCAGAGCTTCTGAAAAACCAGAACATGAAGACGGCAAGCAAAAACACAATGCCTCCAATAAACCAGGAACTACTCAATATTCCATAAAAATAGGCAACCACTTCACCATCCAGAAACATAAGTGTCGGACTAGCCATCTCACTTTAATATATTGCTTAACTTACAAATATGTGATAAAATGCGCAAAATCCTCTATATTGCCCTGGTTGTTTGCTTGCTATCCCTTACTGCAGCATCGCAGGCTAATACTTGCACTACTGAACTCTCAGACAAAAACATTGGCTCCCACATAAGCGTCGAAGCATGCGAGAACATAGGAGTCTTCTCGCTCGGCGGACTATACGAAGGACAATGGGAGAAACTCACATACTCCTACCCCAAGCCTTGGCCCGGAACATACGTAACCGTCTCCGTTGACGGGAAATACTATGCAAGCTCAAACCACCCCCGCGACGCCACGGCCTTGGACGCGTATCTCACCGAAAGACCTGAAAAAGAGGGAGACTCGATTACAGTCAAGTGGACTCTCCCTGAAAACATAGTGGTCGAGGAGAAACTCACGGTCGTCGAAAACGGGACTGAACTAGAGATACTTGCGCAAAACCAGGATGCCATCCCCCACAAAATAGCGGTCCGCATCCACCTTGACACCATGCTTGGCCTAAACGACGGCGCCCCGATATACATCCCCGGCGACGGCTTAAAGACGACGGAAAAAGAATACGCCGAAGCAGAGCTAAACTTCAGGTACTGGAAGGCATATAACCGCCAGGACAGCCCGACTATTGTGGCTACAGGATACCTTAACCCTGAGGAAGGCTTAACGTACCCCGTGAAGGTGAGCCTAGCCGACTGGAAGAAGAGCAAAGACAATGCATGGGACTACCAGGTCTCACAAGACCGCTCAATCCTCGGAGACAGCGCCATACTATTATATTATAATACCATGGAAGTCCTGCCCACAGGAACATACGAAGTAAAAACAAAATACGGCAGCGGACAGCCAGTGCTCCCAAAAGAAAAAGGAGAATTCGGGATAACAGAAGTAACCCAAGACAACATCTACGGAAAATACTGCCCCACCCAAACAGTCAACATATCCGTGGACGTGGTAAGCTCGGCCTCCACTAACTCCGGTGTTGCCGTCCTCACAGTATACGACAAGGAAAAGCAGGTCTTCACACAGTCAAAGCCGACGGGCACTGTCCCGGCAGACTCCTACAAGAAAATAACATACCAGTTCACCATCCCCGAATCAGACGAAGAAAAAACATACGACGTCCTAGTAACGCTCACGGACGCCAAAGGGGCCCAACTCGACAAGGCGACCCGGACATCCTTCATAAACGTGAAGCCCCAAGACTGCAAGCCAAGACCCAAATCCAACATAGGCTTAATTATCGTAATAATGCTGTTTATTATTTTCCTCGCAGCTCTTGTGTTTGCCGTAGCATACGTCGTGAAACGCATGGGCAAGGTCGTGATAACAAAAACGGTCGACGATAAAGGAAACGTGAAAGTCACAGTGGAAAACAACACCCACGAAGACTTAAAAGACTGCGTCGTCGAAGACCGCATACCTTCCCAGGCCGAGATAAAAGTGTCGACGCTAAGCGTTGCTAGGCGAGACAACAAGCTGGTGTGGGATCTGGGCAAACTCAAATCAAAGGACAAGGCGAAGATGGAATACAAGATCAAAGGAGTGAACGTTTTGCCGCCCGC
This sequence comes from Candidatus Altarchaeota archaeon, assembly GCA_043822165.1. GTDB lineage: Archaea > Altiarchaeota > Altiarchaeia > IMC4 > SCGC-AAA252-I15 > SCGC-AAA252-I15. The sequence goes on from JBDRCA010000046.1 coordinate 6,936, forward strand.
GCGAGTAATCTGGGACGGCGGAGAAGAGATATCAGACTAAAAAAAACGGCAGGCGGAAAACGAAACCTTTTTATAATCCGCCTGCAATAAGTTAAGAGAATACAGGGTTTCTGGGGTACACGTATTTAAATGAAGCAATAGTATATCTATAAACCATTTTTAAATCAATAAAGGAAATAAATTAAAGTTAAAATACATGAGGTTGTTGGAAAGATGAAGCAAACAAATAAACGAATGATGTCTCTGGTTTTTACCTTGACAATAGTGGCCCTACTATATCTGTCCGGGCCAAGCACCGCGATAACCGCAGCACTTGGGGTTATCAACGACCTGTTCAGGGGGCAAGTAGCCACCATAACAGGAACAGTGACCCTAAACGACTACGAATTCATAATGACGTCAGGCAGCGTCCTACTAACAGTCGACACCGCTGCCAACGGAACAATGAACTGTACCCTACCCCTAACAACCGGTACAAAAGCCGTAACCTGCTCCAACAACCAAAGAATAATCGTCACCGCTTCATCCAACAACTGGGACAACCTAAGCTATGGTTACGGATACGACTACGGGTACGAGTACACTCCAAATACCTACTCCTACCAGTACGGTTACGGATACTCCTACAGCTACGTCTGGGAGAACACGCAAATACAGTATACAATAAAATGGGCTATCCCCAAGACCTACGGAAACGGAACATTCACTGCAACACTCAAAGTATACGCAGACGACACATTAGTCGACTCCTCACAGACGACATTCCGCTTCAGGAGAATGACAGAGCTTCCGCGCGGAACAGTGGGCGTCAGAATTTCTGAGATAATGCCGAACCCGGTTGGAAGCGACAGCGCGTCTAACCCGAACGGCGAATGGGTTGAACTACAAAACACCGGAACATCCTCCGTTAACGTTTCAGGCTGGAGGATAGTAGACGACGCCGGACAAAACATCTCAATCACGGTGGCTAGAACGAGAGGCAACTCAACAGTCATAGCGGCAAGAGGCTTCATAGCAGTACACATGAACGCTGCAGTCCTAAACAACGACTACGACACGGTAAGCCTGTATCACTCAAACGGCACCCTAATAGACGTCTTCGGATACGATGCAGACGACTTCGCAGGATCAGGCCTCGTGGATATAGTCCCCGGCTCACCGCTACACGCCGGAGGATACACCTTCAAGGAAGGCGTCTCACTAATCCTCAGTGGCGCAACAAATGAGTCAAGTTGCACAGGAATATTCATAGACGGTCAGTGCTACGCGGTAACGAACCAGAGCACTCCCGGAGAAAGCAACCCCGGAATGGCCGAGTACTTCGCGCAGACTCTCGCCTCGAATTGGAACCTGATTTCGATGCCGCTGACGCTTGACAACGCAAGCACTCAGGCGAGTTTCTCGTCCATAGACGGGAGCTACACCCTAGTCTACCAGTACAACGCAAGTGCGTCAGCGCTGAACAGGTGGCTGGTCTACGACCCGACCGTTCCAGGCGGCCTAGGCAACACGTTAAACGACACGTCTGTTATGTGGGGTTACTGGATTAAGGTCAACGGGACGACACCGACCCTGAATGTCTCAGGCAACGCGCCAGCAGCCGGGTCGACGTCGACAGCACTTGTCTCGTCTTGGAACCTAGTAGGTTACCCATCAACGACAGCAGCGAACATAACAACGGCGTTGTCCTCAATCAACGACAACTACACGCTAGTATACCTATACAATGCAAGCGACGTAAACGACACTTGGAAGGTATATGACCCAACCGTTCCAGGAGGACTAGGCAACGACCTGCACATGATGGTGCCAGGCTACGGATACTGGATTAAAGTAAACGCAACAACTGAAACACTGGTAATATAAGAATAAAACCAAAAAGGAGGAGGAAAAACAAAAATGAACAAAGGAGAAGCATTGATTTTTTTAATTGCCCTAAGCCTTTTACTTGGGGCGTCTAACGCGGCAGCACAGGGTTGCCCGCTGCCAGCGCAGTTCTGGGGGTACGCAGTAATTGGAGGAACTGCAGCGCCTGATGGGACATCAGTCAAGGCTACAGGTGCTACAAGCGCTTACTCGCAGACGGCAGCCGTTAGCGGGGGAGCAGGCTTGTACAGTATCGCTTTGACACTGTCTTGCCCTGAATCAAACATCTCCGCTTTCACGTCCGGTGAGACAATTGCATGGAGTGTTAAGACACCGCAGGCGGCAGCATATACCGCGGTTTCTTCGCCGACAAGCGACACCGTCACAGCAGGTGCGCAGAGCACAAACCACAACCTTACAGTGGCTGCTGGATGCGGTGACGGAGTCCAGAACGGTGACGAGACTGCAGTCGACTGCGGCGGAAGCTGCGTAGCATGTAATGGAATGACGGCGGCTCTTTCCGCGGCAACAGTGCAGGTCACGTCTAACTCAAGCGGTACAGTCAGACTCACAATTACCGCTACCGGTAAGCAGAACCTGACTGGAGTAAACGTTACTGCATCGGCAGTGACTCCCGCCAACGGCACCATAACAATAACAGTGCCAGCGCACGCCACAACCATTGAGGGAAGTGGAAGCGGTCTAACAGCCGGGACGAAGAACATAAACATAACAATCAACGTATCTGTTGGAGTGAACACGACAGAGGGTTTGTTCATAACAAATATAACTGTTTCTGGAACAGGCGTTACGACGCAAGTCATAACCTTGACGGTGGACACTAGAGCGGCGACTGAAGGCAGGAAGGCCAAGCGCATGGAAATATCTGCTTCAGGCATTGAAGGAGCGCCTGTTTGTCTAGGTCAGCCATTAGTTGTTAAGGTGCTTGACTTGACGAGGGGCGACGCACTTGACGGTGCTGAAGTCGACGTTTACATGCCTGCCGAGGCAAGAGTAGCAAACAAGATAGCATACGGCGACGCAGACAAGAACGGTGAATTCCAGTTCACGCCGACGGTTGCGGGCGACTACCTGATTACAGTGGTTTCGTCACGCTACAGGGAAAGTACTCTGACGGTTACGGTTGAGTCGTGTGTTGCAACAACCTCGACGATGCCTGTGACCACGACACAGCCTGCGCCTGTTGTCACAACATCAGTGACAAAGTATACGACGTCTTCGACGGTGCCTGAGACAACAACGTTAACGCCACCGCCAGTGACCACAGTATACAAGCCTCCGGTAACTACTCAGCCTGCTGCACCACCAGCACCACCGGCCAAGAGCCCGTTGACGACCATAATAATAGTTGTCATCGTGTTGGTGATAATCGCTGCAGTTGTCATGAAAGGCAAGGGCGGCGGAGCAGCACCTGCAAAGGCGGCACCTAAGGTGGCTGAGAAGAAGTAAACCTTCTTCTCTTCCTCCTCCTTTATTTTTTATATATACGTATGATAGTTGGGGTGTGTGAAAAAAATGGAGAATAAAACAAAGTTGTTGTGTTTGCTCGGAGCCTTTGTGGTTCTGGCAGGATTGGCGTCTAGCGTTAACGTGACAACGGCGTTAGCATCCATAAGCGGACAGTATACCCTAGTCTACATGTATAATGCGAGTGCCCCTAGTCCGTGGTTGGTCTATGATGCAACTGTGCCGGGTGGAGTCGGCAACACGCTGACTGACATGGGAGTTCAATGGGGCTACTGGATTAAGGTGAATGCAACGAGCGCGACACTGAACATTTCAGGTACCGAGCCTTCCTCGACGAATATCTCGTTAATAAGCGGGTGGAATCTCATTGGTTACCCCAAGCTTGCGTCACAGGGAGTTACTACGGCGTTGTCTGGCATAAGCGGCCAGTACACTCTTTTGTACTTGTATAATGCGAGTGCCTCTAATCCGTGGTTGGTCTATGATGCAACTGTGCCGGGTGGAGTCGGCAACACGCTGGCTAACATGGTGCCTGGATACGGTTACTGGATTAAGGTGAATGCGACGTCTGCGACATTGACCATATAAGACTAGAGGATGGAGGGGGAAGTGTTTTTTCTCCCCCTCGCCTTATATTTTTCGGTTTTTCAAAATGCGGACTAGGAACAGTTTGTACTGTATAACAGTGGCATTCATCCTATTTGCTATCTTCACGTCATCGATAACCTACATACCTAAAAATGTCCCTGAGGCTTACTGGGGTTACGTCTTTATAGACAGTCAGCCCGCTCCGGCGGGGACACAGGTTCAGGTGCTTTCAAGTTCTACGGGCGAACTTGTTGGTAGTGGAGTGGTGAGTGATGACACTGGTCTGTATACTGTGCTTGTGGTATTCGACAATGATCTTGATAACGTTACCGATGAGGGAGCTGATGAGGGGGAGCGTTTGACGTGGTTTGTGGGTGGTCTTGAGGCTTCGGTTCCTTCTGCTGGCGAGGATGTCGCGAGTTCCGGCAACCATAACACTGATTTTAATGTCTCTTTTAATTCTGCGCCCGGTTCCGGAGGTAAACGTCCAAGCATCATCTATATACTACTGCTTGGTTTTTTGGTTCTTGTCTTGGTTATCCTCATTTTTTTATTCAAATACCTAATCCATTCTGGAAGATGAAAGTTAAGGGGCTCGTGGTAGTCTTTTTGGTTTGTCTGTTGCAGGTTGCTTATGTTAGCGCTGATTCCCCACCTGTTCTCCCGGAGCAGTATTGGGGTTACGCGTACGTTAACGGGGTGCCTGCATCTCAGGGTGTTAGTGTTACTGTTAAGGCTTCCAGGACTGGGGATCTGGTGGGTGTCGGCTCCGTCTTGGAGAACGGTCTCTACTCGATTACTGTTGTGGTAAAGGATGCTGAAAACTATGGTTCCGAGGGGGTCTTGAAGGGTGAGTCCCTGGCCTGGTATGTGGATGGTGTTGAGGTTTCGTCGCCGGTGGCGGGCTCGGATACTGCCGAATCCGGGAAACAGAATTCTAATTTCAACCTCTATGTGGGTGAGGTGGTTGTAACCACTTCCACGATTGTTGTTTCAGCCCCCTCAGCATCGGCTGATTCTTCCACTTCGATGCAGACTACGTCAAATCCTCCTGCAGAGATTGTGGCGGAAACTACGTCATCAATGCCTTCTGATTCGGTTTCGTCGTCAAGTACGGTTCCAGGGATTCTCGCCAACCTATTTTCTTCCAAGAGCAAGGAAGAGTCTGATGAGCCGTTGGTTGCTTCCTGTATTGACGGCGTCCGAAACAACGGCGAGGTTGGTATCGACTGCGGCGGACCATGTCCGTCGTGTGAGGGTGATGAACAGGGAGATAATACAAATCTCTGGATTATCGTCGGCGGAGCATTCGTAATCATAATGTTCCTCGTATTTTCTCTTTTCCTTCTCATTCTAGTCTACTATTTGGCTGTCAAAAAGAAGAGATAAGCCATAACTTATCCACTGCTCTCTCTTTCTTTTTATTTATCTTTTACTATCTCTAACCTATGACCGAAGTGGATGATTTGATTTCCCGGGTGGTCGCAGAGTCAGGGAAAACAGAGGCTCATGTAAAGGAAAAGATTGTTTCCCGCAAGGACAAGACTCACGGCCTCCTATCTGATTACGGGGCAGTCTACGCAGTCGCCAAAGAGTTGGGTGTTGATTTAAGCGACAATCAGACGAAGATTACTAAACTTGCGGATGTTTCAGGCCAGAAATCGATATCAATCTATGGCAGAGTCAAGGTGGTTTATTCCCCGCGGGAGTTCACCCGCAAAGACGGCTCGAACGGGCTTTTCGCAAGTCTCATACTCCTTGATGATTCAGGGGAAATGCGTCTTGTTCTGTGGGACAAGACAACGGAGACGACAAAACACGTTAAAGTCGGCGACACGCTTCTCGTGAGAAATGCGTATTCCCGTGAAAATAAGGGCGTCTACGAAGTCCACGCGGGCTCTCTTTCAAACATCGCAGTAAACCCCAAAGTGCCTGACGTGAAGCTTCCCGAGGTAAGCGAGAAGCTCTACAAGGTGTCTGAGCTTTCAGAGGATAATCCGTCCGTGAATATTGTATTGCGTGTTTCAAGTTATCTTCCCAAGACGGAGTTTACCAGAAGCGACGGTTCAACTGGCGCGAGGGCGTCGTTCATAGGCGAGGACGAGTCTGGTAAAATAAGGGTTGTTTTGTGGGATAATGCTGCTGGCACAGAGCTTTCTGACGGGGTTGTCGTGAAGATTGAGAATGGTTACACTCGCAAGGGTTTGTCTGACGGAATCGAGCTTCAGGCAGGCAATAGAGCGCGAATTGTCGAGTCTGATGTTAAGTTAAAGCTCCCTAAGCTTCCGGAGAAGGGGAAGGCGGTCAAGCTTTCAGGGGTTTCCAAGGATTCGTCTTCTCTCACAATCGAGGCCAGGGTTCTTAGGGTGTATCCTCCCCGGGCGTATTCCGGCGGCACCATGTCATCTCTTGTCATTGGCGATGACTCAGGTGTCATGCGCGCTGTGTTGTGGGATGACAAGGCAGATACCGCTATTGATTTGGCAAGAAATGACGCGATAGTCTTTTCTAACGCGTATGGCCGCGCCAACATGAACGATGAAGTCGAAGTCCACGTGGGAAAGTACGGTGCAATCAAAAAATTGGCTGAATCCAAGATTCCCAAAGCAGAGGATATTGAATTAAAGTACACGCCTGCAAAGACCATAGCCGAGCTTGAGCCGTCTGAGGAGCGGGT
>JBDRCA010000047.1:0-3283 GCA_043822165.1 Candidatus Altarchaeota archaeon
GACGATTAACTCGTAGAGTCTGTCGATTGTCGTCTTCACCTTCATGCCTTCCGTGATTTTCTTGGTTGGCTGCATCTCCTGGCGCTCCAGTGAGATGCGTTCCCTGATTTTGAGGAGCCTTTTTTCCTTGAGTGATTGTATGTTCCTCTTCTTTCTCTCTTCGCTGCTATCCGTCGACTTCACGGGTTTTCCGCCGGCACCCTCGGCTCCGAGCCTTACTTTTTCATCACCTGAAACAACCAGCTGCTCCTCCACCCCGCATGAGCCGCGCGCCCCTTGGTTCGCGTCTGCCTCGGATTTACCGGGAGCCTCCTCTGCTGCTTTGGGTGTTTTCTTGACGAAGCCGCTTATTTTTTCGAATAATCCGACACCGGGTTTTTTGACGAACGACGACTTGATTTTCAGGCAGAGTTCGTTGACTTTCACGTCTTCTTCGAGGAGTGCTTCGGCGTTGGACTCGATGCTATTCCGCATCTCCTCGGAGTTAAAGTCGAATATGTTAAGCTTTCCGGAGGAGCCTGAAAGGCTTTTTCGTATGTATGCGAGCGCAGTATCGCGAAGCATCTCCTCGCTAGAGTTCTTGAATTGGAATGATGCCGCTATCACCGAGCCCGTGTCGATGAGCAAGTCTGCGTTGTAGGCTCGCTCTCCTTTAAGGCCCTTCAAACGCAGCGCTCCCGTGAAATCCCTGTCTAGTTGGCGGCATATCTCGTAGAAACTCTCCATGCGCTCTGGTTTTAATTGCACGCCACGCGGAAGCTCCATAGTGTGATACTATTACTTTAAAGTGATAAAAAAGGGTGAGTGAGCGTTTTTACGTCGGGGCGCAGCAGCATGTGTCGGCGGATGGGCCGCCCGTGCATAATGCGTCGCCTCCTGACTCGTATACTTCGCCGTTTCCGGTGCATTGGGCGTCGTTTTGCCTGCATGTTCCCATAGAGTATCCTCCAAGAGACACGCAGTATTGACCGCACGTCTGGATTCCTTGAGTAGTGGTCGTCGTGGAAGTAGTCGTTGTTACTGAAGAAGAGCCTGAACCAGTGGAATTGTAGCAGGAAGAGTCTATGTCGTATGCTCGAACGTGCTGGCAGTCGAGTATGAACGGGAACGCGCCGTCCTGACAGACAGCGGGCACGATGCAGCCCGAAAGATTCTGCCAGTACAAGTAGTCTATCCAAGTCGCCTCCTCGAACACCGTCTTGCCGTTTACCTCAAGCTCATAAGGGTTCACTGAAGTCTCCAACCCAATCAAGTCGGTCCCGAAATAACTGAGAGACTGATTAACGTACTTAGAAGACAAGTTGAGCCTCCCGTCCAGTCGGTCGAAAAACGACGGCCCGTCAGATATCGAATCACTACAGTTACCATTGAAAAAAGATGCATTACTGACGACATAACACGTAGTGTTCAACTCGCTCGAATTAACGCTGTCATACACGTCGTGTACCTCTGTGACCCCCTCAATATTGCTTATGTAAACGCACTCCCCGTCAGACAGATTCAAGTCCCCGGTATCCGAAATCCACGGAATAGTAATATCACATTTCTCAGAGAAACTCGAAGGATTATCAGGGCCATAGTTTATGACGCCCTCGAAATGATCACCGTCAGGAGTGGAAGCATTAAAACAAGCCTGCTCAAGCTGATTACAGGAACCGAACCCAGTAGTCAAGACTAGCAGCAGACCTGAAACATTATGAGTAGTACAGTAGTCGCCCAGTTCTGAATGAGGAATATCGTCGGCGAAAAAAATATTTCCACCACCAGAACCATTCCCCAAACCCTTGCCGCTTGTACCCGCGAAATTATCCAAATAAAGATCAAGCGTGCAATTATCAATATACTTTATTATGTCACCGTCAGTCCTAAGCGCGTACAACGGATCCTCCAAACCCTCAATCGACGAAATAGACTGACTCAAAATACCACCCCGCTCATAGAAGCAGAGTCCGTTAGCATCCGAGAAATCAAACGACATATTCAAAAACAATACGAACGAAAACGCGTCATATGGGACGACATACATCTCGTCAACGACAATGGAAACATTAAAACTCATTTCAGCACCGCTTTCGACTATATTATCAATCCACTCCGCAAGAGTGTGATTCATCATGTACGTGACGTTCTCCCCGAACAGGGTCCCGCACAAGACCAATTCAGCCAATGCGGCCTCGGAGCCGTTGGCGGAAGGCTGGAATACACTGCATTCGACGCTGCAAGCGCTAGTGCAATTGAAGACATAGTCTTCAAGGTCATCCCCTGACGAAACAACGTAGTCAACGGCGTAAAGAGCCGCGCGCCTCCCGAAAACCGCGGTCGCCCGAGACATGTCGCGCGCAACATCCTCGACGAAATAATGCAGTTCGTCACAGCGCAGCTTCCCGGTCACGTCATCAATCTTGACGCTGCTCTTGGAGACGTAATACGAGACTAGGAAAATCAGGGGAATCAATAGAAGCAACACCCCAATCGTGAAGAAAAAACCCTTACAGTCCATAGCCTGTAAAATACTTTGGATAACAGCTAAAAAAACAAGAATCAGATTAACCAGACCAGGTTATAAGCTTCATAATCAACAAATCTTAAGGACTTTGCACTTTCACCGTATTCATAGTCGTTTCCTTAACTTGAAGGACATGCCATGCAGGTTCCCAATGGGTTTGCTTCCGTGGCGACGCATTTGCATACTTCACCTGGGCCAGCTTCGGGGTTGCAGTTGGCGGGGTCGTTTCCGCATTCATCTCCGCAAAGGCCTTCAGGACCACCGCCGCTACACCAGTGACAGACCAGAGGACAATCCGCACCTGATCCACAAGGTATGGTCCAGCCTGGAGGGGAAAGACTGCACGGATCACCATCAACACTTGGTGCGTCCATGTAGGGTATGTTTATTCCTTTTCCTTCCGCGGTGTGAGATGATGCCTTGCCGCCAACTAGGTAAGATTCGACGAAGCGAATATGAAATGACACCCGAGAATCCCCCGCCACTGCCTCAGGCAAGGAAAGGAGAGAAGCCTCATAGACGGAAGACAACAAATTAGATGCGTTCACTTCAAAAAATCCGAGCTTATTCGTCCTCAACACTTCATTCAAATTCGTCCTAACCACATCATTCCTGTCCGCGATAGGAGCGACCTCCACGTAATCCATTTGAACGGAATAAGGGCGCGTATTCAAGACAGTCAAAACCAAGACACCGTCGCTGTAAAGCTTAACCTGGTCAGGGACAGGCCGCATCGCCAGAGCATCCAATCCCTCAAAGCGCGGCCTCCCTGTCACC
>JBDRCA010000048.1:0-5247 GCA_043822165.1 Candidatus Altarchaeota archaeon
CCCCGCTAGGGGGCGCGCCGCCTCGGTAAACAAATTACGCTCAAAACAAGAAAGGAGGCAAAAGCAAGAGAAATATGGAATCAAAAAGCGCAATTCCTCTGCGGGCTAAAGCCCGCAGTATCCTTGCGAGGTTGTAATGAAGTCCGCCAAATTCCACCTGATAGGAGAAGACTCCGACTGGTACAAACTCCGCGTCCAAAAAGAAATAGAAGCCCAGGGACTGTCGGGGAACGTCCTGGACGCGGGCGCCGGAAAACTCGTCGTAGTCGCCGAAGGAGACGAAAAACACATTAACAGGCTCTACGCCGCCTTAAAAGATGCAAGCCCGAGCCAAGTCGTGTTCTCGCTCGTTGAATACGGTAGACTGCCGGAAAAAACAAGGACCAGCGAAGAGGAGAAGTGGGATCAAATCATCGAGCTTCTCAGGGAAGTCGAGAAGACGCTGCGTCGGGTCAACCAGAAGCTTGACTCGCAAGTGCCTGTGGCGAGCCAGCCGTCCGATGATTACGTTGAAGATGACAGGACGGATGATGATAGGAGAGAGGACGCGGAAGATGCGTTCGCGTTCATGTTCGGGTGATATTTTTTTCAAGTTAAGAGATGGAAGAGCGGATTAAGACTGACTTGCACAAGCTGGCTGAACTCGTGAGGGAGGAGGGTGAGACCACGTCGAGGAAGGCTGCCAAAGTCTTGGGTTTGGATTACAGCGTAGTAAACGATCTTGCGACCATTCTGTTCAGCCACCACATCATAGAGATGCAAAAAACCATAACGGGAGACACCGCGCTGAAAGCGGGGGCTATGATGGAGAACATCGATTTGGGTGCGGGAGTCATACCGACTGGTGCATCTTCCGCCGAAAAAGAAAAGGTAAAACCGGATGAGGAGGAAAGCGGTAGAGTAGACGACCTACTCGCCTCCCTGAGGAAGCAGCGCATAGAAGAGAGAGACAAGCAAAAAAAGAAGACAGAACAATCCGAAAAGAAAATCATCGCCCAAATCGAGGACGTCGACAAGCTCCGGGAGAAGAGGGAGGAACTCAAAGAAGCTATAGAAAAACAGGAGATTGAGATAGAGGAGCATAAAAGGGAAGTCGATAACCTGACGGGGGAGAGAGACAATCTTGTCAAAGGGAGGAAGGAGCTTGACGAGCGGGTGGAAAAGATTTCCGAGAAAGAGAAAATCCTGGAGGATAGAAAAACCAGACTAGAGAAAAGAGAAGAGGAGATAAGAGAGCAGGCAAGGGTTGTTGAAGAGGAACGAGCCAAGATGGAGGATGGTTGGAGTGAACTCAAAAAGAAGCAGACGCAAGTCGAAAGATCGGTAGAAGACAACAACGCGAAAACACAGGACCTGGAAAAACGCGAAAACAATCTTAACGCAAGAGAAAAAGAACTCAACCGCGCACAAGACGACGTGGCGAGAATGCAGGGCGAACTACAGGGCAAAGTCGGTCAACTGGAAGAATCCATGAAACACGTCGACGAAAAACTCTCGAAAGAGCTTGCCTCACGGCTCGCGATTGAAAAACAGATGCTCAAAAAACGCGGAGATGAGATACTCAAGGAAAGGATTGTGGAAGTGGACGCGAGAAAAAAGGAGTTGGAGTCTGAGAGGGAGAAAATAGCGGCGGAACACAGGAAGTGTTTGGAACAGGAGAACGAGTTGAGAAAATGCGGGGAAAAACTCGCAGATAATACAGCGGAACTTGAGAAAAACAGGGAAAAATTGAGGACGGAAACAAGGAAACTCGAAGTCAAGACAAAGGAGATAATAGACGAGGAATCAAGGCTTCAAGAGGAAGAGGCGGAACTCAGGCAAAAAGAAGACAAAATCCGGGAAAGCCAGGTACGCCTTGAGGAGGAACAGAGGGAGATTTCTAAAAACCAGGAGATTCTAAGGCAAAAGAGCATCGAGATTGAGAAGTCGAGGGAAATCCTGGGCAAAAGAGAGATGGAGGATAAAGCCATCGAAGACAAACTCAAGCGCCTCTTCGACGAGTTAAAGGAGCGGGAGCAAATAATAAGCAAAAGAGAGGAAGACTTGGAGCGGATTGAAGACCAGATACTGGCGCGAGACAAAGAGTTGAGTGTGAGAGAAGATGAGATAGCCAAGACCGAGAGGGAGGCGTGGGAGCGGCTCATTAAGACGTACGCGGACAGGGTGGAACAAGACAGCAGACCCCAAGACGGTGGTGAACAATGGGATATTGACAGGGATATTGTGGACCACATGGAAGTCCGAAAGAGCATAATCGAGGAAAAGAAGAAAACAAAGGATTTATTTGATAAAGAAAAGAAGAAGGTAACAGAAAAAGAAGATGAAAGTAATTCCGGCAGTGGACATTCTGGAAGGTGAATGCGTACAATTAGTAGGCGGAGACCCGAAGACTAAGAAAACATACGGAGACCCCGTAGACATAGCAGTAGAATGGATCAACCAGGGAGCGAGAATGCTTCACATAGTAGACTTGGATGCGGCATTAGGCACAGGCGAAAACTACGACAAAATAAAAGTAATACGCTCCAAGACGAGCGCCACGATGATTGTCGGCGGGGGCGTGAGAGACGAGGACAAGATTGACGACCTGATGCACTTGTCAGTGGATAAGATTATACTGGGGACCGCAGCCATCAACGACATAGAAAAAGACTTCGACTTCCTGAGCGGAATACGGAAGATGTACGGGCATGAAAAATTCATAGTCGCGGTCGACTCCAGGAAAGGAAAAGTCGTGACTAAAGGCTGGCAGGAGAAAACAAGCATTAAGACCGTGGACGCCATGAAAGCTCTTGAACCGTATTGCGGAGGCTTCCTGTTCACTGACGTGGATGTCGAAGGCCAGATGAAAGGCTCAAGGATGAAGAGAATACAGGAAGTCTTGGATGCGACTTCTCTTCCGGTAATAGCCTCGGGCGGCATACGAAGCAAGAAAGAGATAGACGAACTGAAGGCCGCGGGAGCATGGGGCGTAATCGTCGGCAAAGCCCTCTACGAGAAAAAGATCCCTGTTGAAGTCCTCGGTGAATACAGGTAAATGCTCGTTGACTGCCACTGCCACTTGACGTTCCCGCAGTTTGATTCAGACAGGGAGCAAGTGATTGACGAAGCCGCCGGGAAGGGAGTGATTATCGTAAACTCAAGCGTCGGCGTTGATGAAATCGCCAAGGCAGCGGGTATTTCTCGAAAATTCGATAACGTATTCTGGACTCTTGGTTTGACCGCCTCAACGCTTGAAGAGCGCCAGGTGGAGGAAACCATCCGCTTGGCCCGCAAACACCGGAGAGGGATAGTTGGTTTGGGAGAGGTCGGATTAGACTACCACTGGGTAAAAGACGAGGCAGGACAGGGAATGGAGCGGGAGTACTTCAGAAGATTCATAGAGCTTTCCGTTGAGCTTTCGCTGCCGTTGGTCGTGCACAGCCGCAACGCGGAAGAAGACTGCATTAAGATGCTGGACGAATACGGTAAATGCGCGCTTCTTCATTGCTTTTCAGGGAGTGTGGAGCAGGCGCTTTACGCTGCGGAGTCGGGCCACCTCATCTCTATTCCGACGAACGTCACCTACGTTAAGAGCAGGCAGCGGCTTGCAGATAAACTGCCTTTGGGCTCGATTGTCTTGGAGACTGACGCACCGTATCTTGCGCCAGTGCCAAAGAGCAGGAACGTGCCGGTTAACGTCGCCGAATCCTGCGCAAAGATTGCGGAATTGAAAAAGACGAGCGCCGAAGATGTTGCGGCGCAGACCACGGAAAACGCCAAAAGATTCTTCAACATTTAGTTTTAAGTAAAAGTATGCTATAATGTAAACCCTAAAATGAACGACAAGAAACCATCAAGTTACGCGAAGGCTGGTGTTGACATAAGAAAGGAGAACCTGGCCATAAAGGGGATAAGCGGGTGGCTGGAGAAAACCTTCAAGTTCAGGGAAGGAAAGGTAGGAGCCGTCCTGAAAGACATCGGAGGATACGCGAACCTCGTAGACCTGGGAAGCACTTGTCTTGCGATGACGACCGACGGCGTCGGCAGCAAAGTCCTCGTAGCCCAGGAACTGGACAAATACGACACAGTAGGCATAGACTGCATAGCAATGAACGTCAACGACCTCATATGCGTCGGCGCAGAGCCGATTGCGATGGTAGACTACCTCGCGGTCCAATCCATAAGCCAGGATACTGCAAGCGAAATATCCATCGGACTATACGAGGGAGCCCAGCAGGCGGGAATAGCAATCATAGGCGGGGAAACCGCGACACTGCCTGAAGTCATATGCGGCATAGGCAACAAGGGATTCGACCTTGCCGGAACCGCGATCGGAATAGTCGAAAAAGACAAGATAATAACGGGAGACGCAATAAAACCCGGAGACGCCGTAATAGGAATAGAAAGCTCTGGGATACACTCGAACGGCCTCACACTCGCAAGAAAAGTAATCCCGAAAAACATGTGGAGCCAGCTTTTAAAGCCTACGAGAATATACGTGAAAGAGATACTGAGCATAATAAACGAGTTCCCGGTCCACGGTCTTGCAAACATAACCGGGAGCGCGTTCCTGAAGCTTACGAGGATAACCAAACACGGTTTCGTGCTGGATAACATGCCTGAGCCGGAGCTCATATTCAAGAAGATGCAGGAGTTGGGATGCATCCCGGACGAGGAGATGTACAAGACCTTTAACATGGGCGTTGGATTCTGCGTTGTAACGGACGCTGAGACTGCGCAGGAGATTGTCGGAAAATACAAGACCAAATATAAACTGGATGTTATCGGCAGGATTGTCGAAGAACCGGGAGTCACGATAAAACTAAAAGGCAAGGAATTTAAGTTAAATTAAAACACATGTTTTAGAGGAGTGTACGATACGATGCCACTTACGAAAGTAGACAAAATCTGGGTTAACGGGGAACTCGTTGACTGGGATGACGCGAAAACCCACATACTAACGCACGCCCTACACTACGGCTCGGGAGTATTCGAAGGAATAAGATGCTACAACGCGAAAAAGGGGCCTGCAGTCTTCAGGCTCAAAGAGCACATGAAAAGGCTCGAAGACTCGGCTAAAATCTACTACATGGACTTACCCTACAGCGTCGACGAACTATGCGAGGCCACGAAAAAACTAATAAAAGCCAACAAACTCAAAGAGTGCTACATCCGACCCATCGCATACAGGGGCTACGGGGAAATGGGCCTGAATCCCTTAAACTCGGTAATAGACGTCGCAATCGCAGTATGGCCATGGGGAAC
>JBDRCA010000049.1:0-2072 GCA_043822165.1 Candidatus Altarchaeota archaeon
GCCAGTCAAGCATTCCCTCGTAGTTTCTTCCTTTGTGGTCTCCGCTGTCGTCGAAGACGTCGAATGTGTGGTAGTTGAACCTTTTCGAGACGTATCCTCCGTCTGTGAATGCGGCAGTCGCGTATCCTGCATCATGGAGGATGTCGGCAAGCGTTAAAGTAGAGTTCGGCAAAACATTCCCCATGCTTGCTACGCCGTGGCGGGTCGAGTAAAGCCCCGTCAACATTGAGATATGGGAGGGAAGAGTCCAAGGCGCCTGCGCAATCACGTTTTCGAATACAAGCGCCTTCCCGGAGAAAGAGTCTATTGCAGGGCTCGTATTCCTCCCGTAGCCGTAGACTCCGAGGTGGTCTGCCCTGAGCGTGTCTATGGACACAAGGATTACGTTGCATCCCCTACAAGACGAGGAAAGACGCGAGACAGTGTCTGTTTCTTCAGGCACTGTCCCGATTATGCTCAATATGAGTGCAGACGCAACCATCACCAAAAAAATCACTGCAAGAACGTATCCCCTCATTTTGTGTTATTAGACTAAAACAGTTGGTTTTTAAGTATTGATGTTCTATATTGAGAAGACGTAAATAGTTTTAAGTAGTGTTTCAGTAGTTTTTCTACCTGAATTCAACTTGATTCTTCTTTTACGGTAAATAAAAAGGAGGTGATTTCACCATGGTTGAAGGAACAGTGAAATTCTTTAACAGAATGAAGAAGTTCGGTTTCATAAACGGCGACGACGGCGTAGACTATTTCGTCCACGAATCCGGAATCGAAGGCGGTAAAACGCTCAATGAAGGAGACCGCGTGAGCTTCGACATAACTGAAGGAGACCGCGGACCGAAGGCAGAGCACGTAAAACTGCTTTAATAAAACAAGGGGGCATTTAAACAAGATATGCCCCCAATATTTTTTTTACATAATCAAACGGAGGTTTATTACATTGGCTAGGGGAGGACCAAAAAGAAATTATAATCCGGAAAACCGGAAACCCAAACACAACTGGAAAAACGAAGGCGGAGACCGCAAGAAAATGCTTGACATGAAACGCGAAAAATACTTCGGCTTCGACTTGAAGGACTTAATGGACGAATTCCAGCTGGGGGAGAACGCGGGAGCCATAGGTGCGACGATACAAAACAAAGCCAGTATACACTCGATAGACGACGCCCTGGAATACATAAACCGCATGGAAGAAGCGGGAACACTCGACGGCAAACAGGTTGAACGGCTCGAGATGCTCCTGAGAAAATACTCTCGGTGGAGATGACTTTTTATAGTGTGCCTGTAATCTCATTCTTATTTTATCTCGTTTAAATATTTCTTTTATTATGATGAAAGAGGCCTTGTTTATCGGAGGATTAGGCGGCTTACTACACGGTCTAGCATACGGCATAGGCGGCGACGCCGGGTGGCCTGCAACAGTCACGCTCCTCACCCTCCTGGGCCTCGCAGGCGGAGCGCTCATGTCTTCATTCTACCAGCCGCGTGGAGGCGTTTGTCTCCGCAATTTGGCGGCTTCGTTTCTAATGGGTTTCATTCCAAACACTTTTTTACTCTTCGTAATCGGCTCAGACAACAATCCCGTTTTCTTCGGTTTCATAGCGGGCTCGTTCACGGTACTCGCGTCGATCATGTATTCAATGAGCAGGTGAATGAAACTGGCTAGAGGCTTTGCTTTACTGGCGCTCATAATCCTGCTGTCCGGGTGCTTATCCCAGACTCAATCAACGACGACACTTCCCATAGCGGAAAAGCTAATGCGTGACGCATACGGGAAAGTCGGAGTACCATGCAGGCTCGACGACGACTGTGAAGTTCCCGCAAAGTATGCGGTGCTCTCTCACTGCCCCTACGGGAGCGCTTGCATTGAAGGCAAATGCGCGGTCGTCTGCCCCATGTGGGTCCACCACCCCGACGAGCGAAAGAGCGTGCCCGTTGAGTGTGCGCTCGACTCTGACTGTGACTGCATGCAATTCTCGACGGTGGGCACCCTGGAGTGCATATGCCATATGCGAAACTGTCTCGCGGTTGTTGCAAGGGAGCCCCATGACACCGACTTCGAGGAAAAATAGTTT
>JBDRCA010000050.1:0-5868 GCA_043822165.1 Candidatus Altarchaeota archaeon
TGTGGAGGAGGGTTTACGTCGATGAATTCTTCCGAGTGAAAACCCGCATTGATTTCACGAGTCGACGTAACGGTCTTTGACTGATTTCTTCAAAAAATGTTTTGACGGTTTTAAGGCGAGCGAGCAATTTCGGCGGGACAACAATTATCCTGTGTTTTTTTGTGTTTAACCCTCGTTTTAGGCGGGTTAAACTTAATTAGTTATTTTTTTGTTGCTCTCGGCTTTGTTTTTTGCAGGTTTTCCGCACATATTTTTTTTGTAGTGGATACTCTCTCTAAACTCCGTGTTTTGGGTGCTGGCGCCGCGTATGATGCTTGCGGCTGCGAGACCTCTGATAAGAGCCGGCGCAGAGTCGATGTTCCCCGCGACGGCATCTATCCCGCCTCCGGCCCAGACGGCAGAAAAACACTTTTACTCAAAGTATTGCAGACCAACGAGTGCGGCGGAGACTGCGCTTACTGCGTCAACACGTGCAGCAGACAAACAGCGCGCGCCCACTTTGCGCCAGACGAGCTTGCAGGCGTCTTCGCAAAATACCTGCGGGAAGGCCTCGTCGAAGGATTGTTTTTAAGCTCCGGCGTCGGCCGCGACCCTGAAGAATGCATGGAGGAAGTCTTGGAGACAGTAAGCATTGTGCGCCGCAGGGGATTCTGTGGCTACGTTCACACCAAGATTCTGCCCGGCGCCACCCGCGACCAAGTCGCGCGGGCGGCGCGGCTCTCGACGAGGCTTTCGATAAACATTGAAGTACCCGGCAAGGCAAGATTGTCTGAGCTATCATCCACCAAGGATTATGGTTTAGACATTCTCAGGAGGATGCGCTGGATAGGCGGTGAAGTTAAAAGAGGACATGTTTCCGCGGGACAGACGACACAGTTCATAGTCGGCGCATCCGGCGAAGCAGACTCCGAGATACTTGATGTCATGGGAAACCTATACGAAGACATGAGCCTTTACCGCTGCTATTTTTCGGCGTTCTCACCCATAAAAGACACTCCCCTTGAGTCCGAGAAGCCGGCGCCTGCAAGGCGCGCCCACAGACTGTATCAGGCCGACTTTCTCCTGCGCCAATACGACTTCAGCGTGGAAGACATACCCGTCACAGACGACGGATTCCTGTCTCTAACACAAGACCCGAAAACCCTTTACGCGCAGGCTAACCCCCAGCTTTACCCGATAGACTTGAACGAAGCAGACTACGCGCTCCTCCTCAAGGTTCCCGGCATAGGGCCCAAGACCGCAACAAAAATCATCTCAGAAAGAGAGAAGCAGAAAATACGCTGCACCAAAGACGCAAAGAAAATAGGAGTTGCGCGCAAGGCACTATCCTTCATCGAACTTGCCGGCTCAAGCCAGAAACGCATACTAGAGTATACTTAAATTCCCTTAATCTGAAGTAATTAATCAATGGCCGAGACAGTAATCCTAAAGCTTGGCGGCTCCATAATCACAAGAAAAGCGGAAGGCAGGCTCGAAGTAGACGAAAAAAACCTGGCCCGCCTCGCAGAAGAGACAGCGCAAGCTCTTACTAAACCAGGATTAAAGCTTGTAGTAGTGCACGGCGCAGGACCATTCGGACACGTCCTCGCAGAAAAATACGGGCTAGCAGAAGAAAAATCAAATCCCATGAAGATTAAGGGCATGGCCGAAACACACGCGAGCATGGAGAAACTGAATGCCGCCGTCGTTTCCGCGCTCGCTAGAGCCGGCGTTGCCGCAATCGCCTTCCAGCCTTCGGCGGGAGGAATAATGGATAACCGGGTTCTCGTCGAATTCCCCGTAAAAGTCGTTAAGGAAATGCTTGACAGGAATCTTACGCCCGTAGGCTACGGCGACGTTTTAGTCGACAGGAAAACAGGCGTAAACATCCTCTCCGGCGACCACCTAGTCCCGTATCTTGCGGAAAAAATCCCTGCAAGCCGCGTAGTCATCGCAACAGATGTCGACGGCATATACTCTGGCGACCCCAAAGACGGCGGAAACCCGGTTAAAATAAGCAAAATCACCAAGGAAAACATGGGCTCGGTTAAATTGTCCGGCTCCAAGGCGACGGATGTGACCGGCGGCATGCAACGAAAAGTAAAGGAACTGGTAAGTCTTGCGGAAAAAGGGATTCATTCGAGAATAATATCTGGGCTCAAAACCGGAGAACTCGCCAAAGCATTGAAGGGTGAATCAGGGACCGGAACCCTCATAGAATAGTTTTTTTTATACTAGGGCGCTTGTGTTTACTAGGAGTGCTGCCAAAACCATTAGGGCTCCCAGGATTACGAGGTGTGTGTCTTTTGTTTTCTGCATGACCACTATTGTAGGATTATTTCTTTAAAAATGGTGTTTGGGCTGCTTTTCGCAGCCCGTTCACACGCCCTTTTCAAGTGGTTTTACTGTTCCCTGGGTTTTGGTTTCACTAAGACCAGTTTCCCGTTTATGGGTACGGCGTCCATTAGAACGGTTATCGCGTTCTCGCCTTGGAAGGCGACGCCGATGTTCGTCCACCTGTCTTTTCCGGATTCCGGGTCGCTTATGACCGTGTTCACGCGGAAGTCAGGTACTTGTCCTTTCATTTTCGTTTCAAACCTCCTTTTTACTTGGTACTTGCGCGTCCGCTATATAAAGGGTTTCCCGAGAGCAATGGAAAAATAAAGCTTTATGTCTAATCTATTTACATGAAGTTTTATCCCGCATTTTTAGCCTGCCTTCTCCTGGCAGGTATCTGCGCCGCCGAGCCGGCATGTATCTTGTATCTCACCGGAGTCGGCTGCCCCCACTGTGCGAGAGTTGACCCCTCGGTTCTGGGAGATCTTCCCCTGGAGGAGGACGTTGTCGTCATCGAGTACGAGATATGGAATGCTCCGGAAAACAGGGAGGTTTTCGGCAGATACCCGGAAAAGTTTTGGGCTGACCGGGGCGTGCCGCAGCTTGTTTTCGGCCCCGGCGACTACGTGGTCGGCGACAAGCAAATACTTGAGGCTCTTCCCGGCTTGGCTGGGCGGGTGGGCGGAGAATGCCTTTTACTGGATGGTCCCGAATCTTTTTCCGAGGCCGATCTTTCATCTCTTCCGGGGTCGCCGAAGATCTGGTTCAAAGACAGGGTTCTTTCAAAGACGGGCAATGAAAGTGTTGGTGATGAAGTTTTGAAGGCAGTGCTTTTCTCCGATGATCCTCTGGGCGCTCTGTCGGCTCTGGATGGTGTTGATTGGGTTAGTCCCGAGCCGGTTGGTCTTTCCGGGAGCCGGGTTGTTTTTCCGGCGGCTGCAAGGTTTGGTGGGTGGTTGTTTCAGTGGAACAGCGGGGCGCCGCGCAGCGGAGGCGACAGGCTTGAGTGGACTTCAATCTTCATGTACGTCACGATTACGATGGAGCCTCTCATGAAGTATTTGCTGGGTTTCGCGCTTCTGGTCTATGTTTACATTCTGGTACAGGAGAAGAGGGCTTCCCGGAGGGCGGGGTAGTGAACTCGCGGGCTTTTTTGTTTCTTGTTTTTTTGTCTGGGCTCTCCTGCGCTACGAGCGTTAACGTGTCAATTGACAAGCTAGCGTATGACTCCGGCGAGCAGGTTAAGGTTTACTTGGCGATTGACCCGTCCGAGCCTTGCGGGGGGCATCTTATGGTGTACAAGCTCGGGGATGGGAAATACGTTTTGGCGAAGATGCTCTTCAACAAGCCCACTCCAGACCAGTGCCTTTCGTGCGCGAGAGACAAGCCGCTTGCGAGCTTTTACGAGAGGACTTTCAATTATGCACCGAACGGAGACGGCCAGTATGTGTTGGAGTTAAATTTCGGCGGAGTTAAGGAGAATATCAATTTCACAGTGGGTTCTGTTTCCACGTCTTCGACTACGAGCGTTTACACGACTTCGAGCACTTATCCTGTTTCGTCTACTTCTTCTACGAGTTCGTCTACGTCGTCTA
Source organism: Candidatus Altarchaeota archaeon (assembly GCA_043822165.1). GTDB lineage: Archaea > Altiarchaeota > Altiarchaeia > IMC4 > SCGC-AAA252-I15 > SCGC-AAA252-I15. The sequence goes on from JBDRCA010000050.1 coordinate 3,912, forward strand.
CTAGTTCGTCGACGAGTTTATCTGCGGCTACCATGCTATCGGATAAATTACCTGATTCCGGCGGAGGGAGGAGTTATGCAGCGCTTTTCATCGTCGCTTCCGCAGTAATCGTGTTATTCCTCTCCCGCAGACGCTGATTTTTAGGTTCACCTAAACTTTTATACTTGTACCGTCAATGTATTTGCATGCCAGGCGAATTCAAGGAAGAATACTTGGAGGCCATCTTCGACTTAACCGAGAAGGGAGACTCTGCCAAGACAAGCGACATAGCAAAGCGCATGAAAGTGGCGGACGCATCCGTCACCGAGATGCTGGGCAAACTCTCAGAAGAAGGCTTCGTGGAATACAAGCCCTACCATGGCACGACGCTCACGAAAAAGGGATTGAAGGTCGCGACGAAGATAAAGCGCAAACACCGGCTTCTTGAGAGATTCCTGTACGATTTTCTGGGATTGAAAAAAAGCAAGGTCCACGAGGAGGCGTGCCGGATGGAGCACGCGCTCTCCGACGAGGCCGCGGACGCATTGGACGAGATGCTGGATTACCCCGTAAAGTGCCCGGACGACGGGAAGCCTATCCCGCCGGAAGCACCGTTAAAAGACGGTGAAGACATGCTCGTAAACGTGAAAGCAGGGAGTATGGTGCAAGTCGTCCGCTTCGAAGGAGGCCGCGGGCTTCGCGCAAACGTGACAACAATGGGCATCAGGGAAGGCAAAAAACTCAAAGTCGTAACCCGCGAGCCCGCAGGCGGACCCCTAGTCGTTAAAACCGGGAACACGACAGTCACCCTCGGCCGAGGAATGGCCTCCCGGATAATAGTCGCGCAAATGAAATGAAAATCCTGCTGGTCGGAAACCCGAACGTCGGAAAAAGCGCAGTCTTCACCCGCCTCACAGGAGTCGAAGTCATGTGCTCAAACTACCCCGGCACGACAGTCTCCTACTGCAGCGGCACCATGCACTACAAAGACGAGACCGCACAGCTCATAGACACCCCCGGAACATACTCCCTTGAACCCAGAAACAAAGTCGAGGAAGTAACCGTTGAAATGCTCGGCGAAGGAGACATATTAGTAAACGTCGTCGACTCCACGAACCTTGAGCGAAACCTTTATCTCAGCTTGCAGCTTCTGGAGCTCGGGAAACCCGTGGTTGTCGCATTGAACATGTGGGATGAGGCTCATCATTTGGGGATAAAGATTGACGCCGAAGCTCTTGAAAGGCTGTTGGGCGTTTCAGTTGTCCCCACGGTTGCAGTCTCAGGTCAAGGCATAAAAGAGCTTTACGAGGCGTTTTCACGGGCAAAAGCCCCTAAGGTTAAGGCTTTGTCCGAGGATGAGCGCTGGGCGAAGGTGGGCGAGTTGACGGGGGAAGTGCAGGTTTTGTCGCACAAGCATCATAGTCTCGCGGAGAGGATAGAGGAGGCGACTATTAAGCCGCTGACGGGGATTCCTATAGCATTGGCTGTCCTGTTCGTCATGTTCTCTTTCATAATAGCAACCGGGAACTGGGTCATCGGAAACATCCTGGATCCTTTTTTCTATGACGTATACGGCCCCATCATACGCGGCCTAATTGAGCCCCTCTTCTCGGATGGCATAGTCCATGACATCCTTCTGGGCGAGGGCGAAGACTTCATAGAATCCCTCGGAGTATTGACGACCGGAGTCTACGTTCCATTGGACATGGTATTGCCGTTCGTAATACTCTTCTACTTTTCCTTGAGTGTTCTCGAGGATGTCGGGTATTTGCCAAGGCTTGCAACGCTTTTGGATAGCGTCATGCACAAGATAGGCTTGCACGGGTCAGCCGTCGTTCCCGCAGTCCTCGGGCTCGGATGCAACGTGCCGGGCGTCCTCTCCACGAGGATTATGGAGACCAAGAAACAACGCTTCATAGCGGCAACCCTTCTTGCAATCTGCGTGCCGTGTCTCGCCCAGAACGCGGTGATAGTAGGA
>JBDRCA010000051.1:0-29589 GCA_043822165.1 Candidatus Altarchaeota archaeon
GCGTTTTAGGGCGCCTATTATGGGCGTGCCGGTCACGTGCCAGGCCATGGGGAAAAGCACGTTTTTTCCTTGCATGCGCTTGAAGCGCGCTATCACGTCCGGTACAGTGTATGTTCTGGCGTGGCCTATGTGCATTCCCCCCGAAGGATAAGGGTATGCCGCGGTAAGGTAGAATCTTTCGCGCTCGTCCGGGTTAGACTCGAATACTTTCGCATCCTCCCATTTCTTGCGCCATTTGGCCTCTATCACAGCAAAATCCATGGTATGGTATAGAAATTAAAACAAAAGTATTTAAGGCAAAAAAGCAGCGGAGAAAAATCCTATTAATCAGAGTCTTCTTTTTCAGAGAATTTCCCGAAAGGCCTAAGATGCAGGAGCCTTGAAATTATCTTTGAGGTGCCCAAGTCCGCAACAACCTCATGGCTTTCGTGTTTGACAGTCTCCCTAGTCATCTCGTATTAACTACTGCATGCCAGAGTATAAAAAAGGGTTTCTAACGCTTTTTCTCGTACTCGCTGTGCCCGAAGTGGACGAGCAGGTCTACGCCGAGTTTTTCTGCTTGCTCGGTTTTGAGGTCGCATGCTCCGTATGTGGGGTCGATGAAGATTATCGTCTTTGCGCCGGTTTTTTCTTCTATCTGTGCGGCCACTTCTACTGCGTGTTTTTTTATGCCTTCCGGAAACTGCAGCCCCACTATTCGGGCTTTGCTTTTTTTTGTTTCCGCTATTATTCTGTCGACTTCCAGGTCGTATTTCTCGTCCATTGCAAGTATAATCTTATACGGCTGCCTCGTATTTATTTCCTTAAATGCCCTTTTTTTTATCATGCCAAGGCTTGTACAACCCGGCAGCGGAGCCGGGCAAGCATTAAAGCCCCTGCAGGTAGGCTCTCTTCAGATAGACGGGGTCTCCGTAGGATTCTCATATAATGGAGACGAATTCGATCAGGCTCAAGGCAGGGTTTCCGGCCACGCTAAGTCTTTGACGCGGGTTAAACACGATTCTGACGCGGCAAGGTTTGTGGCAGACGAGCTGATTTTTGCTTTGTCCCCTGTGGAGAGCCCCTCCATTGACTTTGATAGTAGGGTTTCCCTTCATTTCAGGCCCAGGCCCCTTTTCAGGATGCAGACTGCAAAGGGCATGACGTGGGCTACAGACGAGAATGGTGGAACGCTGTATGACGTCGACTCCAGGTCGCGCGCATCCGCTGTCAAGGGAGCGTCAATGCGCTCTGGTGCATCCGACGTTCTCGCCAGATTCGATTTATCTTCCGGTGAATGCCGCATAGAGGGTCTTGGGGACTGGCTGCCTAAGGGGGGTTTGCCGGGTATCGGGCGCAGGGACTATGAAGATAAACTCGACTTCGTGGGCGACGCAATAGCTTCGCAGTTGAGGGATGAGTTCCCAATCCAGGATGTTGTCGCCGCATACAAGGTTTATCTCGGCGAATCCGCGCAGGCCCAGGATGCAATGTCTTTAGGCGACAGGTTCTGGCAGCGGGCGCAAGGCTCGACTCAGCGGGATGGGAGCGCCGGAGCCTTCGGGGCGGTGAGGGCGCGTCTGTCTCGTTACCGGGAAGTATCTGGTTTGGTTGATGTTGCCGACGCGTTCATGAAAGCTGAGGAGCCTGTGTGGGCGGCTGTTGTGAGGGAAGAAACCGGATCCAGTCAACCTTATTCTGCGGGTGTTGTGCATCCCAAGGACGGTGGTTTCATAGACGCTTCTGGTTCTCCCGTCAATTACTCTTCCGGGGTGGTGGTTCGCCTTGACCCCAACGGGCTTGAAACCGAGATACCCTGCGTTAAAGGCTCAAGCGCCGGGAAAAGCGGGAAATCAGACATGGAGATAACCCTTCCCGGAGACGTTGACGCAGTAGAGAGGCGCGCCGCAGAAATCGCAGGAAAAATACTTACTCCAATGTTCGGCGCTAACTGGAGGGTGCGCGAAGAAAAACACTAGTCGTGTTCGCTTCTTTTGACTTCCCTCATCTCCCGCAAAACCTTTTTTTCCTCGTCTGAGAGCTCTCCTTTCTTTAGTTCCTCGAGGTCTTCTATCGATATGAACGAGTAGATTACGTCGTCTTCGTGGATGTGGCGGCCAACGGAGACGTCATCTATCGAGACTGCGACTTTCTCCCCTGAAACCGCTTTTTCGACGGAGTCGCCGCCGGACTGGATGCCTCTGACCATGCCCTTGACTTTCCCCCCCGGCAGGAGAAGGCGCACTCCCGGGAAAAGCATGCCTGCAAGTATCTCGACCCCGACGATAGCCGGCTTGCTGGTCCTGAACACGTGGTCAGGGAGAATCCTGAACTTCACGGGATAAGAAACAGTCTTCTCCCGTTTCCTCTTCGCCTTGTCTTTTTCCTCCTCAGCCCACGCGAGATAGTCGTCTATTATCTGGTAGACGATCTTGCTCTTTATTATCTTCGCGCCCTGATCCTCTGCGAAAAAAGAAATATCCTCAGAGACCGGCGCATTAAACGCAAGTATCGCCCCGAGAAGCATGTTATCGGAGGCAACGGCGGAAGCCTCGATAACATCCTGCTTGCTAACACGCCCTATGCCGCCGCGCTTCACGGGTATGCTCTTGTCAGACAGAATCTTGACTAACGCCTCAAGCGAGCCCAACGTATCGGCTTTGACGACTACGCCTAAAATATCCTTGGTGAACTCTATCTCGCCGATTTCCTCCTTCACTTTCGCGACGAGCTCTTCCCCGCCGACGTAGACTGGCGCGCCAGACAATGCGTTCTCAAGCCCCGGCGCCGCAATCTTGACGCCGTAGGCGGCATACACTTCATCGACGTTTTTGAATTTCTCCTTAGGATCCCTCATCTCATCCAAGGCGTGAGGCCTCAAGAGCGCCTTAACTTTCGTGACAATCGGCTCTCCTTTCGCGCCGACGACGATGGTGTCGCCCCGCCTTATTATGCCGTCATAGATTATGGCGTCAATCGTCGTCCCTAAACCCCGCTCCTCCTTAACCTCCAAGACAGTGCCCTTGCCGGGAGAAGAAAGCTCGACTGAAAGCTCTTTGGCGAGATAAGTCTGCGTGAGCCCCATTAGCATCATCATGAGCTGGGGTATTCCTTCGCCGGTTTTCGCGGATACTGGGACGATTGCGATTTGTTTTCCGAAGTCTGTTACTTGCGTGTATAAGTCGGAGTCGAAGCCGTATTCCGAGAGCTGGCCTACGAGCTTGTAGAATTTTTTGTAGAATTCGTCGCGCACGGTCTGGTTTTGTTTTTCCGGCTGCGTGTTTTTCTGCCACCCGGATATTGTGTCGACTTTGTTTGCTGCGACGAGGAAGGGCGTCTTGTATTGCCGCAGGATTTCGATGGCTTCTATGCTCTGCGGCATGAGGCCGTCGCGCAAGTCGACTATAAGTATTGCTATGTCTGCAACACTCCCCCCCCTTTTCCTTAAGGTTATGAATGCTTCGTGGCCGGGCGTGCCTATGAAAAGAAGGCCTCTAACCTGTATCTTGAGTTTGATTTTTTCCAGGAGCGGTCCGCATATGTCTTTTACGACTTCGAACGGAACGTCTGTTGCGCCGATGTGCTGGGTTATTCCGCCGGCTTCGCGGCTTGCGACTACGCTGCCTCTAATATGGTCTAACAAAGAGGTCTTTCCGCTGTCCACGTGCCCTAAAACCGAGATAATCGGCTCGCGAGTCTTCGAAGCCATTTCAATCTAAATACATAGCAGATAATACTATATTAAAGACTCCGCGGCGTTTATGTGCTGATCACTCAACTAATTTCAGCTTTTCGCTTCGAGCGCGAAGATTATCTTGCCGCCCACAGTCTCCCCGCCCTCATCAAGCGGCGTCTCCTCGTACAAGTCTGCTATCTCGTTTATGGGCAACGCGTCACCCTCCAAGACGTTTATCCTGTCCCCCCAATACGTCATCGAGCACAAAAAACCCTTGCGCGAGGCCACGAACCCGAACAATACGTCTTTCCCCTGCTCCTCGCAGGTCGCGTGTTTCACAAGCTTTCTCATGCAGATTTCCGCGTCATCTCCCCTGAACCCGAATCTTTCGGATAATTCCGGGAGCATTCTCGCGTATTCCATGAGGGCTTTACCTTCTTTTTCAGTGTCTTTGAATGCGGTCGAGGCGACGAACACGTCTTCGGCGTCGGTCTGGCAGTAGACTAGTTCCCCTATCTTCCCGGCTTGCGTGGCGCCCCCGGCCCTGCCGAGCTTTCTTGCCACGGACTCTACTTTGCCTTTCAAGTCGTCGATTCTCCCGCCCCTGAAGGCGTCTAACACGTGTTCTTCAACTTCAATCAAGTGTTTGATTAAACTCTTCATCTTTAAGCAGGCTTTTCAGGCCTTCGACGTGTGACAGCCTCAGTTGAGCGAGGATTTCCCTGGGGCGCTTTGTCTCGTGGATACCATATGGGCCGAACAACTTTAAAAGCTTTTTCCTGAGAATCTTACCCTCCTGGTCCAAGTCGGTGAGTATGACGACGCGGTCCAGGTGTTGCAGGGACTCCACCGCATCAAGCAAGGACCCGCCCTTGTTCAACCGGATGATGTTCTCGAAGCCCGCAGCCTTGAGTGCGTCCTCGTCTTTTGCGCCCTCCACTATCACCGGCTCACGCACGTATCCTGAAAGCTCATCCAGAAGGCTTCTAACGTCATCATCCATGTCTTATTGTTTTAAATAGGATGCGTGACTTATAATTTAAACCGTTGATTTCGCTTTAAAAAAAATGACTACTGCAATACTTACTGGAATACCCGGCTCCGGGAAGACGACCGTGCTCACCAAGGCGCTTGAAATGCTCGCCGAGAAAGACATCTCCTACAAGCACGTGGTGTATGGGACGGTCATGTTCGAGATAGCTAAGGAGAAGGGTCTTGTCGCCAACAGGGACGAGATGAGGAAGCTTCCCGTGAAATCCCAGAAGGAGGTTCAACTTGAGGCTGCCGGTAAAATAGGGGATTTGGGCGAGAAAGAAAACATAATCGTCGACACGCACTGCACGGTGAAGACTCCCAAAGGATTCATTCCCGGCCTGCCTTCAGATGTCCTTGCGAAAATCAACCCTTCTCTTATTATAATAGTGGAGACTGATCCCGCGAAAATCGTTGCCAGACGCGAGAAAGACAAGTCCCGGGCGAGAGACGAGGAGACAGTGGAAGACTTGGCCCTCCACCAAAACATGAACCGGGCGTTCTCGGCGGCCTACGCGCTACAATCCAAGGCATCCCTGAAAGTCGTGGAAAACAGGGAAGGCCGGCTCGACGAAGCAGCCAAAGAGCTTGCGGAGGTGTTGGAGTGGAGTTCATAGTAACGCCAGCAGGCCAGACAATAGCGTTAGTATCCTTTGGAATAGTCCTCTTATCCACGATAATCCGCTACTTCACAGTCGACAGGGATAAACTCAAGGAATCCCGGCAACGCCTCAAAGAACACCAGGAGAAGATGAAGGAGGCGCAGAAGAAGGGCGACTCAAAGAGCATGCAAAAGCACCAGCATGACATGCTCGCCGAGACCATGGAGAACATGCGCCAGAGCATGAAGCCCATGATTTTCACGATGATTCCGATTCTCCTCATATTCGGGTGGATGCGGGGGACTTACGGCGACTACGGGACCGCGTTCGACGTTAAACTCATCGAGTCTCACCCCGAGGACGTCGTGGTATTGTCTGTCTCCCAGAACGGTGAAATACTGAAAGAGGCGGGCCGTGTCGAGTGGAGTCTCGGCAACATAACCGCGGGAAAAGACGGGACCGCGTCGGCGAACGTAACCGTCACCGGAGCCTCGAAGACTCAGGTGCAGGAGAAACTGGCCGACACAGTATTCACGTTAACCTACACGTCCAAGGATAATCAGTCCCACGCTTTCAGCGGGAAAATCATCGACGAGGACTCGATTCTAACAGTTGCGAGACCCGGACTCACCCAAACAGGGGACAGATTCAATTATGAACTAAAGCTCCACAACCAGGAATTCATGGTGAAAATCGGCTCCTACACGTTCGGCTGGCTTGGCTGGTATATAATAATATCATTTGCCACATCTATCATACTAAACAAGGCATTCAAGTTAACGTAAAAAAATTTTGAGGTAAATAAGATGGTTGAACCTAAGAAGAGAACACGTTCAGTGAAAAGGGTTTCGAAGAGGACCCCGAAAGGCAGGACAGTAATAAGATTCAAGAAAGAAAAATTAGCCCGCCCAAAGTGCGGCCGCTGCGGCAGCAAAGTCCCGGACAAAAACAAGAAAATCTACGGCAGAAACCTTTGCTCGCGGTGCACGGAAGACCTTCTGAGATACACGGTACAATGGAAGGCCAAGACGCTGGCAGACGAGGTCAAAGACGTCGAATTAAGGAGAGATCTCACAATCGAGAAATATTTGCCGGCAGGCTGGTTCGCAGACCTTGCTAAAGGCGCTGCGACACCGCGCAAGAAAAAGAAGGTACTGAAGCGGAAGCCCAAGAAAGAAGCAAAACCCGCGGAGAAGCCTAAGGCGAAGCCCAAGAAAGAAGCAAAGCCCGCGGAGAAGCCTAAGGCGAAGCCGAAGGCAGCCGCGAAGAAGAAAGCGACGAAAAAAACCAAGAAATGATTGTAACCATCGGCGGGCAAGTCGCATCCGGCAAGTCAACGCTGGCCCGGGAACTCGCCCGCCGCCTAGGCTACAAACACATTTCAGCAGGCTCCGTGATGCGCCAGATGGCAGCCGAAAAAAACACAAGCCTCCTAGAATTCTCAGAATACGCTGAAACACACCCTGAAGTAGACAAACTAATCGACGAGCGCCAGAAAGAATTAGCCTCCCAAGGCGACTGCGTAGTTGAAGGCCGAATCAGCGCATACTTTATCCCCGCAGACTACAAAGTCTGGCTGACTTGCGGGCTCTCAGAGCGGGTGCGCCGCGCCCGCGGCCGAGGCGACAGCGACGCAGACATAAAAAAAGCAATCCTTGCCCGCGAAAAAAGCGAACAAAAAAGATACAAAAAATTCTACGACATCGACCTATCCGACACGTCAATATACGACCTAGTGCTAGACACCACGAAAATAGGAATAAAAGAAATGGTGCAAAAAGTCGAGGAAAAAATCAGGGAGACTAAAACAAAAACATCCTAACAGTGAGCGCGCCGCCAACTCAATCCCGCGTACCCTTCCCGGAATCCTCAGTGCTCTTGCCTCTCGTATCCCTCTCACGACTCCTACGCTCCTCGTCTATTGCTATTTTTGCAGCTTCCAATTCCTCATGTCTTCGTTTTTCTGCTTCTAGATACTTCCTCTCTTTCTCTCCCCATTGACCCAACAGTTCCCATCTGTCTGATTGACTGAAAAAATCACCGGTTTGATACCCCCACCTTAATCGCAACCTGTCATATTCCTCTCTGCTTGCTTTAAGTCCCGCGTTAATCACTATCCTAGAGTTTGTTATGCTTCTAATCGTCTTCTCGCAGATTCCCCTGCATCCGTCAGCCTCATCGGTTTTGCCTTCACCTTCCAGTTCAAGTGCTCTGCGTTCGCTCAAATCCGAGTAATAAGCTACTTGGGGAATCCTCGTCACCTCTTCAAGATGTTCCTCTACAGTTGTTCTAGCTGAAGTTTTGTGTTCCTCAGCTTGACTTACTGTTACAAATCTTCCATGTCGAGGTGATTCCAGAATTCTTAGATACTTGCTTAAGTCAACATTTGGTATCATCTCATAAGTTTTTGCTAGATGAGCATGCATGCATCTTACTGCTTCTCCGAGTTCTCCGGCTCTGTCGTAGGTTCTGGCTGCTTCGACGAGGTTTCCTTCCTCCTGTTCTTTTGCCATGCTGCGGAGAACCCGTTTTGCTTCGTCTTCCTCGCCGGCTCTCTCGTACATGGCCGCAGATTTGGATTTATCAACTTTTTCCAAGGCGACTGCTGCGCCGTGAAAGTTGCCTTCAGCCTCACGGAGTCTTGCAGCAGACACGAATCTTCCGTCCGCACTGTAGACTTGCGCGGCTCCTTCTGTGTCTCCCAGTTCCCTGAAGATTCGTTCCACTGGCTCGTCTTTTCCGGCGAGGCGGTATTTGTCTACTGCGTCCTGGCGGTCTCCGGCAGCTTCCGATCCCTCTGCTAATCTAACCAAAAGCATTCCGCGAAGCTGGCTTGGACAACCCTGCTTTAACAGGCGCATGCAGGCGCCTCTGCTTTCCTCCGGTTTGCCTGCTCTGGCGTAAAGTTGTCCTACTGCTTCGAGTTGCCCTTGTAATTCACCGGGTTTAGGCCATCTCAATACGATGATTCTCTCGCGAAGTTGCGCGGCTTTCTCCCACTCGGAGGCTTCCTCGTATGCGGTTACAGCCTGTCCGTACGTTTTGTATGTGTCGTTTGCTTTGCGCTTTAGTATCTCGTTCCCCCGCAGGAATCCTTGAGTGGGATCGAACATGTCCAGCGAGACGACGTGTTTGATAAATACGACGCTGTTTATTAGCGCCATGTTGAAGTAGTCTCCTCCGTCTAGTTCGCGCGAAGTCTCCTCGAGGCGTCGGGCTCTGCGTTCAATGTCTCGTGCTGCGGGGTTTATGCCTTCTACTTCGTGCATTGGTGGGAGGGTGTCTAGTTGTCTCTTGAAGTCTTGTTCCAGTGTCGTCTTGTCTTTGACGAGGATGCCGGATGCGGTGGTTACGGTTTCAGCAGTCTTTGCGGCTGGTTTTTTCTCTCTTTCTTCCCCTCCGTCGTCTTTCGGGCGGTGGTAGATAATTTTTCCCATTTATTCTGTTAGATTATTGGGTTTTGTTGGGGTAAAATAGCTTTATTTCCTTGTTTTTTTAAGGTCTGTCGGGAAATAGTTTACAGGTGTATTCGGCATGAAGTTTAAGGATTTTTCGAAGGGTCAGGCGGCTATCGAGTTCATTATGACTTACGCCTGGGTTATATTGATTATAAGTATTGTGTTGGTCGTGGTCTGGCAGCTGGGTCTGCTGGATTTGGGCGGCAGCATCGAGCCCGGTTCCATGGGTTTCTGGGGTGTTACGCCTGAGGACTACCGGATGACTGAGGCGGGTACGCTCACGTTGTCTCTTGCCAATTACATCGGCGCGAACTTGACTATTGATTCCATATCGGCTAACCAGTCCACTTTACACGTGACTGCGCCGCTTACTGGGGTGGTGTTGGAGCCTGGGGAGTTGGAAAACGTTAATGTGGCTGGTTTGAAGACCGGCAAGGGCGGGAAGAAGTTTGAGGTGCTTTTGAGCATAGATTATACTGATTCTCGGACGGGTAATCAGCATAAGAGTTCCGGACGAGTCTGGGGTTCATATGAGAGTTAGGGTCGGCGGTAAAAGGTTTTGGTTTGTTTTACTGTCCCTGATTTTACTGGTTTCTTTGTCTTTGAATGTTTTTCCTGCGAGCGGGAACGTTGCTTCGGGCAAGTTCGGGCCTGATGAGGGGGAGGATACTGTGGCTTACGCTGAGGGTGCTTCCACTGACATGGCCAAAGAGGCTACGAGCGACATGATAAAGTGGATGATGCGCAATCCCGTGATATATGATGCGAGCGCTTCCCCTCCGATTCCAACGACTGGGTGGAGGAGCATAACCATAGTTATACTGAAGGTGTTGGTGGTGCCTTATCAACTTTTGATTCTGTTGACTGGAATATACATAACGTATGTTTCGATGATTCCCCGGAAACGGGCTTACGCTAAAAATTATCTGTTGCGCCTTCTCGTCGGCTTGGTGTTGACTACCATGGCTCCCGTAATCTTCGAGGTGATCCTTGAGATGGAGCACTTCCTCTTGTTCGAGATGGTGCGCTCCGGGGCTGCGTCTACTGGAGGCACGTGTGCGACGGTTGCTGGTTGCCCCATGGGCGTTGACTGTGTTGTTGACTGCATGGACAAGATGAGCAAAGTCATCACGTTCATACTGGCTTCATTGTTCGTGTGGCCTCTGACTTGCACTCTAGGCCCTGTCGCGTTGATTGTCGTGATATTCACTTACGCGGTGGTTTGGGCCCGCTTCGTCGTAGTGTCCGCGTTCGGCGTCATCTTCCCCGCCACAGTCTTCCTCTACATGTGGAATTATACTACCGGCATAGGCAGAAAGCTTATGAAATACACGTTCGTCTGGATTTTCATGCCGCTCGTGCAAACACTCTTCCTGCTCGTAATGGCGGAGTCAGTTGCAAACTTGAAGACCCTGCAGGCGGGCCTCCTAGCCCTCGGAGGATTCATCGGAGTCTTTCTGTCACCGCTCATAATGACGGGCATGCTAAAGGTCGCGGGCGGGCTCACGTACATGGCGGGCTCCAAGTTCCAGTCCCCGTTACTCACGGGCGCTGGAGGCTTAATGTACGGTATGGGTCCCGGAGCCCTCGCGTCCGCGGGAAGCCAGGCCGCATACAGGCGGGCGGGCATTAAAGGCGACACCAGCAAGTACGGCGGAGTCGACATGGCGAAAGAGAGGCCGAGCATTGGGCCCGGAATAATACGCGGCGTCAGAGCCGGCTTCCAGCAAGGGGGTATCGCCGGCGCCATCAAGGGCGCCGCAGCCGGCGCATGGGGCACGCCGTCAGCTGCGACCAAGGGAATGTTCGAGAGTGGGATGCGCCAGCTCACCAAAGGCAAAACCCTCCCCACGCGCGCCTTGGGCTTGGCGAAAGTAGTAGGCGCCCCCCTCCAACACGTCGCCCGCACGAAGATTATGCACCCCGCAGGAATCATGTTAACAAGCATGTTTCACGAGCAGAGTGATCTTGCACCCAAGTGGATTTCGACACCTCTGAATAAGATCGGGGAAGGCCTCATAGGTGACAAGCCGATTCGCAACGCCCTCAAGGGTCTGGGAGAGTCGCTGGGCATGATAGACGACAAAGGAAAAGTAAAGTGGGGTAAAGTCGCTTTGACGACAGGCGTCGGCATGGCATTGTTCACTCCATTCGGTTGGGGGGCGATCGGCTTGGGAGTGGGGCTTCCTTTAGCCACGGGATTCACTCTCGGATCGGGCTTGAGCCTGCGGAAAGTAACGGAAGCCTACGGCCAAGGACGCGCCTCCGGGAGGGGTGTAATAAGAAGCGCATTCGATTCCGTGCGCGCTGGAATAAACCTGCGGGCCGGAAAACACGCCTTTAACTTGGACCGGCTTAAGACCGCGCGCCAGAGGGTTGCCCGCGGCCTTAAACAATACCTCGGAAACTACGAGGACCGGCTTAAAAACATCCACAGCGGCGCCAAAATAAGCTTCAATCATTCTACCGGGAAATTCGAGGTCTCAAGGCCCCAGGGCTTGGGCGCCCCAGACCAGCAGCGGATAGCATCCATCGAATCCGAGATGAACGCGAGCCTCAACGGCCAGATGCGACTCGGCAACGAGACACTGGGGCAGCTCGTAAACAAGAGAAACGACTTGGACGCGAGAATCGCCAAAACAGAAGTCGACAAAGCCAAAACCGAGCACTTAGGCAACAGCGTCGAAGGAATGGCCTACGGAGAAAGAATGGGCGCCGGGGAAGGGAAAAAAGCAGGAGACTTGGAAAAAGAAGGGGAAGGAAAACTGAACGACATGGGAATGTCTTTCGGGATGGAGTCCTTGAGTGTCCAAGACGTTAATGACCGGGCGCAGGCTCTTATGAACGCTGACCCCAGCTTGACGCATGCACAGGCTGCGGAGAAGGTGATAGACGGTCACATTGATGCCATGTCCGATACCGTAACCGACAAAGATCAGAGAAAAACCGACGCGAAGAATGCATTCCAACATGGAAATAATGCTGCCCTTCAAAATTCAACTCACCATGCTGGAATCGCTGTTTCCGCTCCCGGCACAAAAGCGGTGACCGACGCCAATGCGCTTTATGCTGCTGCAGAAAACGATATTGACACCAGACACCAGGCCGGCGAAATCGACGCCACTGAAGCAGACGCTCGCAAGGCGCAGGCTTTGGAGGCTATTGGTTTGCGGGATCGTGCCTCAGGCAGGAGGGCTGCGGATGCGGAGGCGTTGGGGCACAGGAGCGGTAAGGGCATGAGCCGGGAAGAGTTGTCTGAGGGCGTGGACGTCTTGGAGGATGAGTTGGTGAGGACCGGCGTTTTCACGCGGCAGAGCGGGGGCGGCATAGTGCGGAACCGGCAGGCTCAGAACGACAGGGAGGCGATGATGCTTGCATCATATGATGACTTCAACGACCAGTTGACTTCTTCATCGTCTGAGCTGGCGAAAAGGGAGGCAAGGGTTGCGAAGGCGCAAGGCAAGTATCGGACCGGGCACGCCCAGTGCGTCCAAGCCGACATGAGCTCCAGCGGCGCCGGCTTGTGGGCTGACAAGGAGATAACGCAAACCAACAGGCGAAACCACGAAGAATACGTGCAAAGGATTCAGGGTAGCCAGCACATGCAGGACATATTCACTCTGGATGATGACCGGGCTCAGACAGTCGACAAGCTTCTTGCTCAGTCCGTTCGAGGCGACGAGACACCGGAGGAATTGCACGGCAAGCGCCAGAGAATCGACTCGTCGCTGCAGGCAATGGGGCGGGCCCAACACATGCAAACTCAGGTACAACAGATGCGCCAGCAAGCCCAACAGATGAGCGGCGCCGGCGCAACACCACAAGAACTAAGAGACGCGAGGAAACTGGAAAAGAAAGCCGATGCAACAGAGCAACAGTCTTCGAAGATGGAGGAGCAGGCTACGAAAGACCTGCAGAAGCTGGGACTGGACCCGGCAACAAACGCGGACATCATGACGGCTCAGACGAAAGAGGCTCAGAGAAGCGGGCTCCTCGCTACGAGAGTCGTTGACACGCACCAATTCTCATACGACGACAAAGGAAACATAACCCATGTTTCAAACCCTGGCGTCCACTACGGGTCAGACTGGTCCGCCGTAGACGTTAAGGCAATAGCTGACGGGACAGCATCCGGAACGACGAAAGATGCAAATGGTAATGACGTTACTGTCACTCCCGCAGCCCTAGGAAACGAATTCACGGTCGAAGCCCAGGACCTCTACGATTACGCGAAGACCGGGCAGGAGCGCCGCCGCGACGTCGCGAAAGAGGAAGTCTACGCCGCGGCTGAAGCATCCCACACTTCCCCTGAAATAGCATTCCATTGGAAGGAAGGGGACAGAGTCGACCCTTCGACGGGCCAGGTAAAGGAGTGCTGGGTTTCAGCAGTCGACGGATTATCAGACCAGGCCGCTGAAGCCCTCTACAACTCAGGGGTTAGAACACACGACGACTTGGTGGCTGCAGTACCCACTCACCGCCGGGAAGCATCACGGCTAAGACGCATGGCAGACCAGATAGTCGCGAACCAGGGCGTCCCGAACGCGAGCGCGCTTCCCGCCCCGGAGAAAAGACAATACGACAAACTCATGGCGGAAGCCAAGACCTACGACCAACCTACCGCGGGAGTCGCCGACAAAGTCAACGAACAACAATTAGGCGTAAACGGGGAAATCGCGATAAAAAAACCAGACGGCACAGACACTACAATGGAAGAGCAAATCGCGAATAATTCACAGCTCTCAAATGAGCAGGCCAGGGACATGTTGGACGAGGTCTACGAGACCTTGAATCCGAGAACATTGGCCGCCACCAAGAAAATGGCCCCAAGGATTCGGAGGACTCAGATGGACTGGACGGTCGACCAGGCGGCGGTCCACCAGAAAATAACTGCCACTCAAGAAAGGGACAGGAACCCTGTGCGCCGTGAAATAAACAGGCTCGTCGACGACATCGAGCAAGGAAACGTTTAAAGATGAAGACTTCGAGGAAGATACGGTTGGCGTTGATAATCCTTCTGGCGCTTACTCCCCAGGTTTCGGCTATGTGGTGGTCCATCTTCTACAACACGATCCAGGAAGTATTCGAGATAATAGCGTTCGGTTTGATGGGCATCGTGGAAGCGACAGGCATAGTCACTGCCGCATTAATCCAGACGAACCCGTGCGTCTACGCCGGCACTCTCCCGACAGACCAGTGCCCTCATGCACTGGCCTACACGGGCTCGCTGCCAGTCGACGCGACGATAAGGAGCATGAACGCGCTATTCATACGCGCATTCATGCCGGTATACGTCACCTTCTTCCTCATACTGGGCTTATACATGATATTCATGCAGGGCTCGCCTAAGGGGCGGGCTGAAGCCAAGGCATTCCTCATAGACCTGGTTGTCGGCATGATACTGGTGGGGCTGTCTCCTGTGATATTCCAGGTAATACTGGACATATCAGCGTTCGTAACCAACTACATCTGGACCCAGTCAGGCGTAACATTCGGACAATACAAGGAATGGTGGCGCACCCGCCCCGACCAGACAGTATACTGCTGCTACTTCTTCATGGCAATAGCCTCAGTAATCTCATCCGAAATCGTGGTCCTCTTTAGATACTTCATAGTCATGATATTCGCGGCAATATTCCCCCTCTCAGTATTCCTCTACACATTCAGGTTCACGAAAGGCATGGGCAACTCGCTCATGAAATTCTCGTTCATGGCAATCTTCAGCCAAGTCCCCATGGTCCTCTTCCTCGTCATAGGCTTGAAGGCATACCAGGACCCGTCAGGCTGGGGAGTCCCGGCATTCAGGATAATGTTCGGCATAGCATCATACCTGGCTATAGTCTGCACGCCGCTTATCATGCTCAAGGTAATGCACTGGATAGGCGGCGCAGTATACGCTTACTCGTCAAGGGGAGGCGGAAAAGGCGTAAGATTCGTATCCCAGCTCATGCGCGGCAAAGGCGTCGCTCAAGCCTTAATAACAGCATCCGGAAGATACCAGACCACTCACACGCTAGGAATGTACGAGCGCGGCGGAGAACGAATGAGCGCACCCGGCTGGAGCAAGGCCGCGGATGGGGGCGGGGAATTCCCCGGTTTCCCCCACAGGGGAATAATCGGTTGGAGCCCTGACGTCTACGGCAAGCGCGGGCGGATGGGTAGATTAAGGACTGGTTCAACGGTTGCCGGCGTCGGCGGAGGAGACAGGGCGGCAAGACCCGTCACCGGTTTAGCGGGCGCCATGCCGTCTGCATCCCTCTCCAACGTGACGCCGCAAGCCTCGCGCAGGACAAGGCAGCCCACCAGGATAAAGCCTGCCCCCCGGCCCGGTGGCAGGGGCGCGGGAGCAACGGGAGACCAGGAAGGCGGCGGACACGGCGGCGGCATACCGGCTCGCGCACCCTCCGGTGCTCCTCCATCAAGGGCTCCGTCAGGCTCCCCGCCGGGCGGGGACTCGACACTCACTCAGTCACCTGGTTCCTCACCGCATGACACGGCGCCTTCAGGTCAGAGTAGACGCGACCAAGCGCCAATAGCGTATTCTCCAACAGGAGAATCGGAAGCAGCCGAAGAGTCCGCAGCAGAGGCTGAAGGCAAAAGAGAAACCCAGCAGATCATGGGCGACACCTCAGGCAGGATAGCAGCCATCCAGAAAGACACTGAAAAAAGAAAGCTTGCACTCCAGCTAGCCGCCGCTAGAAAACGAGAAGGAGAGAAAAGCCTTGCCGCAGCGCCCTTAGGCGACAGCATGATGGACGAAGACGACTATGATGCCCGCCCGCCGACGGACTCAAGGTTCACGGGCCAGATAACGCCGCCGCCCAAGCCGCCGCAGGAGCCGGCCACGCAGACCGAGCTGCCTGACTGGTATAAGAAAGCGCAGACTCTTGGAATCCGCAGATCCGAGAATCTTCACGGTCTCTCCAGGGTCGGGGAAGGCCAGGCAAACCAGTTGTTGCGGGACGTAGGCGCCGCCAGGAAATCACCTGAAAACAAGGATAAGACCGTCGACGACCTCATGAAAATGGCTTTGGAGGGGGCGCTGCCCAAGAAGAAATAATCCTGAGGAAAAAAAAGGGCGCGCCTTAAGTCATGGACTTGAGTATTACGCCGCCGACTCTGACAGGCACCAATTGCTCTGACTGTTTTATGGCTTCCCTGAGTTTGTCCTCGATTTCAGCGTAAATCGTGTACAAGGGCTGGTTCACAGCCACCTTATCTCCAACTCCCACGTGCAGGTACACTCCAGCGCCCTTGTCTTTCGGGGCGCCTGCGGCCCGGGCGACACGGCATATAAGCTTTGAGTCTATGTGTTTGACGCGGCCCTTGGATTCCGACAGGACTTCGAAGGTATTCTCCCCGACTTTGATGTCTGCGGCCTTAATCTTCGGGTCGCCGCCTTGAAGCCTGATTATCTCAGCCATCTTCTTCTTGGCTTTCCCGGACGACAGAATCTTCTCCGCAAGCTTCCGGCCCTGGCCCTTGCTGACTTTCCCTGAAAGCTCTAGCAAGACTCCAGCCAAGTCTATGGACTTGTTGGCTAAGTCGACGGGGCCTTTGCCGTTCAAGACGTTTAAAACGTCTCTTGCCTCGAGGGCGGGCCCGATTCCGTTACCGATGGGGGCGCTCCCGTCCGTTACCAGGCATTCTGTCTCGATGTCGAGTCTCTTGCCTAGTTCAATGAATTTTTTGGCGAGGCTGTTGGCCTTCTCCATGTCCTCGATTTTGCTGCCCTTGCCTACGGGAATGTCTATCACAAGGTAGTCTGAGTCAACGGACTTTTTCTTTGCCATGACGGAAGCCAGCACTTGTCCTTCAGGGTCGATGGACAAGGCGTATTCCGCACGTATTATCTTGTCGTCTGCGGGAGCAAGGTTGACTGACCCGCCCCATACGATGCAGCCGCCTGCTTTCGCCACTATTTCCTTTAGCTGGTCTATGTTGAATTCGACGTTGGCTAAAACCTCCATGGTGTCTGCGGTGCCTGCGGGCGAGGTTATCGCGCGCGAGCTCGTCTTCGGGATGGTCAATCCCGCAGCCGCGATTATGGGCACTATTATCATGGTGGTGCGGTTTCCCGCGACTCCGCCGATGCAGTGTTTGTCTACGGTGTCGTCTCCGAAGTCGTGGTATTCCCCTGTCTCCACCATCGCGGAAGTCAAGGCAACGACTTCGTCCATGCAGTAGCCGTTGATGTAGGATGCCGTCACCAGGGCTGAGAGCTCTATGTCTGACAGGTTGTTGTCCACGATGTCTTGTATTATGGTCCTTATCTCGTGACCGTGCAAGACTTCTCCCGAAATCTTCTTTTTTATGAATTCCACTGACTTGGGCCGGGAAGTGGCTTGGAGCTCGACTACGTCCCCGTCTTTCACGCTGAGAAGCTCTTTTACTTCCTCGAATATGCCTATTTCTCCGGCGCCTACCAGGGATGTTGTCGTGTCGACGATGGCGGTCACGGTGTTCCCGTCTTTTTTGATTTTGATCCGGTCTGAGACGTGGATTCCCATGTCTTCGACGTCCTCGTTGTTCAAGACTACTATGGGTTTTCCGGTTTCTATCTCGTACAAGCGGACTCTGGACTTCATGGTCTGACAATAAAGATGAGAATACGTGAATAAATACTTCCAGGCCTATATCGTGCGCCTTGCCCGGTACATGCCTTCGAGATTGTTACTAAGCGCGAACTCCTCCAGTATCCCGTTGACCTTGACTCTCCTGGTCAGGTAGTCCGCAATCCTCATGGGATAAACCTGTGGGTGCAGTAAATCATCTTCAAGGGCCCAGGCACCCACGAGGCTTGCTAAATCCTCCTCGAAGCCCCCGTATGAAAACTCCCACCGCACCGTGAAAGGAACGCTTCGCTCCCCCGGAGCATAGCATACTTTTTTGGCGGGAAGCTTAACGTAGACTGTGTTGATTCCGTCTTCCTTTTTTACGATGTATTCGAGGGGCTTTAAGGCGAGGTCGAACAAGTGAAGGTTCGTGATTTCAAGCCCGATGGCTGAAGACACGTCCGTTGCGTGAGAGTCCTCGACCATGGAGGCGGCCTTTAGAGCGCACAAGTCATCGTAAGCCTTGGATGCCGCAGCATGCTCTGGATAATCCTTGGACGAGGAAAGCTCTTTTTTGATGGTGGACAGGCTCCCGTCCACTATCAGGTAGTCTGCATCCCCGATGCTTGCCTTTGACGAGGCGAGCAATGAGAGTTCAGCGTCGAGGCGGATAAGGTTTACTCTGGCGTCAACGTCGGAGTATGGTTTCATGGCGCCGACGTCTATTATGGACTCGTATGAGAGCTTGTCATAGTTTATCGTTCCCTGGCCCACCAGGAAGTCCTGTTTCGGCGACTCCGAGTAGGCGGCGTGAAGGCATACGCAGTGGACACAGTAAATGCTGTGGTATCTGGCGTCGAGTCTCCCGTACGAGGAGTCAGCGCACAAAAAAGACTTCCCCTCCCCAGGCGGCACACACTCGGTCTGCATTATTTCGAACCCGCCCGAGGAAAGCATGCTTCTCAGCGACGAAGCATCGACTTTGACGTGGGAGAGCTCCCCTGAAAGAGACGCAAGCCTCTCAGACAGGGAATCGAATTCAAGCTTGAACTCGGGGGTCAGCGGCCTCATGTATATCGCTCGTGAATAACCCGCGATAAGGAGTTTATGCCGTATGAGGTGAGCTCATAGTCCTTGGTGATGTAGTCTATCTGCCGAAGCCTGGCAAGCGCTAATGCAAGGGATTTTTTGTCCACGTCCCCGTGGCTAAGAAGAGTGGTTAACGGCTGCTTCCTGTCCAATACAACCAGGATCTTCTTTTCAATGGATGTTAAACCCTTAGTCTCGATCCTCGCCCTCGACACAATCCTGTTGAACTCTGATAAAACATCCGGCGGACCCTCATACATGAATGCTGCGATACCGAGCGTCGACTTGTAGTCTATCATCCTAACGCTCCTCGAGGAATACTTCAGGGAAACATCAGAGTAAACTTCCCTGCCGACGGTCAAGATATCCGACATCGCAATCTCCGACTTAGACGACCCGGACTCTATTATAAGCCTCTTGCTGGTAACCAGAATAGCTCCCTTACTCCACCTGCCCTGGCCGACAACGCCGAAGAAAGTCTTGAAGACCCAACTCTTCGAAAGCGTGCTCTGCAGCATGAACTCCAGCTCGAACTTTGAAAGCGGCACCTCCATGTTCAATTCCGTGGTCTCGTCTTGGTGCTCGATGATTACGGGATGAATCTTGGCGCGAAGATTAATCCACGTCTTCGCCACCCCGTACTTGTCCTCCAACGCCCCGACCATGCCCAGAAACAACTTGCAGAACTGCTCCCTGGCCTGCGCAGGCACGTCCCCGTCAACTTCAAGCAAACCCTTGGAAGTCTCGCGAATCCTTATCTTGTATTTTCCCTCCAAGGGCTCGGAAAGCTCCCGCGCTCTCTTCAAGACAATATCCCTGTTTTCAGGATGCTTCAGGCTCTCAATCAAGGTGTTTATCAACCCGAGGTAAATCAAGACCCCCGTGTCTATGCCTTTTGATTTCGCCATCTCACTCAATCTTGCTGATGATGCCGGTCTTAGAGGATATGAGGATTCCGTCCTTGTCTATGACAAACGGGAACATGCTCAAAGAATGATTAGTATCCCTCATCTTCAGGACCTCCAAAACCCTGATTCTGTCGTTTTTCCTCGGGAGAAGATAAAGATTGATGACTCCGTCGGACGCGAACTCCTCCAGCGTATAGCGTGCATCCTCCCTGTGGGCGTAAGACTTCTCGGCAGTCACAACGGTCGTGCAATTCAAGGAACTCAAGAACTCGTACAACTCAATGAGATTATTCCTGTAAGCATCCTCATGCCTGAAATAAAGGCTCAAAAGCGTCAGACTGTCGATTACAACACGCTCGATGCCGTGCTCCTCGACGTAGGCGCCGATAATCGACGTCATGTTGTCGAAGTCATTCCTCTGAATCCTCGTAATAATCAGGTTCTTGTTCAAATGCTTGTCCCAATCCCAGTCAAACAAAATCTTCGCACTCTCCACAACCCTCTCAGGAGAAAGTTCAAGGGACACGAACAAACCCTTCTGGTTGAACATTTCCGCTCCCTTATACAAGAACTCGTAAGACATGATAGTCTTACCCGTACCTGGGCCGCCGGTCACCAAAACGTGCCGGTTTTTAATCAATCCTCCATTCAAAACTTCATCAAGACCTTGAATGCCCGTTGGAACCCTTTCTGCCATAAATACCACGCCCTCAAATTTTTTATACAGTAGCAATTAGATTACACAATTAAATAAATACCCTGAAATGGACCCGCAAAAAATATACGCCCTAGTACGAAAAATACCCTCCGGAAAAGTCTCGACCTACCAGGAGCTTGCCAAAGCAGCCGGCGAACCCAAAGCAGCCCGCGCGGTCGGCAAGATACTATCCAAAAACCCGGACTTAATCAAGACGCCCTGCCACCGCATAGTACGTTCAGACGGCATAGTCGGAGGATACGCGGGCGGCGAAAAAGAAAAAATTCGTTTACTCGAAAAAGAAGGATTAACCGTGATTACGGGAAAAATATTGGCTTTCCAGGAAAAAAAATTCCAATACTAAACTAAGCAATCGGACCCGTTGGGATTCGAACCCAAGTCCCGAGGTTTCCCCGAGCATTTTTCCTCACCTTTTTCTTTTTGGGGTGAAGCACTTTTTCTTTTTCTGCAAAAAGAAAAAGGGCTCGCCGAAGCCCCGGAGGATATCCAGGCTACCCTACGGGCCCATTTTTTTGGTTTGGAGTATGTTTTACTCTTTTTTTCAATAAATACACGTTTATGAGTCCTGGTTCATCCCTGTGGTATGGTGAAGTCTCGTATGTCCAGGCGTCGCACCAGCCAGTCTACTGTGATTTCTTTTCCGGCTTCCATGGCTTCCGGTGGCAGTGCGTTTATGGTTTTGCCCTTCTTGCCTGGTTCGTCGCTGATAAAAAGTATTATCGGGGGAACAGGCCCGTCTCCTCTTAGTAGTGCTGCAAGCCTGAGCTTTGACGCTTCATTATCCACTGTTTCCTCGAATTCATCGTCTCGAAGCTGTCTTACGACTTCCGGGCCCTCTTGTAGGGCGGTTTCCAGGCTTATGTGGTTGGAGGGTGTGATTTTGAGTTTAACTCCCTTTAGTTTCGGGTCCCCGCTTTCCCGTCCAAGGTCTAGGACGCCGTTTGAGGCAAGAAACCATGCGTTGAAGTCGGAAAGATGCGCTCTCGCATCATCCTGTTGTGTCCCCGGCAAGCTGCCGACTAAATGTTCGCCGACCCGCGTCAGCTGCCTGCTCATGAAGTCTCTTAGCGCGGGGTTGGCGTCTTCGAATCCTTCGCCGGGTTGGGTGAACCTGCCTTTCGTGTCGATGAAGTTGGCGGGCAATACGACGCTTCCAGCGGGAATCCCGCCGCGGGCTCCCGCAAGGCTTCCGGCAGTGCCCACAAAGATTATGTCTCCGGCACCCATGTCCGCGAGCACGTTGTAGACGTCTATCGACAGGTTTCCGAAGGGTATGCCCATGTACGTTAAGTTGTGGCTTTCCGCGTTGCTTGATTTGTAGACGAGGTTTCTCGTAGGCAGCGCCGGGTTCGCGATTTTTTGTTTCGGGCTTGGCGGAACCTCAAGCCGGGGGAATCCTTCTATGCCCCCGAAACTCCTGAGCTCTCTTACGTCTTCTATGACGTAGTTGGCCCAGAGGGCGTTAACCCAGTTGCCCATGACCGCCCTGTTGGCAGGACACCCGTCGTCTTCGCGTTCAGCCTCCTTAAAGAGCCGCTTCACCTGCGGCTTTTTCAGAAGCTCCGTCAACTTGGCGCTCAAGTGCGCGGGCTGCTCCTCGAGCATTCCGAGCATGGCTTCGTGTATGCTTTCCCCTGGTTTACTGACTTTTCTCCCGAAATCCAGCACTTCCTGAAACATGCATGCCGTCCTCCACCTGTCTATGAGGTGGGGTGCAAGCAGTCTTCCGCCGATTATGGCGGTCTCCAAGGGTGAAGTCTTTGCGTCCCTGCCTTCGATTGGCTCGATTTGCCTGAATGCTGCTTCGATGGTTTCCCTGTATTCTCTGTGGTGGTCTACGATGAGGACCTGGGATTCTCCGTCTATGACTCTTTCGTTTTCGCCTCCGTTGTTGTTTGCAAGAAGCGCCATAAGGTTCGCTTGATAGTGTATGAGGGGGTCTCCGATGTTGGTTCCTTCGACGCGCATATCCTCAGGATTTGAACCGTGTATCCTGCTGCCTGCGTAAAGGTTGGGCACGACGAAGGCGTATTGGCCGTCGTCTTTCTTGGCTATGAGGATGTCCAACGGCCCCTTCTCCGTTCTCCCGACGAATATTCGCGAGTAGCCTCTCTCGGTTAAGAATCGTATCGCGTCCAACGGCGTTCCAGCGTGCAACTGCACCTGCGCCCCCCCTTTTATCAGCCTGCACGCTCCCTCGGAAAGCTTGGAGGAGATGTATTTCGCCTTGTCGAGTGCTGTCGCGTAGTTGGGGTCCATGATTGGAATTGTGGTTGGCACGGCAAGAAAGTCGTCTTCAACGGTCAAGGGGCGGTTTGCATCATCTGCGGGCGCTGACTCAAGAATCCTGGCAACATCAAGCTCTCTTAAGGAAGGAGTCTTTCCCTCTTTCCCATCGTACCACGGCAGCCCGTGGGATTCAATAAACGACCAGAATCTCGTGGAATTCGCATCCCTGATAGTTACCGGCGCCAAATCTATGGAATCAGGGACAGTCAAGTCTTCCGCGCCACGGCGCTCAGAGACGGCACCCCTGTTTATGGACTCGTCGACAAGCCGCGTCGTCTTCCTTCGGGGCATGAGAATATCTAGGGAGCCGATTCTTAAATAGTTTCCATGGCCTGCATCTTTTTTTTCTTCCTCATCCTATAATACTCTACACCAGAAAGTCACTATCCCTGGTGACTCAAACACTAAACCGGAGTGAACACTTACCTACCCCATTCGATTATGGAGGCTAGCCTGTCCCATTTTTCAAGCGGTATCGGAAGCTCCAGTTCATAGTTGAAGCTTACGTCGCCGAGCATGTTGGCGAATACGAATCCTGCTTTATCGCGCCATTCTCCGCCAACACCTCCCTCCACTTTGACTTTTACTTTCGTACCCTCCCTGAACTGGGCGAGCGCGCTCATGACTTCCATTCCAGTTGACATGTGGCTTAACTGTGCAGTGTCTTGCCCGTCTACACGGCACAGTCCCACGTTATAATGGACTTCACGGGGCAGGGTGGATTTGACTGCTGAAAGTGCGTGCTTGAAGTTAGCGGTCGGGGCGACGTGGATGCCGTAGGCAAGTTCTGCGGTGTATGTTGTCCCGTCGGGCCCGGATTCGGCGGAAACAGCCGGTGCAGCCTCATTAAACCTCTCAGAGTACCAGCCTTGGTATTCGCGCGCCCACGTGCTCTCTAACGGATCCACGCAGCCTGTCTTGCTCGCACCGGCCCTCCTTGTTTGACGCCTCATCTTTTTTACTTCAGGTATCCTGTCACAAGGAAGTCGTCTCCTATCCTCTCAACGGTCGAGTTTCTGACTTTCACTGCCTCTCTTATTTTTTTCGTGCCTTCTCCTTCGACCGGGGTTTTAGCCTCGCGCCCGCCGACTATCATGGGGGATATGAAAAACAACACCTTGTTTACTATTCCGGCCTGAATTGCCGAGGCGTTGACTTCTCCGCCGCCTTCTATGAGAATCGAGCGCACTCCTATTTCGCCGAGCACGCGCGCAAGGTCTGTTAGGTTGACGCGACGGTTTTTTTCTGCGACGACCCACACGTCTACGCCTCTGTTGTCGAGTCTTTTTTTCTTCTGCAAACTGTGTCTTTTCGTGGTTGCGACGACAACGTTCCCGTCTCCTAGGACTTTCGCCTCCAGGGGAATCCTAAGGTGCGAGTCAACGATAACCCGCAGCGGGTCTCGCCCGCCTTTCACGCGGCACGTCAGGCGAGGATCATCCTTTAGTACCGTGCCGACTCCAACAAGCACGGCGTCGACGCGGCTCCTCAGATCGTGCACTCTTTTCCGCGCTTTCTCGCCGGTAATCCACTTGCTGTCCCCCGTTTTCGCGGCGATTTTTCCGTCAAGGCTCATCGCAGACTTCAAGGTGACGAAGGGCGTAACCGTCTTCATGAAGTGGACGTACGCCTCATTCAACTGCTCCGCCTCCTTGCGCAAAACGCCGACATTTACTTCGACTCCCGCATTCCTCAGAATCATTGCCCCTTTCCCGGCTACGAGCGGGTTCGGGTCCCGCATTGCCGCGACAACCCGTTTCACGCCCGCCTTGATGATGGCGTCCGTGCAAGGCGGAGTCCTCCCATGGTGGCAGCATGGCTCGAGCGTGACGTAAAGCGTTGAGCCGCGGGCTTCCCCGCATTTTAGCTTTCTTAAGGCCTCTATTTCCGCGTGCGGTAAGCCGGCCTTCCTGTGGAATCCCTCAGCCATGACTCTCCCATTTTTGACTATCACGCACCCCACCAGCGGGTTCGGGCTGGTGTTGCCTTTGCCTGCAAGCGCAAGGGCCCGGCGCATGAAGTCGTTGTCATCCATGGTTTTTATAAAGAATGAAGGAGAATAAATAAAGTTCTTTTTAAAATGGCGGACAAAAAAATTGTTGTCGTGGGGATGGGCTACGTCGGGATTCCGGTGGCTGCGCTTTTAGCAGACGTCCCAGGGTACGATGTGACCGGCGTCCAGAGGAAGAGCAAGCGCTCAGGGTGGAAGATCGACAAATTAAATGCCGGGCAGTCTCCAATCGAGGGCGACGAGCCGGGTTTATCCGAGCTTATCGCGCGTGTCGTCAAAGCCGGCAAGTTCAGGGTCACCGACGACGTCGAAGTCTACCGGGAGGCGGACGTGATACTAATCGACGTTCAGACCCCCACTGATGAAACGCACAAGCCCCGCTATGAGTCACTGCGCCATGTCGCCGCCGACATAGGAAAAAGGCTCTCAAAAGACAAGAAGACGCTCGTAGTAATCGAGTCCACTGTGGCTCCAGGAACGACCGAAAACATCGTAAAACCAATACTTGAAAAAGAGTCCGGATTAGCGTGCGGGAAAGGCTTTCTTCTCGCATTCTCCTTTGAGCGCGTCATGCCGGGTAAACTGATCGAGCACCTCCAGTTCATGCCGCGGGTTGTCGGTGGTGTTACGTCAGAGGCGACTGAGGATGCGGTCAGGCTCTACGAGAAGATAGTCAAGAAGCCGGTGCATCCCACGGACTGTTTGACTGCCGAGGTCACGAAAGTCATGGAGAACACGTACCGGGACGTTAACATCGCGTTCGCAAACGAGATGGCGTTGGCGTGCGAGGGCTTCGGAGTAAACGTTAACGACGTGAGAAAATTCATGAACGAGAGAAGCGACCGGGACTTCCACAAGGCCGGCGCAGGCGTCGGAGGCCACTGCCTGGTCAAAGACCCGTATCTTCTCCAATACGGCCTCGACGAGTACGGCGTGAAAAAACGCAAGCTAGAGTTCGTTACCCTGAGCAGGAAGATAAACGATCACATGCCCGCGCACATGCACGAGCTTTTAGCCGAAGGATTAAAGGAGGCCGGGAAAAAGGTTTCTTCGGCTAGGATCGCGGTCCTTGGTGCCGCGTACCTTAAGGATTCAGACGACATACGGAACACTCCTTCAGTGCCGCTTGTCAAGGCGCTTCTTGCCTCCGGCGCATCGGTCGTAATCCACGACCCTCACGTGAGGAAAGAAGAATTCTTCGATGAATTCAGCCTCTCCGGCGCAGACTTCACGGATGATTTTTCCAAGGCGCTTTCGGGCGCCGACGCGCTTGCAATAGTCACGGAGCATAAAGGCTATTTTGACTTGACTTCCGAGTATTTGGCTGGTCTCGTAGGGAAGCCGTGTGTCATCGTTGATGGCAGGAACGTTTTGGCCCGCCAGGATTTCTCAGGGGAAGGATTCGTCTACAAGGGCGTCGGCAAAGGTTAATACTAGCATACACCATCTTTTTTAACTTTGTTTTGATATTCTATTTTCATGGTCTATTTCAGCGATCTTAAGGGGCGGACCGTCTTTGATTCTCATAAGAAAAAAGTGGGTTCCCTCATTGATTTCGTGTTCGTCGACGGGGAAGAATACGCTGAAGTAACCCACATCGTCTGCGTCTTTGAGGATAACTCCAAGAGAAAAATCCGTTTTTCGGCTGTGGACGAGCTCAAGGGCGGTAAAAAAATCGGCAAGGAAAACATTGTCGTCAACTTGAACGTGCCCCAGGAGAAGCTGACTTGTTTTTTCCTGAAGGAAAACGACCTCATCGTCGGGAACATAATCGACAAGCAGGTGGTTGACGTTGACGGCGCAAAGATTGTGCGAGTAAACGACGTCATCCTGGGGAAAGTAAAAAACAAGTTGTGTGTAGTCGCGGTGGCAGTCGGCAAAAAAAGCTTTCTGCGACGGCTAGGCCTCGAACAGGTTTTGCCGTTCAAGGTTAAAGACCACATAATCCCTGTTGAATCAATGGAGTATCTGGAGCCGCAGATGCACGACATACACTTAAACGTCCAGAAAAGCAAAATAGCGGACCTTCACCCCGAGGACATCGCGGACGTCATGGAAGACATGAGCCACAAGGAGCGGGCTCTCATATTCAACTCTCTTAACAAGCAGGTGGCTGCTGAGACTCTGATTGGCGCGGAACCGGAAGTTCAGCAGTCGGTTTTCAAAAGCCTTAAGATAAACAGGATAAAAGAGCTTCTAGAAGATGTTCCGGCAGACCAGGCGGCTGACATACTCAGTTTCATGGAGTCCTCTGAACGGGATCAAATCCTGGGGATAATGCGGCCTGAAGCCGTCACTGAGATACGCGAAATACTGGATTACCACCCCGAATCCGCGGGCGCCATAATGGACACCTCCTTCATAGGCATACCCGAAGACTACACAGTCCAGCAGACGATAAACCTTCTGCGAAAGCTGGCGCCCCCATCAGACAAGATATACCACCTCTACGTCGTCGACAAGCAAAACCATCTGCTAGGCGTCTTATCAAGCCGCGGACTCATAATCGCCCCGCCAAAGGAGAAAGTATCCAATCTAATGAAAAAAGAGGTAATACACGTTAAAACCGACACTACCGAAGAAGACATCGCCAAAACCATCACCCGATACGACCTCTTCGTCCTCCCAGTAGTCGACCAAGACAACGTACTCCGCGGAGTCGTTACAGCAGAAGACATATTAACAGAAATCATGCCCGACGAATGGCGGCGGGACAGATTCAGACCACACAAAATAAAAAAAATAAAGAATGGACGCTCCTAAAAAAATATTTCCAAAGCGTCTAGCACTCTTCCTCGCGGTATTAGGCCCCGGCATCATCACCGCTTCAGTCGACAACGACGCGGGCGGCATAACCACGTACTCAATCGCCGGAGCACACTTCGGCTATCAAATGCTCTGGTCTCTCATACCCATAACTTTTTTTCTCGTCATCGTACAGGAGATGGCGGCTCGCATGGGCGTGGTCACAGGCAAGGGTCTTGCGGACTTGATTCGGGAGAACTTCGGCTTGAAGATAACGTTCATCATAATGATCTGTCTCGTGTTCGCGAATCTCGCGGTGACAGTCTCAGAGTTCGCAGGCATCGCCGCTGCGGGAGAGCTTTTCGGTTTATCCAAGTACGTGTTCGTCCCGGTCTGCGTCTTATTCGTCTTGGGGATTACCATGAAACTGGATTACCGGGACCTTGAGAAATTCTTCCTCCTCCTCGTATTCTTCTACGTGTCTTATGTCCTCTCAGGCTACATGGCGGCGCCGGACTGGAGCAACGTCTTCAAGCAGACGGTTACTCCCTCATTCGAGTTCAGCGCATATTATCTGGCGGTGCTCGTGGGCGTCATCGGGACGACTATTACGCCGTGGATGCAGTTTTACCTTCAGTCCTCGATAGTCGAGAAAGGCGTCAAGAAAAAGGAATACAAGTATTCTCGAATGGAAGTAATCCTAGGGTGCATAACAACCGACGTCATAGCCTTCTTCATAATAGTGACGTGCGCGGCAACGCTATTTAAGGGAGGCGTGCGGATAGACGACGCCGTGGACGCGGCCAAGGCGCTCGCCCCCCTGGCCGGGAACTACGCGAGCATCATTTTTGCGGCAGGCTTCTTCGGGGCTGCGCTTTTCGGCGCCATAATACTGCCTATATCCACTTCTTTTTACGTTTGCGAGGCTTTCGGCTGGGAGTCGGGAGTAAACAAGAAAGTAGACGAGGCAAGGGAATTCTACGCGATGATGATCCTCATAACAGTCGTCGCGGCCGCAGTCGTATTGATACCGAAAATCCCCCTCATAACGCTCATGATATCCTCGCAGATAATAAACGGGCTCATGCTGCCGCTGGTCTTAATCTGCATGCTAAAGCTCGTCAACAACCGGAAAATCATGGGCGAATACGTTAATTCGCGCCCCATAAACATCATCACGTGGACAGGCTGCATCATCATAATACTAGTATCCCTGCTCATGGTGGCTTCAACATTAAAGCCGGAGTTGTTCACGGCATTTACTGGATAAAAAAACCTACTCTTGAGTTCCACCGAATCTTTTTTTCACGGCTTTCGTGGGAAAAAGATTCGCGTATATTCTCTGCTGCCACTTAATGAATCTGTGAATACATTCCGAACAAATATCTGCCGCGCGGGATTCATCAATCTCTAAACGATTAAAATCAGGGTGATAATCACGGATCAGCCTCCCACACAACGCACAATTCATCTACTCCACACTCCACCAATAAAAAAGTCCGAATAATATACTGGCGTTGAGAGATAAAAAAACTCCGCTGAAAACCAACCACACCTTCCAGTGAATCTGACATCAGGTAATAACTGCAACTAACAAACGTGGGTAAACGCAGGCCGAGACTCGAAGAGTCGAGGCTTGGGGGAATTTCATGTAGAAATTCCCGTTTAGCCGCTTGTTAACTGCCCTGAGCCCATAAGGGCGAAGGTTCGAAGCCCGATAGGAGAATATTTTCTTTAAATATGATTGTTGTACTAATTTTATATAGTTAATTGCCCTTAACATTACATCAACATGATTATTTAACAAAGGTGGAATCATGGACGTAATAGAAATAAATAATAAAAATTTTTCGTCAATATTGAACTTGTTAGGTAAAGAGATAAATGATGAAGGCTATATAGCTGATAAAAAAAATAAAAAAGTTGAAATTTGCCCCTATTCAAAAGAACCCGTATCAGCAAAAAATTTTTCTATAATGCCTGGTTCTTTTGTTTTCATAAACAACTACGCCTATTGCTTCACAGAGCATATGGCAAGATATGACTTGGGGTGAACATTGTGGGTCCCTCTAATGCTGGTGAAAAACCCAATCTTGATAGTACTGTTGCCATACGAATCATTAGTAATATTGTTAAAAGATATTTAACGAATAAATCGGATCTTGTTGATAATAATGCGGCTGCTATCGAGGAAATATTACTTTATTGGCCGTATATCCCTGATGATTTAAGAAAAAAAGCCTGGAAAGTAATACAATACTTGTGGAAAAAAGGTTCTGTATTACTATCAACAGAAGTAGAAAAAGCCGAGAAATATGTTAACATCCAAATTTTAAACGAGCGACTATCAAATCTACGGGATATCCTACCTTATACGGATAAATCAATAATCTCCCAATCTGTATACATAACAAATTTAATCAATCGTCGCCATCATCTTTATGCCGAAGAAAATAAAAAATGTTTGATAGAACGTTATCGCTTTAGAGGCAATAGTATTCTCAATATGATCACTACTGGCGATATT
>JBDRCA010000052.1:0-2786 GCA_043822165.1 Candidatus Altarchaeota archaeon
TAAGACTTCGGGTTTCTTGCAACGTCCTCCGGTTTTCCGGCTGCTACGACCTGGCCGCCGTAGTCGCCTCCGTCAGGGCCCAAGTCGATTACATAGTCCGCAGTCTTCACGACGTCAAGGTTGTGTTCGATTACTACGGCCGTGTTCCCGGCGTCAACTAAGCGGGATAAAACTGAGATGAGCTTTTTCACGTCTTCGAAGTGCAATCCAGTAGTCGGCTCATCCAGTACGTACAGGGTGCGACCTGTTCCCTTCTTGCCAAGCTCCAAACATATTTTGATTCTCTGGGCTTCGCCGCCGGAAAGAGTAGTCGCTGGCTGACCGAGCTTTACGTAGCCGAGACCAACGTCAGCAAGAAGAGTAAGCCTTGATTTAAGTTTCGGTATTTTATCGAAGAACCCGGATGCTTCATCAACTGTCATGTCTAAGACGTCTGAAATGCTCTTGCCCTTGTAGAGCACTTCAAGGGTTTCGTCGTTGTAGCGGGTTCCCTTGCACTGGTCGCAGGTGACGTACACGTCAGGCAAAAAATGCATCTCGATTTTTATGACGCCTGCTCCCTCGCATGCTTCGCAGCGGCCTCCGCGGACGTTGAAGCTGAACCGTCCCGCATGGTAGCCGCGGGCCTTGGCTTCAGGGAGACTCGCGTATAGTTCGCGTATCGGCGTGAAAATGCTCGTGTAAGTCGCGGGATTAGAGCGCGGCGTCCTGCCTATCGGGGACTGGTCGAGTATGATTGTTTTGTCTATGTTTTCAACTCCCTCCATTTTCTCATATTCACCGGGCTTTCTCCTCGCACCGTATATTTCGCGCTCAAGGGCGGGGGCAAGGGTTTCGTTTACGAGCGTGCTTTTCCCGGAGCCGGATACTCCTGTGACGCATGTGAGCGTCCCCAAGGGTATTGTGACGTCTATGTTTTTCAGGTTATGGCATCGTGCGCCGTATATCCTCAGGTATCTTCCGTTTCCTCTTCTTCGCGTCTCGGGGACTGGTATCTTTTTTTTGCCGGATAAATACTGGCCGGTCAGGCTTTTTTTGTCGCGCATAATCTGCTTTGGAGTGCCTGCGGAAACGACTTGGCCGCCGTGGACGCCTGCACCAGGCCCCAAGTCTATCACGTAGTCTGACGTCGCTATGGTTTCCGCGTCGTGTTCAACGACTATGATGGTGTTTCCAAGGTCTCTTAGCCTTTTTAGGGTCTCCAAGAGCTTGTGGTTGTCGCGCTGGTGCAACCCGATAGTGGGCTCGTCGAGAATGTAGAGTACGCCGACGAGCTGTGAGCCGATTTGCGTTGCAAGCCGTATTCGCTCGCTTTCCCCGCCGGATAGAGTGCCGGCTTTTCGGTCCAAAGTCAGGTATTCAAGGCCTACTGCTACGAGGAACGAGAGGCGCGCGTGTATCTCCCGCAGAATCTGCCTTGCAATCATCTTCTCTTTTTCGGGAAGCTCAAGCTTTGAGTAGAATATGAACGCTTCCGCGACGGACAGCTTCGAGGCGTCGGCTATGTTTTTGCCTGCAATCTTGACTGCGAGGCTCTCCGGTTTCAGGCGCAGCCCATTGCATGCCGTGCACGGGCTCTGGCTCATGAAAGAGTGCAGTTTAGTGCGCATGTACTCTGACTTGGTTTCCCTGTATCTGCGCTCAAGGTTTGGGATGACGCCTTCAAATGAGCCGTCGTACTCGAACTTTGAGCTTTTGTCATGTGACTCGAACTTGAAGTGGAATTCACGGTCTCCTGACCCGTATAGTATGATGTTGAGTTTATCCTGGCTCATATCCTTGACGGGCGTGTCGAAGTCGAATCCGTAGGATGCCGCTATCTGGGATAGCTGGCGCATGTAGTATCCTTCGATTGTGCCTGTCCATGCAGACAACGCTCCTTCCCGCAGCGTCTTCTCCTTGTCGGGGATTATGAGGTCAGGGTCGAATTCCATCTTCGTCCCCAGACCCTGGCACTCCGAGCAGGCTCCGTTCGGGTTGTTGAAGGAAAACATCCTGGGCTGAAGCTCCTCGAAGCTTACGCCGCAGGTAACGCACGCCAGCTGCTCGGAGAAAAGCATTCCCCTGCCTTTCTTGGATGATACTTCGACGTATCCGCCGGAAAGCCTTAATGCAGACTCCACTGCCTCAATCAGGCGCAGGCGGTCCCCGTCTTTTGGGAGAGTGTCCAATACAACAGATACCGTGTGCTTCTTGTATTTGTCAAGCGCGATATCCTCTCCCAGGCCCCTTACTTCCCCGTTGACGACCGCCTCGGCGAAACCGTCTTTGAGAAGATCCGTGAAAAGCTTCCCGTACTCGCCCTTCCTGTCGCGGACGACGGGAGCGAGGATAGTCACCGACCCGTCAACTGGAAGCTCGGCTATCGCATCAGCAATCTGCTCCTTGGTCTGGTAACTGATTTTTTTTCCGCACGACGGACAATGAGGGACGCCGACTCGCGCCCACAAAAAGACGCATGTAATCATAAATCTCAGTGACCGTTGCAACCGTCGAACGAGGATTCCTGGAAGCAGCCCGCTGCTCAATCGCGACCGCGGGCGAGAGGCCCTCGATGTAATCGACGTCGGGTTTCTCCATAAGCTCTAGGAACTGGCGAGCATACGCTGAAAGCGACTCGACGTAGCGGCGCTGTCCTTCAGCGTAAAGCGTGTCGAAAGCCAGGGAGCTTTTCCCTGAGCCGGATAGTCCCGTCACTACTACGAGCTTGTTTCTGGGTATTGTGACGTCTATGTTTTTCAGCAATGCCCTGGACCAGACTATCGGGCGCTTTAGTGACGCGGGCC
>JBDRCA010000053.1:0-2118 GCA_043822165.1 Candidatus Altarchaeota archaeon
TGACAGACTGCCTTTTCCTTTACCCTCCACCCTCACAACCAGGGCTTCCATGCCGGGAAGTGCCGGGGCTTCCTGGGGGTGGGGGGCTTCAAGATGCTCAATCACCTCAGTTGTAATCTCTTCAATCTGGGCGCGGTCGGAGATGCCGATTGCCTCGCAGTTATTAAAGACAATGCGGGCGACACTTGAGCGCGTTCTTGCGTCAAGGCTCCGACTCTTTTTCCCGTTTCCCGAAACTATATCCATATCAGGCTCCAAAATTACGAGTTTTAACTGGCTCTGGATGGGTAGGCGAATGAGATGACGTAACGATTGTCCTCAACGCCAAAACCCTTAGACTCTAGGGGTAGTCGTTTAATTTCCCTGTCAAGCTTAAACAGTTTATAAGATTTGGCAGTCGTTTCACTTTTGAATGCCTCATAGACGCTAGACGGGCAGTCATTATGTACCGGCATGAAGTTGTTTCTGGCTTTTGGTTTTGTGCCCGGAACAACACGCCAGTTTAAAGTCAGTCGCCTTGATTTGCCTCTCTGATTCATCCGCCAAAGAAGCATGATACAAGGCTCCATGCTGACCTCGGCAATTCTAATGGCAGCGGCCTGAAACGAAACTTCAAATAAGCGTGCCATAGTTTTTACAGAGTCTATTGAAAGACCAGCGCGTGTGAGGTATCTTGCAAACACTTCTTCTGGCATAAGAAGCTCTGTGGCAGCAATATTGCACAGCCTTTCTTTATCTCTTTCTTTGGCTCTTTCTTGGTCTGTCACGTTGGGGAAACGATACTCAATGCTGTTCGTGTATTGTTCTAGCTTCAATTCGCTATAGAGAATGTGTGCAATTTCATGTGCGAAGGAAAAATTCTGTCTCAATCTGGAATCGTTTTTGTTCGTCCGGACTACAGTTTTATCGTAGAACCTGAGCAAGACTGCACCCACATCTCCCAAATCAGCCTTTTCGATCTTACTGATGCCGACTAATGGTGAATACTCTTGAGGTGTGAAAGGCGGTCTATCATGCCCTCGTCGGTTAATCAGCTGGCTGACAACCTCTTTAGCCCGTTTCACAATCAACTGCTGTGCTTGTTCTAAAGTCATCTGAGCCTACGTCTCTTAAATTGCTGCGGGCTTTAGAAAAGCGCACCCTGCGTGGGTCTTCTATTCAATATTGATTTGATGAGGGCCCTGCATTCCTCACCTGACAGAACATCTTCCGTTTCCTCTATTGAGCGCATTCTGCCGCTGACCAGCCCAAAAAGTCTCACGAAATCGCGTGCAAACTCATCGGTTATTGAGATTGCTTCACCATTCAGCCCTTTCCTTATGTTTTCCTCTGAATATCCGGTTTCGTAGGCCAATTGTCTTGGAGTAATCATCCTTTCCGGTCTTTCCTTAAACCACAGACGGATTGCTCTCCAGAGTACGTTCAGCTCTTTGATAGTTTCCTGATTATCTCGTACCAGCATGTTCACCTCCTCAAGGTTGGCTGCGATACTCCCTATTGTCCTAGAGCTTTGCTCATCTTCGGACGGATGCCCTGATTCTTGTTCTATTCTTTACTATTCTCTCCGATGGTATAAGCGGTAGTTGCTCCGATGGGTGGACTGCTGTCTCTCCACTTACCAGGCTGTCAACCGCCTTTTTCAGGTCGGCGATACTTCCGAAATCCAGATAAACCGAGGCGAAGCGGATGTAAGCGATGTAATCAAGGGCTTTCAGTTTCTCCATCACCATGTCGCCGACGGTACGGCTCGGAACCTCCGCTTTTCCTAGGCGGTAAAGCTCGGACTCGATGTCATCCGCCATCTTGTCAATGGCGCCGGTGGGTAAAGGGCGTTTCTCGCACGCCTTCCTGATCCCCGTGAGCAGCTTATCCTTGCTGAACTCCTCGCGTCTTTTGTCTTTCTTGATGACGAAAAGCCCGCCCTTATGGAAACGCTCGTAGGTGGTGAAACGCCCGCCGCACTGAAGACATTTCCGCCTTCTTCTTACACCTTCGCTCGCGTCACGGGAGTCTATCACCTGGGAGTCCTGATGACCGCAGTAGGGACAGTTCATAGTTAAAATCCACAACCTTTAGTGTAGCGTGTGTAAGATAACACAATATGTTGTATGTGTCAAG
>JBDRCA010000054.1:0-7242 GCA_043822165.1 Candidatus Altarchaeota archaeon
TGTTCCAAAACAGAGTTTACTCATCTTTTTTAAAAATATAAGCTATCTGTTATAAAGAGAGGCGTACCTACTCTAATATTCGAGTATGACTAAACATGTTCACAGGCAAGCGGGTAACAGTGGTGTAAACGCAATAGTTGAGGGTTGTCTTGATTGCGCCGACTTTAAGGGCGCGAAAGTTGCCACGATACTTGCAACAGATTTACCTGCGGTATCAGGCGACACAAGCGAAATAAAAAATGCGCTGAGAGCCTGCATATCTTGTGCATCCGAAGCATTAACGCCTTCAGACTCCATCATGGTCCGGACTCTCCGCCGTGAAGAAAATGCAGTAGTGATGATAGCAACATCAGCTCCACTAGCTGAAGAAAAGCTTGCAGAGAGCAAACAATTGATTTAAAGAAACGGCGGAACCCTGAGTCTAGAGCATCCTAAAGCGGAAAAATCACCAAGAACAGTAATAGAGGTTGTATTACCTCGCTAAAATTTAGACTATGTCCCTCCCATAAATATCTCGGAATACTTGCTCGTGATACTGGTCGCGCTCTTCCATGCTCATCGCAGAGTTCACGCGAAGATGAATGTCTGCGTTACAACGGTATCTGTCAAGCTCCCTTGAAACGCTAGCTCTGACTCGTCTACCGTCATCTCGCTTATAAAGTGGTCTTCCAGAAGTCATGGCCATTCTGAACTCAAGGATTGAAGACCTTTGGAAATTTAGTTCAGAGCGCAAGTCAGCGTGTTGATCAAGGTAGCTTAAGAAGGCGTCATCGTCCATCCTCCATACAGACTGTAATGTGATTCCCCTAGAAGATAAGAATGCATCAGTGAATTGTCCCATCGCTTTTGTCGCCTTTACAAGCGTCTCAGAGCCCTCCCGCATAGTTTCGTGCATCTCAAGCATAAGCTGTTGGCCCCGCTGTTCGCCTAGTGTCTCGTTTGCAATCAATCTGAAGTGTTCGCTTGTGAAAAAATCCTCTCGCCTGAATCCTGCTGTCTCATAAAACTCTGAGAGCGGCATTAATGCATGATATACAAAGCTTGTGAATTCAGTCGGCAACCTCATTGGGCAAAGATCGAGGGCGTCAGCTAGCCCTCCATCTATTGAAATGTTTCCTGCAAGGTTTTGGTCGCGTGGGTTTGTAAGGCCCGCATTGTATGACGCATTTATGTTTCTGCCCACTCTCGTGCAAAGCCTCGTCCAGTGTGCCTTTCTTGCCTCCTGAAAGTGTGATTCCGTGAACTCAGTCATGTCTGCATTACCCGGTGGCCTCTCCGCGTATTTTTCCACTACCAGGGCTTTGTAGGCGAGCTTGAATCCTTCCCGGCTTTCACTGTTTGATTGTTCGCGAACCTCAGGAATCCACGTCTCAGGGCCGGGAATCCACTCCTCAATCCTTCTCGTATCATCAAGGCATACATTAGTAACGATTGCTATCTGCGGACACGAGAGTTCTGGAACCTGCTCACGGGAAAGAAAAGGCACAACAGCAGTCGTTATGACTGAAAGCTCTGCCTTATGTTTTAGAAGCTGGTTTTCGACGTCGAAGACGAGCAAGTTTACTATGGAGTCTCCTCCAACTGGTGCTCGGTGGCCTCCTGTCTCTTGGTGTGGGATTGACAGCATAAGACCTTTTGGGTAGAAACCCCTCTCTTTGTCGCAGAATCGTGTGTCGTGAACGTAAGTAGAATCCCCATGGCGTATGTCCTCTCGTATGTAATCTGGCGTCCGCCCTCTGTCCAAATGATCTGTCTGAATGTGGTGACCGTCATAGTGCTCACAACCCGGGCCCTTAATACCTATGCCGCAAATATGTTTGCCAGCCCAACCCAATGGAACATCCAATCGCACATGATCCTCAACTGAACCCTCAAATGAATCAGGGTTTGCACTAAGATGGGCAACCAAATTCTGCCTTATCTCTCCTAAAAGCTCTAAATTAGTTCCCATCATCAACGCCAACCTGCGCCTGGTTTTGGCCGCATAATCATCAAATGGCTCAGTTATCCCCTGCTGGGTGTACATCATCTGCAAGCTAGTGTCAATAAGCTCTCTAAAGTATTGGGCGCCTGCAACAGGCATCACAATACTCCAAGCATTTGCTATCGCACCCTCGCTGTTCGGGATAATCTCCCTGTCGCCGAATTTTAGGATATTAAGCGTCCCAGAGGCGGGAATGTAAGCCTGCCTCATGCTGCGTATGTAAGCAGGAATAGTGACAGGATTTCCTTCATGTCTCACACGCGATACAATACCCTGCCGCTCAAGCTCCCCCGTAATAACGCCTTTTTCCCCGTAAAAGTCACCGACTACAGGCACGACAATACGCTCCGCCATATCCTCGACCCTAAACGGATAAGAAATCATAAAACCCAGATGCTCTGGTTTCCCTCTCACCTCAAATAGACTGAGCTCTTCAAGACTCCTCAAGGGCGGGCCAACACTCGTACCTCTCGCATCATCACCATCGACAAACGAACCCACGAAATAATGCTCGAAACTCTCCCGCATATGAGCCCTCGACGGCGGATCAACGAAACGCCGGGCAGGCCGCCTAGCACTCCCACCAATAGTTTGCTCGTGAAGCGAGACTTCAGCCTTCATAAACGCCAAATCCAAGGCAATATCTTCAGGTACAACTATCTCTGGCCACTCAACCTGCTTTCGTGTGCGTGCGTCGTCTTCGTCAATAATCCTTGGACGCGGAAGAGAAGTCTCCGTCAAATTCACTCCCGTTGCTGAAGTGTCTGCATTTATCTGGTGTGTATTGTGTCCGTCTGTCGGTGTTGTTTGATGCGTGAGTTCTGGTTTTTTCTCCTTGAATTCTTTTCTGAATTGAACTCCCGCATTTTTTGGATCATTTGGTTTTATAGTGCAAGTCAATGTGCGCGATTCAGCGTCAAAGCCTTCCACACCAAACCTGTCTCCAGCAACAAGCTTCACCGTGGAAATCCCTGCATACTGGTTACGAAGATTTGCAGCAACCTTCATCGAACGAAGCGCTTCCTGCACACTTTTGGTGTGTTGGGCTAGGTTTTCGTCTTCTGTGCTCACCTGTATTCTGGTCTGTTTTTGGCGTGGCATAGCAGGTAATTTCTAGGAATCCAGACGGTAAATATTATCTTGTCATAGTAAATCATTCTACGCCATGAAGACATACGTCACAGAGGTTGTCGCAGGTTTGCGCAAGGTTGTTGGAGGACAGCCGCCGGTCATCGGCAGCCGCGATCCCTTCAAAGTGCTGATAGCGACGATTCTTTCCGCCCGCACGCGCGACGAAAACACGGCGAAGGTTGCAGCGGAACTTTTCAAAGTCTACAAGACTCCCAGGGAAATCGCGGATGCTCCGATTCGAAGACTCGAGTCTCTAGTACGCTCCTCAGGCTTCTACAAGGTCAAAGCCAGGCGGATCAAAGAAGTGAGCCGCCAGATTGTTGAAGAATTCAGCGGGAAGGTCCCGGATAGCATCGACGAGCTTTGCTCTCTAAAAGGAGTCGGCCGCAAGACTGCTAACTGTGTCTTGGTCTACGCGTTCAAGACTCCTGCAATCCCTGTTGACACTCACGTTCACCGGATGAGCAACAGGCTTGGCTGGGTTTTCACTAAGACGCCTGAGGAAACGGAGAGGGAGCTTGCGAAAATCATGCCGAAGAAATACTGGATTGAGCTAAACAACCTGATGGTGAAGTACGGGCGCATAATGTGCCTTCCGAGGCGGCCGAAGTGTGGTGAATGCGTCATCGCCAAATACTGCGGGCGCGTCGGAGCAGACTCGACCTAAATTTCCAGAAGCTTAGGTGTTTATGCTACTCTGTCTCTCGTAAACCTGTATTGGCCGACCCTACCCTCTATCTTTTCAGCACCCATAATCTCCAACAATCGGTCGAAGGCTGCAAGCCTCCTCTGATAATCCTCATGCGCCAGCCCGCCCTGATCCAGCGACGACGTCAACGTTATTTCATCCAACTCATGGTGGCGGTTAAACTGAGCTCCCACTGCCTGGCGCAAGAAATCACTTGCATTCATCCTATTACGGTAATCAGGGGAAACATACCACCTCAAAAGCTCACAACCCCTCCTAGTGGAATGAAAGTAGACTGCGCCAACAGGTTCGGTCCCGTCCGCCGCCACAAACATATCGTCTAATCTTAACTCTGAGAACCCGGGCAAACCAACAGTATCCCTGCCGGCAAGATTCATATCATTCGCCCAACCAAACATGAGAGCCTGCGTGGAAGAATCACGCTTAGCTGTCTCTTCATTCCACTCCCCCATGTTCTTGCCGCGCAAACACTCCGTAAGCTTCCCCGCCACCGGCTCCGGTAAATCAGCAATGAATCCCCTCACGAACTCTGGGCCGGGGACTTGAGCAAAGTATTGGCTGATTGTGCCTGCTTCCTCAGCAGCCCTAATCTCATTGTCATCGGGTGCATTTTCGTCATCAAAAGTTGGAACATTCACGTAGTGCTCGCTTTTTGAACTGACTTCGGCTATGGCATCTAAAAGACCAGTCTCCTCAAAGTCGTTGAGAACCGCGTCAATGTCAGCAGCTTTCGTTAGAGCCTTCCTCATAAGCCTCCAAGTGGTATGTCTTCTGAGGTTTTGGGGGATTATGGGGCGTCTGAAAAGCCTCCTGCTAGTCTCTGCGTCCATCACAAAG
This sequence comes from Candidatus Altarchaeota archaeon, assembly GCA_043822165.1. GTDB lineage: Archaea > Altiarchaeota > Altiarchaeia > IMC4 > SCGC-AAA252-I15 > SCGC-AAA252-I15. The sequence goes on from JBDRCA010000054.1 coordinate 4,662, forward strand.
TCTGGGAACTGATGGTCCATTCTAAGGCCTCTTAGAATCGTATCTGATGACATAATCCTTGCAGTGCCTGGAGTGGGGACTAGTGTGATTCGCCCGAGCTGTGCTGCTTCTACTCCGTCGTACTCGTCGACTACTTCGCCGTCGCAGGTGAATGCGACGTCATTAACCGTGAAGTCAGCAACACCGAAAGACGAGCCGACTTTGATTTCGCCCCCGTAGTGGTAGGTTAAGTCGGCGACATTTACGTCGACGTCCGCGTTATGTCCTGACTCCCTCATTTTTCCAATAAGAAAGCCTCTGATGCGTTTTTTCTCATCCCGGCTAATGGGCGTGTGCTCACCTATCTTACCTGCCGCGAAATCGACGTCCGCTTCATCAGATGGAGGTTTACCAGTCAAGAGATCGCGTATCGCACCTCCCTTAACCGCGATGCGATAGCCTTGCCCGTAGAATGGACTAGCCTTGAAAAGAACAAGCGCCGACTTTACGGGTCCGTCTGGGAGGTCATTTTCAATGTCTAAGCGGACATCTCTCATACTGTGGTCTCTCACCGCGGCCTCAAGTTTTTCAAAGACTGGCGGCCGAGCATCTCCCAATGGTTTCTCCCGCACTCTGACCATGTTATCTTCTGGGGACTACACGTTTTTATTTCCTTAATCCTCTAGTATATGCTTACCATGAAAGACAAGGTCGAAAAGGTTTTAGAGGAAATCCGCCCGGCGCTCAAAGCAGACGGCGGAGACGTGGAGTTAGTGGACGTGGAAGACGGCGTCGTGAAAGTGCGCCTTCAGGGAGCCTGCGCGGGCTGCCCCATGAGCCAACTCACGCTCCAGATGGGAATAGAGAAGAAACTCAAGCAGGAAATCCCAGAGATTACTAAAGTAGAGGCTGTAGAGTAACACATTTAAAACACACCTCTAATGTATAAAGCACCATCTACTTCTGGGGTGGTAGGTGAAATTTGATGAGTGACTTCTCAAAGGAAATCCTTGAACTTAAAGAAGAGAAAAACGCGGTCTTGTTGGCTCACAACTATCAGAGGCCGGAGATCCAGGATTTGGCGGACTACGTCGGAGACTCCCTGGATTTGGCTAAAAAAGCCAGAGCAGAGGCTGACGCTGACTTGATTGTTTTCGCGGGCGTTGACTTCATGGCTGAGACAGCTAAAATACTCAACCCCGACAAAAAAGTCTTGTTGCCTGACTTGGGCGCGCGCTGCCCCATGGCTGCGCAGCTTCCAGCGGAAAAAGTAAGGGAGGCGAAGAAAAGACATCCCGGGGCGGCAGTCGTATTGTACATAAACACGCTTGCGGAAGCCAAAGCCGAAGCGGACATAATATGTACGAGCGCCAACAGCGTAAAAGTCGTCGAGTCCCTCCCAAACGATGAGATTCTTTTCGGGCCTGACGCGAACCTTGCCTACTATGTCAGCAAGAACACCGAAAAAAAGATAATTCCTCTCCCTGAAGACGGTTTCTGCGTCGTCCACAAGCACTTGATTTCAAGCGAGGAAGTCGCGCTCTTGAAAGAGGAGCATCCGAGCGCTATCTTTTTGGCGCATCCTGAGTGCAATCCGGATCTTCAGGATGCGGCTGACTATATCCTTAGCACGAACGGTATGGTCAAGAAGGTGAGGGAGCTTTCCGCTAGGGAGTTCATAATAGGCACGGAGGAGGGCTTGTGTTACAGGCTGAAAAAAGAGAACCCGGACAAGACGTTCATCCCTCTCCCGCAGGCTGTGTGCCAGACCATGAAGTACCATACACTGGAAAAAATTCATTCATGCCTTAAGGAGGAATCAAACGAAGTGACCGTGAGAAAAGACGTGGCTGAAAAGGCTCTGAAAGCCATTGAAAGAATGCTTGGCGTCGTTTCCCGGGACTGATGAAGAATGGACAAAAAGATTAGAGACGTTAGGAAAAGGGACGGAAGGATAGTCAAATACAACCGCGACAAGATTACGGAGGCAATATTTAAGGCCGCGATATCTGTGGGCGAGACGGACAGGGTGCTTGCTGAAAAGCTTGCTGAGAAGGTGGAGGAGGAGTTAAATGCGAAGTTCGCGGGGAAAACACCCGGAATAGAGGACATCCAAGACTTTGTCGAGCAGGTTCTCATAGGGGAAGATAAGCCCAAGATTGCGAAGGCTTACATACTCTACCGCGAGGAGCACGCTAAGCTTCGTGAGGCTAAGAGCATGTTCGGGGTGGAAGACGACATTAAGCTTTCCGTTAACGCTATCAAGGTTTTGGAGCGCCGTTATCTCAGAAAGGATGCGAACCGCCAGATTATTGAGACTCCTGGGGGCATGTTCACACGGGTTGCCCACGACATCGCCAAGTCTGACAGAAAGTATGGCGGAAACGTCAAGGACGCCGAGAAAGAGTTCTATGATTTTATGACGAGTCTTGAGTTCATGCCTAATTCTCCGACGCTTATGAACGCGGGAAAGGACATACAGCAGCTTGCGGCATGCTTTGTCTTGCCCATCGAGGATTCCATGGAGTCGATTTTTGACGGCGTGAAAAACACGGCTCTCATACACCAGAGCGGCGGGGGAACGGGTTTTTCGTTTACTAGG
>JBDRCA010000055.1:0-9204 GCA_043822165.1 Candidatus Altarchaeota archaeon
TTGTATGAGGCTTTGCGGGACTTGGATGGTGAGCGTTACACGTTGAAGGATTTGATGGCAAGGGTCGAGCAGGAGCCTACTCGTTTTAAGTGGAAGGTCGTGTCGGGGCTTGAAACGCTTGATGATAGTGGCTTGTTTTCAGGGGATCCTGTCGCGGTCGAGGATTTGGTGAGGGAGGGTCAGGCTTCGATTATTAATCTTTTGGGTACTGAACCGCATATTCAGGAGCTTGTGGTCGCCAAGCTTGCGAGGACTTTGTTTGATGCGAGAAGGCTTGGCAGTATTCCTGCTTTTTTCTTTCTTATCGAGGAGGCCCATAATTTTTGTCCTGAGCGGGGTTTCGGGGATGCTATTTCTTCGTCGCTTCTAAGAGACATTGCCGCTGAGGGCAGGAAGTTCGGGTTTCAGTTGTGTGTTGTGAGCCAGAGGCCGGCAAGGGTTGACAAGAATGTTTTGTCTCAGTGCAATACCCAGATTATCCTTAAAGTCACGAATCCGAATGACTTGCGCGCGATCGGGCACTCCATTGAGGGTTTCACGTCGGGGATGGAGCAGGAGATTCGGCAGTTGTCTGTGGGGCATGCCTTGATTGTCGGGGAGTGTGTCGAGCAGCCGATTACCGTTGACATAAGGGCCAGGGAGACCAAGCATTTGACGACCCATATACGGGTTAAGGCTCCTGAGGAGGAAGAGGAGGAAGTGCCTGTCGAGGAGGCTCCTGAGCCTGTTGTGGAGGAGGTTGATGAGGATTTCCTGGAGTGGATTCTGGGTTTGGTGAGGAAAATATTCATAAAGTAGCAGACGTTATTGCGATTTATTTACAATAATTCCTTCGAATTTGCATGTGTACTTCCTTCCAAGTATAAAAACTGAATAAAATCTCTTGAATCCAGGATAAAACAGGTAGAATAGCCGAATCATCATGTATTCAAGACGGGTTATTCTGCCGTTTTCCGTGAAAATAAGCTTATCGTCACGTTTACCATCATCGACTAATTTCACATTACCTGCAATAACATAATCAACCTTGTCTCCTTGCCGGAGTCGCCCACCCAAAACCAATGCATCCTGCTCCATACCATCCTCGGAAACCGTGCCCTCCACGAAACCGTAATTGAAAAGATTCGGAAACGGAGAAATCAAATCCCGCACAAAAGATGTGCCATTCCACCGGTACTTTACAAAACTCCACTTCGGAGTCTCAACCACAACCCTCATGAGTAAATATTAAGCGAAACTCAAATGATAAACCAGATATGAGGTTCAAGGAACTCACGCAACTTTTCGAAAGACTCGACTCAACGAGAAAACGGCTGGAGCTTACCGACATCGTCGCGGAATTCATAAAAGAAACCGACGAGTATCTTCTGCCTACCGTCTGCAGGTTCGTCCAAGGCAGAGTATTCCCTGCATGGAGCGAACAGGAACTTGGTGTTGCTGAGAAACTCATGGTAAAATGCATTTCAACGGTATCGGGGAAAACCGAAAAGGATATAGAGAGGGGAATAAAGGAGACGGGCGACACGGGACTTGCAGCAGAAAAAATATTGTCGACCAAGAAACAGACTACTCTTTACTCGAGAACGCTTGACGTCGAGGACGTTGAGGCAAGCCTGATAAAACTTGCCGGCCTCTCAGGCAAAGGCAGCCAAGACAAGAAAATCGCCTACATAAACGAGCTCTTGTCTTCCGCGGAAGGAGTAGAAGGAAAATACATTGTGCGCTTAATACTGGGCGAGCTTCGCCTGGGAGTGGGCGACGGAATCGTAAGGGACGCAATCGTGAAGGCCTTTGACGTGCCCGCCGAAGAAGTCGAGCGAGCATACTACCTCACATCCGATCTCGGGGAAGTGGCAGGCATCACCAAATCAAAGGGAGCGGCCGGTCTGAAAAAAGTAGCCATGAAGCCTGGAAGACCCATACGAGTAATGCTCGCCCAGAAGAAACAATGTATACAGGAAGTCGTCGAAGCCTTGGGCGAGGCAGCCTATGAGATAAAGTATGACGGAGCCCGCGTGCAGATACACAAAAGCGGCGATGAAGTGGCGCTTTACACTCGAAGGCTTGAAAACGTGACCCACCAGTTCCCGGAAATCGTGAAATCCGCGAAAGAACACATGAAAGCAAAGCAAGCCATAATAGAGGGTGAAGTCGTCGCAATACAGATGATAGGAGACAGAACACCCAGACCATTCCAGGATTTGTCCAGGAGAATAAAGAGAAAATACGACATCCCCGAAATCCAGAAAAAAATACCGGTCGAAGTAAACCTGTTCGACCTACTCTACATCGAAGGCCAGTCAAAAATCGACACCCCATTCAGGGAAAGGCGGAAACTCTTAAAGTCGATAATCGACGAAACCGCGACCTTCAGGCTCGCAAGACAAGTAGTCACCAAAAACCCCGAGAAAGCTGAGGAATTCTACCAGTTCGCCCTCTCCCAGAAACACGAGGGAGTAATGGTGAAAGTACTGGATGCCCCATACCAGCCCGGATCCCGCGTAGGCTACATGTACAAGATAAAACCCATAATGGAAACCCTGGATCTCGCAGTAGTCGGCGCAACATGGGGCGAAGGACGCCGCGCAAGCTGGCTTGGCTCATACCTTCTCGCAGCATATGACCCCAACACCGGAGAATACCAGACGATAGGGCGGATGGCAACGGGGCTCTCCGACGAACAACTCGCAGAATACACGGAGTTATTCAAGGAACACGTAATAAAGGAGTCAGGCAAAGACGTCTCCATAAGACCCCAAGTTATATTCGAGGTCGCATACGAGGAAATACAGAAAAGCCCGACTTACACGTCAGGCTATGCCCTGAGATTCCCAAGGCTTGTAAGACTTAGAGACGACAAAGGACCGCAAGACGCAGACACGCTAGAAAGAGTAGAGGAGATACTGAAAGGATGAAACCAAAAAAAATATTCCCGGGAGTATATGGGATAGGCAGAAACATCGCCACAGAAAACAACACTCCCGGATTCCGGGTATACGACGAAAGACTCATCAAAGCCAAAGGCACAGAATACAGGGAATGGGACCCATTCAGAAGCAAACTCGCCGCAGGAATACTAAATGGGCTCACAGAACTCCCCATTGGAGAGCAGACAAGAGTACTTTATCTCGGAGCCTCGTCCGGGACGACCGCAAGCCACGTCTCAGACATAACAAAGGAGATGGTTTATTGCGTCGAATCCGCGAAAAGAATGATGAGGGAGCTCTTGTTCGTGTGCGAGCGCAAGAAAAACATGATTCCCATCCTAGGAGACGCCGGCATTCCCTCATCTTTCGCAAGGAATATCGGAGTAGTAGACGTCGTCTACCAGGACGTCGCCCAAAGAGACCAGACCGAAATATTCATAAAAAACATGGACTACTTCAAGGCGAGAGCAGGATTGTTCGCAATCAAGGCAAGAAGCATAGACTGCATTGCTCCCCCAAAAAAGGTATTCAAGCAGGAGGTCGCGAAACTAAAGGAGAGATTCCAGATTATAGACGTCTTGAAGCTTGAGCCCTACGACAAAGACCATATCCTAGTGAACGTGAAGAGATGATAGAAGTAGAAGTCAAAGCCCCTGTCGAAGACTTGAGCGTAATCGAGGATAGAGTTCTCGGCCTTGGCGGCGTATTCGTGAGGCAGGAGATACAGAAAGACACATACTTTAACGCCCCGGACAGGGACTTTGAGGTAACAGACGAGGCGCTTCGCATACGCGAGGCAGATGGGAAAACATATTTTACGTACAAGGGGCCGAAGCAGAGCAAGAAAACGAAAACCAGAAAAGAGATAGAGTTCCCGGTTCATGCCAGGATGAGCGACGTCCTGGCTGAACTAGGATACGAAGCGAAAGGCCTCGTGGAAAAGAAAAGAAGAACATTCAGGCTCGACAAACTGACGATAGCACTCGACGAAGTCAAAAACCTGGGCCAATACATCGAAATAGAATCCGCAAACACCCAAGACGAGGGAAAAATATTCACACTCCTTGAAAAACTCGGCGTCAACAAAGAAACCTGCACCCTGAAATCATACCTTGAGCTTCTCAAGTAAAAAAAAATCAGAGACAACTCACTGTTACCTGCCGTGACGCCTCCACACCATACTCAGAATCTGCAAATGATACACCAGTTAGCTCTTCCACCCGGGGCGCACAATCGGGCTTGCATACCATGCACCCTAGCCCAGGTATTGAAACGTCAATAGGATCATCGCGGAATTTCCCGTTGCAGTACAAGTGCGCGTAATCCTGCTGCTTTAACTCAAGACCCGCAAGAGCTGACTCCCTCGTCTCGCCTGCCCCCACAATTTTCATCCCTGACGCACTGCACTCGGTCATGTTAAGGGTTGAAGCCTTGAATTCGCCTGCCGGGAAAAGACGGCCTATGAATACGAAGACGACGTTCAATGCCAATACGATGAAAATCAACGCTATTATAATCCACTGATTCCGAACCACCCTTTCTTCGTCCATCATCTTAAAAGCATATCGATTATAGGATTTAAAACAAGCCTTGATAGAATAGACAGGAAAATCAAAACGAAGCCCCAGCCCACGACCTGCGGGCCAGTGGAAAGAGAAGACAAGAATCTGACGAAGACGTATATTATAGGCCACAACCAAATCACGAATCCTGCCAATATCACAAGCATCCCAAGACCCATCGCCTTCCTAGGGAAGATGCCGAACGCAAGCTTTGACCTAGCCGGCATGTCTTGCCCGCCAGACATGGTTATGTACTCCTTGTCTCCGATGCTTCCTCTCGCATCAACGCCCCGTCTATCCCTGCCAGCCATATAATTCATTTTTGTTTGAAGATTAAAAAAGTGTTATTGACATGGAATTCCTGAAACTCCTTAAAGAATCAGTTAACGTCTTGGCCAAGGAGCCAAAAGTCTTCGCCCCGCGCATAGCAACCACAATCATATACTCCGCGTTCATATTCATGAGCACGAAACTGACATACGACGTAAGCCTCGCGCTTGCCTTAGAGACTGCAAAAGCCTCGCCAAATATCGCATCCGCCCTTAACCCGTACACTAAAGACATGATGCTCCTGTTTTTGGCGTCACTTGCCTGTTTCGCAAGCGACATCCTGGCTTACGCCATGTACCCGACGATAATTGCAGACTACGTTGCCAAACGCGAGATAAAACTCTGGAACGCCCTGGAAAACACATTAACCCAGTGGAAGACCCTGCTCGTATTCAGTTTGACAATAATCTTGTTCCTGGCTTTTTTCCTGGGTTTCTTCTCACTGGCTTACGCAAGCATCATAATGTCAGGGAAACTGATTCTCATCCCAATAGCATCGGTAGTTATGATACTTGTCTTCATAGCGGTGTCGGTCATCATATTCTTTATCGTGCCGGTAAGCGTAGTCGAGAAAAAAGGCGTCTCCCACTCGTTTAGAAAAAGCTTCAGGCTCGGGCTAAAACATAAGGGCCCGGTCGTCAAGACTACCCTATTTTCCATGGGCGTCGCATTAGTGACAATCTTCTTCGCGATGGCCTCAGGGTTTGAAGGCGCCTCCGCTTACCTAGCGTTCGCATTGTTCGCGGTAACTAGAATAATCCAAGCAGTATCATACACGTACCTTAACGTCGTCAACCCATACCTCTATCTCGCGCTCGATGAAGGTGAAGACTAGTCCGTGAATCGCGCATCAACGCTTCTCTTGTGTTTTACAAGACCCTCTGACTCAGCCAAAACCGCAATAATCTCCCTTAACGCGGAAAGGCCCTTTTTGGTGACTGTTTGCGTCTGAAACGTCTTCAGAAAATCCCTGACAGACAACGGCGAAGAAAACCTTGCCGCGCCACCGGTAGGAAGCACGTGGTTTCCGCCAGACGCGTAGTCGCCCGCCACCACCAGCGAAAACTCTCCGATAAAGATTGAGCCAGCATTAACAATACCCTGAGAAACTCCTAACGCATCCTCTGTCAAAACCTCAAGGTGCTCTGGAGCGAACTGGTTTGTAAAGGATACTGCATCATCTGTTGAGTCTACGATGACTGACGTGAATTGGATTCCTTTAACGTTTATCTTTCCGGGAAGCGTCTTGTCGGTTGTTGCGAGCACGCACACTGCATCAGGGTCGTGTTCTGCTTGGGCGAGCATGTCTGCTTTGATGATTTCCGGGTTTGCGTTTTCATCGGCGAGTATGAGTATTTCTGAGGGTCCTGCTGGCATGTCTGTGTCTACTTTGCCGTAGACGAGTGTTTTAGCGCATGCAACGTATTTGTTGCCGGGTCCCACGATCTTTGAGACTGATGGCACTGATTCTGTGCCGTATGCAAGGGCTGCGATGGCCTGCACGCCCCCTACTTGGTAGACTTCATCGACTCCGCACATCTTGCAGGCTGCAAGCACTGAATCCGCAATCAGCGGGGGGGAGGCCACTACAATGCGCGCGACCCCGCAGACTTTGGCCGGGACAGCGTTCATAAGAACCGTGGAGGGATAAGCCGCCCTGCCGCCGGGAACATATAAGCCCACGGAATCGATGGGAACCGTTTTTTCGCCGACTACAACGCCGTCGGCGACTTTTACATCCAACTCCTTCTCGATGCAGTCGTATTGTTTCTTGTGGAAGACGCGTATGTTATCCCTTGCAGTCCCTAACGCCCTACGAAGTTTTTCGGGGATCCTCGAATAAGCCTTATCGATTTCGGAAGAGGTTACTCGAATATTTTTTTCCGATAAATCGAAGTCGTCGAATTTTTTCGTGTAGGAGAAAACCGCTGCATCACCCTTATCCCGGACGCCCGCGATTATTTTGCACACTGACGAGTAAACCTTTGGAGACTGTACGTTCCCCCTAAAACAGAGTTTCTTGATTTCCTCCTCGTCTTCAATGTATTTCAGGACTTTCATTCTAGTTCGTCAAGGGCTGCGTAAAAATCCTGGTTTTCCCTGTTCGTACCGACGGTCACGCGGACGTACTGGCCTGGGAAACCTGGGAATTCCCCGAATTTTCGGATGATCATTTTTTTGGAGAGGAAAAAATCAAAGACTTCCTGCGCGCTCTTCGGGGACGTGTCTGCGAGCACGAAATTCGCCTGCGATGGGAATGCCTTGAATTTCGCCGAGAGTTTTGCTAGCAGGATTTTCCTGTCTTTCTTGATGTCGTCAACGCGCCCTTGCATGTATGCGATATCATCTAGTGCGGCAAGCATTGCTTCTTGGGCGAGATAATTTACGTTGAATGGTGGCTTAGTCTTGTAGATTAAGTCAATCAATCCGGGAGATGCTAGACCGTAGCCTGCTCGAAGGCCTGCCAGGCCAAACGCCTTTGCGAAGGTGCGAAGTATTATGAGGTTATCATATTCTTGTAGAAGATCGAGTGCGGTTTTACCGTAGAATTCATAGTAGGCTTCGTCGATGACCGTGACTTTGCCCAAATCGAGGATTTCCTTGATTGTATCCAAGGAAATTGTGTTGCCCGGGGGATTGTTGGGAGTGCAAAGAAAAATGAGGTTAGATTCTCTTGTTTGCGCCTTAAACTTGGTTAATGGGAAACTAAAGTCTTCGGCAAGCGGCACCTCAACGTAGTCCATGCCGTTTGTCGCGGAAACTATCCTGTACTCAGAAAACGAGGGATATACTCCGCACGACGGCCCCTTAAAGGTTTTCACTAAAAGGTCGATTAACTCGTCCGACCCGTTACCTAGGATAACATTCTCTTTTCCGAGACCAGTATATCCTGCAATCTTCTCGCGGACGACATCGTCCTTGTATGGATACCTGTACACGGAGCCTGCGCTATCCCTTAGAGCCGCTATTACCTTAGGGCTGGGGCCGTAATTGTTCTCATTGGACGCAAGCTTTACGAAGCCTTCCCTAGTCTGCCCGGGCACATACGGCTTCAGATTCCTGATCCAAGGGTTTACGCTATCTCCGGCTTCCATCCTAGTTTACTCTTTTCTAATACCAAGATAAATACGGGTTCTCCCCCATCCATCTTAATACACACGTTCTTCTTTTTTTCCTCCATTTCGTCGAATACCTCCTCGATCATTTTTGTTTTACCAACTTTGTTTTTCCTTTTTCCATTCCTTAGGGAGCACGTTGTATGGATCGTACTCCAACCTTTTTTCAAGTGTTTTCATTTTTCTTACCTCCAAATTTTTACGCGATAGCATAAGGTCAAAGTTTCATGTGAGAAAGCGTCTTACTTAAAAATTTTCAGCGTCAAAGCACGAGAAACCACAAGTGAATCCCGCGCATTAAAAGACGCTTAAAAATAGAAAGGAACGCTCGCACACGAAATCTAGCACGAAATATTTTTAGTGCCCGTGTACGATTTAGTCACATAAGGCGCCCACACTAAACCAACAATGGCCTGGGCTTCAAGCCCCCTCATAGAGTGTGGGTTTACTAAAACCATTCTACCGACTATAACTTACACAATACAAGTATAAAAGCGCGGCGGTTACTCGCACGTTATCACAGGCAACGTCTTAAAGGCTTATTACGCCGTGAATCTCCTCTGCGGAAATCGTCACATCATCCTTCATAAGAGTGGTTCTCCCGCCTGATCTTTCAGCTATGGTAGCCGCCGTGGAAGCGATTTTTTCGGCGTATACTTCCATAAGCCGCATAAGCTCGTAGACCGCGTCCTTGCTCACTCTCTTAGCTCCCGCATTCTTCATAATCCGTCTGACGGTAGCGTACTGTAATTCTCCCATTTTCCCTAATAATAGATAATATGGGGTTTTAGCATATAAAAATCAAAAAAAATGAGTTTCAGCGCATATACAGAGTATAAAAACACTTAGAACCGGGGGATAAGAAAAAAGAAAGCTTTTTAAACTTTTCCGTGCATAATATTACTGTAGAATACTTTGAGGTTTGAGCAAACCGCAGAGAAACAGTGAAAAACGACATAGACGAAGAATAGATGGTTCTACATGTAGGATTAACCTACAACCTGGCGGCTGAGATACCATCTGGCAAACCAGATGACTTCTACGCTGAATACGACTCCTCAGAGACTATAACCTCAATAAAAAAAGCATTACACACAACAAACCGCAGAATAACCCTTATTGAAGCCGATGAAAACGCATACGAAAAACTAAAAAAACAAAAACCAGCCATAGTATTCAACATAGCCGAAGGAAAACACGGAGAATCACGGGAAAGCCACATACCATCAATGCTCGAAATGCTCGGCATACCCTACACGGGAAGCGGAC
>JBDRCA010000056.1:0-12719 GCA_043822165.1 Candidatus Altarchaeota archaeon
ATGAGCGCTACATCAAGCCCCTTCTCCTTTGTCGGGACGCCATGAAGATGAAGGGTTTCACCATCCTTGTCATGGAAGAAATAACAGAAAGCCTCAGGCCTAAAGATTGCATCTTTTGCCACAACCACGCCGCCAGCGTCAGCCATCATAGCAAAAGTATTCAAACCCTCAGGAGTTTTAGGATACGATTTTTTCTCAATATGTTGAAGATTCTGAAGTGTTTTATGATCCTGAACCATGTATACTCCATTATGCCTGAATCCATCAAGCTTTACGGGGAGTTTCTCATCCTTTAATTTTTTCCCATCCTTGGATTTACGAGGAGAATCCTCTGTGACGCCCAACTGCAGAAAGAGAAGGTCTTCTTTTAATCCGTAATAGTCCTTGACTTCCCCAGTCATTTGGAACCCATGTTGCTCGTAGAATGCCGTCATTCCTGCATCAAGTGAACTGCACGTCAACTTGATTGCAGTTCTCCCGGTTCGTTTAGCCCTCTCCCTGGCTTTTTTCACGAGTTTTTCCCCGACTCCCCTGCCGTATGCGTCCCCGAGGATTCCAAGCCGGTGGATGTGAATTCCGTTCTCGTTGTCGTAGATCAAACCCATAACTCCCGTAATCTCTCCTTCATTACCCCTTACAACATAGAGTTCCCCAGCATCAATTATGCCCTGAAGAGTCACCAAGTCTTCCCCGCCAGTTGCCGCCTCCAACGCAACAACCGCCTTGAGGGTTTCCACATCACCCCCAGACACCCGCATGATTTTTCCGAGTTCACCCACAACACCAAGCATATCAGAAGCATCCTCCTTCAAGCCCAAGTATCCCGCGGCATTTTCAATGGTTAGGGATTCTCCCTTAAGCTCCTCCTGAAGCCACTGTAGGGTGAATAACGCAACATGTTTTTTAGCAATAGCCGCAACCACTTCTACTGAAACATCAGGGTGACTTTCCGCGAGCTGCTTGGTTTTACGCGACACGATACCGCGGAATCCCTTGCTCCGCGAGGATATTAATTCAACAAGCTTGATTGGATCTATTTCTCCGCAGGAGCCTTCTATTGCAAGGGTTTGTATTTCACAGAACTGACCGGGAGTTACATGTTTGCCGACTCTTGCAAGTTGACTGTCTAAAACCTTAAAATTTTTGTCTAATGACTTGGTTGGCACTAATTGTTTTACCGGCATTTTTATGTCAGTTATAATATGATTGGTTAGCAATATTATCATTTAATATGAGGGAATTCAACGTTGATTTCCACACAACCTTTTCCCGAGAAACAGCTTCGCTGTTTCTGGGCCCGAAAAACCCAAGGTTTTTCAGGGTAACAAAAAGGTTGATCAAAAATAAGTGGGGTTCGCTTAACGCTCACCCCACATAGATACCAATAAAATGAATGAATTCAACGTCGACTTCCACATTCACTCTCGCTTCTCGGGCGGCACAAGCGACAAAATGGTTTTGCCGCTTATTGCAGAGCATGCCGCCGAAAAAGGCTTGCATTTGGTGGGGACGGGTGATGCCACTCACCCAGGCTGGATAAAGCATATGCGCGACAATCTGTCTGAATCCTCTGCAGGGACATACTCCATAAAAGGCTCTGAAACAAAATTCTTGGTAACCGCTGAAATAGAGGATGCCCGGCGCGTCCACCACGTGATTCTGCTGCCGTCTATCTCAGCCGCTGAAAACTTCAGCAAAAACATTGGAAAACACTCGGTAAACATTGCAAGCGACGGGCGGCCCAACGTGAGATTAGACGGGGCGGAAATCGTCGACGCTGCCTCAGAAGTCGGGGCTTTAGTGGGGCCGGCCCACGCGTTCACCCCGTGGACGGCAGTGTACAAGGAATACGGAAGCCTCGCTGAATGCTATCAGGATAATCTAGGTAAAGTAAAGTTTCTGGAGCTTGGGCTTTCCGCGGATTCGGACATGGCAGACAGGATAGAAGAACTCTCAGACGTGGTCTTCCTCTCAAACAGCGACTGCCACAGCCCGCAGCCCCACAGACTGGGCCGGGAATTCAACCGACTCAAACTAAAAGAGCTTTCTTTCCCGGAAATCGTGAAGGCGCTTGAGCGAAGCGGCGGCAGAAAATTCACTTTAAACGTCGGGTTGAATCCCCTTGAAGGAAAATACCACGTCACAGCCTGCAGCAGATGCTATCTTAAGTTCACGCCACAGGACGCGCTCTCATTGAAGCGCCGGTGCCCTGAATGCAAGGGCATAATAAAGCGGGGTGTAACAGATAGGATAGACGAGCTGGCAACATGGGATGTTGCGCACCACCCGAAGCATCGTCCCCCGTATGTCAGGATTCTCCCGCTTGCGGAAGTGATCTCTCTCGCGCTCGGAGTCTCTACTCTGACAAGCAAGAGGATACAGGATAAGTGGAGGATGTTGGTAGACGAATTCGAAACCGAGATTAACGTGCTGGTTGACGCAGACATCGTGGAAGTGAAAAGATTCGACCCTAAAGTCGGCGCAGTAATCGAGAAATTCCGGGCTGGAAGAATCCGCTACGTCGCCGGCGGCGGCGGAAAATACGGGAAACCAACGCTATCCGGGGAAAAAGACGAGTACTGGGGAATAGGACAGAAAAAAATCGGCGACTATTAGTCTCTTTCGATGAATCCGAGTCGTAGTGCTTTTCGGAATTGTTCTTCCATTTCGGGCGGGACGGCGTATGCAGTTGCCGTGTCCGCTGAGTTTATGACTGACTCACGGTTCCAGTGTTGTAGTGAGGAAACCATGCCTCCCCTGCCGACGAGCACGTTTCCGGGGCCGAATGGATGGTATAGCCTCCCAAGGACGAAGTCTTGCAAAAGCTTGTTTGACGTTGACTCGTCAAGTCCGGGTATGGTTGCGCCTCTGACGCGGATGTTTTTTCCTGCGTCTTCATCTCCTACTGGTTGAGGCATTACTTCTCCTTCATCTCCTTGGGCTACTTCATATATTGGGCCGTCGTGGCTGTCACGGAGTTTCCTAAGTTTGACGCCGCTTTGCTTTTGGTATTCTGGTGAAACATATGTTTCGGTGATGGCGAGATCATCTAAGGGTGTGGTTGCCGCGTAGAACACGAACTCCTGCACTTTACCATGCCCGTCACTTAGATAGCATGTGCATCCTCCCCTCATAAGGTTTGTTTGAATGTAGTGTGTTTGGTCGCGTTGGGACATCATGCCTCCGTGGTGCAGGCGTTGCCCGTCGTAATTCACGTTAACTCCTAGGCCGTGGTATCCAGCGGATAATGGTTGAAGAATTACTCCTCTGCGTCTCCCACACAGGACATCTTCCGTGAACTTGTGGGAGGCGGCAAACAAACCCATGCGCTGGTAGGTCTCGAATCCTTGCGGGAACGAGCCACCACCCAGGATGTCAAATGGATCGTCTTCTGGTGGCTTATACCATTCATCCGGATCATAAACTGCCCGCCAGCCCAGCGGCTGATTATCCACTGTAAGATCAGTTGGGTATGGAGGCGTAATCTTCAGTTTTTCAGGTAAAAGAGAGCGGACGTTCGCGTCTGGATGCCTGCCGTATGTGTTTTCGTTCCAGTGTTTTGCAGGGTTAAGGGGTTCTCCGACGGCTGCGTCGGCTGAGACTGCGGGGATTGTTTCTTTGACTGTGGGTGCTGCCACATCCTCGAACAGGTGCCTGAATACATGTGTTAAGCCTTCGACTCGGCTCATCTCAGCGTGCATGCCGCGGCGGATTTCAACCGTGTCTGCGACGAAACGGCTTAAGCCGTCCGTGTCGAGTTGCTCGTATGCTCCGTCTTCGTTGAGCATGACTCGGACTTCCCGGCTCCTGGCGGAAACAATTTCAACGTCATATTCTATGCCATCAGGGCGCGTAATAGACACGTTCCCAGTGTCACGTCCAGTCACCTGATAAGAGATGTGTGCCTCATCCATATCATCTCCGACGGCGACAGTAAACTCTCCAGCATCCCTTCTAGAAAAAGGCATAGTCACTGAAACCCCAGAAAAATACATGTCATCTTCTTTCTCGCCGTGTCGCCAGCTCTTGTCAAATGTTATTCCACTAGGAGTCATCGTCGTGCGAAGAGTACTGTTATCCTCCTTCGAATCCGCATGCACTCCAAGAATCCTCTCCGCGTCCTCATCATCAAAAGGCGTTAAAGAAAGCTCGTCAGTGTAGACGCCAAACCCCATATTCCGCTTCAAGAAACGAGCCTTGAATCTAGGAGCATCACCTCCGTCTCCTCCTCCAGCAACGCTTACGCGAAGCCCCGCAGACTCGACAAGCTCTTTTACTCTTCCCGCGAACTCTGGATCCTCTCCTTCATCCGGCGCTACTTCAGACGCTAACGCATCAGGCATGCCAGGGTCCTCGAGGACTGGCCTCCTCGAGTCAACAAGCACCATATCCCCAGTCACAGGAATTTCCCGGACGCCTTTCGGCATGCGCACTGGATCAACTTCCCCGATTCTGGCTTTTCTATCCAGCACGCAAGTAACTGAGTCAACTCCGTCCTCATTAAACCTTCCCTTAAGACCCCACCGTCTGACCGAAACCTCCTCTTCACTTGGATAATAAACCGCCTCCACGGACTCCCCCACATGAGACATCTGCTCGACCCTCGTCAATTCCCCGCGGTTCAGTGGAACATAAAAAGTGGCGGAATCCCCTTCAACAGTCCCACTCGGAGCAACACGCACGCTTTTGGCATCATCCAGAGAAAGGTTATGATTGTATTCTTCGCCGTCCTGCAAGGAGACGCTTAACGCGCGCAAGACTCCCTGATCATGCCCGAGAATACACGGAGGCTTCACATGCTCTTTCGCAGGATCATTGACTTCACCACCAGAATCCCATCCTCCCCACAAATCATCATGGGAAAGCCTTACTGCGCGCCCGCGAGGCGGCCTTCTCCGGGATCTTCTGCGAGTCATATTAATATTCTGGGAAACCCATCTAAAAATATGGGAAACCGCGATTTTTCTTTTAGTACATTGTATAATATTGTATGTCTTCTGTGATTCCCCGGCCGGAAGGCCCGAATGAGAAGAGGATTCCGCTTGTCATAGAAACTCACACGCTCGATGTTTCCGGCCAGCAGGTGAATGATTTTGGAACTGGTCTCGAGCCGGTTAGACAGCAGCCTGGAACAGCAGACGCGCTTCTAAGAGGCGGAGTCGTTACTGGCGGAAGATACGGCGCACCAATATCCTGCGGAAGAAACGATAAATACGTTTCCAGGCAGGCTATTTCCGCGTCAATCTGCGGGCGAGAGCTTTCCTTGAACGCCTTGGGACCTAATGAAAGCCAGGTTCTGGTCTTCAAAAACGGGCAGCTTGATGAGGGAGAGACTGCAACCATTGTGAAGGCGCCGACAAAGAGCCCGGATGCCGGGAAGAAAGACGGGTGCAAAGTAACCATCGGCGGGGAAAACGTCACAGTCGTCATCGCCATGGGATCGAAGATTGAAGACGAACGATCCATCTTAAGGACGGCCGGGTTTGACGATGCGAGCAGGATGGCCTTCGGCGAGGAGGAAGGGCAGTCCTGATTCAGAGGGTTGGCGACATGCAGGATGTGCGGGTGAGGCAAGTTATTGAAGAAAGCCTCAAGCACTCGAATTTCATACGCCTGGATTTTAGGGCAAACCCGGGAGCTAATGTTCCGGTCTTAGAGCATCCGCCGGTTGCGCCGGTTTCCGAAACCCATGACGTGTCGATGACGTATGGACTCGAGCTAAACCCTAATGAGAGAGTCGTGGAGAAAGAGGATGTAGGCGTTTTTAAGCCGGAGCCCGTTGACCAGCGCATAACCCAACGACTCGTAAACGGCGGCAACGTTATGATGGGTTGCGCCGAGCAGGCGGCAAGCGCCGTTGAAATCCAGATGGGGCATCAGGGGGAAGTCGCGACCCGCCAAGTCCTGGTAAGACTTGAGCAAGTAAACGGGAAAAACTATGCGGTAGTCGAGAAGCTTTCCACAGACCATCCAACCGAGATTTTCCGCGAGGATGCGGCAGGCAACATTTCACCGGTCCAGGCGCCGGGGAGTATCGCTCGCGTCGAAATCCCTGAAAACGAGGAAGTCACAGTAAAGATTGGTTTAGGAGTAGCCCCGCACCTTCAGCTTCCAAGCAACGGGGTAGACGCGCCGTCAGAGAGCGCGCAAGCCATTTCGCGAAGCGTACCGTCTGCAGAGCTTCCGGATTTGGCTGTTGAGATGAGCAAGTACCGATTCCGATTAAAGTTTACGCCCAAGGACAGGGTTACTCACCCGCAGCCGGGGCAAGCATAGAATTTATAAGGCTTTGTATTTAATCCATTGTTTATGGGTGGTTGGATTAAGCCGGTTTTAATTGTTGTTTTTGTTTTGCTGGCTTCAGGGTGCGTTCAGGAGAAAGACGAGGCACAAGAGTATTTCGAGTGCCCTAGCGGCCAACTGGTAACCCGGGTTTCGGATTGTCCCGGCGCCGCCTCGTCTTCTACGACAGTCGCCTTGACGACTATGCTGGAAACAACCACTTCAACCGTTGTCTCCTGCGACCCGGAGGAGTGCGCGCTTTTGGGGAGAATCTGCTTCGACGGAGTATGCGTCGGCACGACAACCACCACCGTTTCCGCGACTTCGACGACGACACTAGACTACCCTAAATCCATAACAGTCCACATGCAAGAAGGCGAATGGCACTACTTTCTGGGATACAAGATAAAACTCTCCAACATATTCTACTGGGACACCCCGGATGGGAAGATAGCCCCGAACAGGGTCTACTTCACGATTATGCCTCCAGACGAAAAAAACACGACCAAAATCGTCAAAGTCGACGAGCCCATGAACTTTAAGACCGCGACAATACAGATACTCGACGTCATCGGAGTAAGATACCACGAAACCGTGAAAGTAAACTTCACCGTCCGAGAGCCGACGACCACAACATTCATTCCAGGCAACACAAGCCTTTGCCCGGACGGCACCCATGAAGTAGACGACCACAGACTCTGCCCGGACCTCATAATACACTAAACTTCTTGAAGGGGGCTTCCGACTGGATTATTTAGGTCGCCGTCTAAGAAAATCCAAGGGGTGAATAAAGCACGGAAAACCCCCGTCAAGAAAGAAGAATAAGCCTGCAGAAAATAAAAAAACAACAGTATCCAAACAGTAACCAGCCAAACAGCTTTGCCGATTTTTCAACTTTCGGAACTACTGTAGATACCGAAAGGTTTTTATACTGGGAATACCATATCTTTTCCCTACAATTCGTTTGGTTTTGTGGTGGAATAATCTTCGGATTGCCCTGATTTCCTTCGGGAGCTTAGGCGGAAACCCATGTTTCACTTCGGTGAGGCAATGATTCCATAGACACAAACCCAAGCGACAATATCTCTTTCTTACCTTCAACTCCTCAGTCACTCCCTCACATCCCGTACCAGTATCCACAGGTTAACGCACTCAATAATCCACACTAAACCAACCAGCAGCTTGTATCCAACTTGAATCGTCTGCTAGCCGACCACCAGACACAAGCCTCCCGCAAAACCAGTGATGAAACACCTAATCATCTTTAGTTATCAGATTAAAACACATACAGAAAACCGATTTACTGCGTTCTTGCTTTGCCGAAAAATTGACATTCGGAGCTACTGCCGGTAATCGCTATCTTTTTATAGGAGTATGCTGTATATTGTATGTATCTTTTTACTAGATTTCTGAGGTATTCTTGTGGAATCAAAGACGCTTAAGGGAACGACAACTATTGGATTAACGTGCAGTGACGGAGTAGTGTTCGTCGCCGACTCAAGGGCCTCGTGGGGTTCTTTCGTCGCAAGTAAGAAGGCGAGGAAGATCTTCAAGTTGAATGATTGTGTCGCTGCTTCTGTTGCTGGTAGCGTAGGGGATGCTGAGCAGCTTATGCGCGTGATTCAGGCGGAGGCTAACTTGTATGCGATGGAGCATGCAGAGGAGATGAGCGCTAATGCGATGGCGACGCTTCTTGCTAATATTTTGCAGGGCAACAAGTATTTTCCGTATCTCGTGCAGCTTTTGATTGGCGGCTTCGACGGGGACAAGGCGAGGATTTACACGCTTGATCCTGTCGGCGGCTTGATTGAAGAGGACATGGCGTCTTCTGGTAGCGGTTCGCCGATGGCATACGGTGTCTTGGAGCAATTGTATTCTGAGGAAAAAACAGTCAAAGACAATATTCTTGTCGCCTTGAAGGCGTTGCGTTCCGCGATGGAGCGGGATTCCGCGACCGGAAACCAGGTTTCACTGGTGACAGTAACCAGGGACGGCTTCAAGGAGTACAGTAAAGAGGAAGTAGACGGATTATACGCTCAAATCATTAAATAAAAAAAAAATTTAATTGGTTTTTTTTAAGCCAGATTTTATGTCTTGCATTTTCAAAGGATTCAGC
The DNA here is from genome assembly GCA_043822165.1 of Candidatus Altarchaeota archaeon. GTDB lineage: Archaea > Altiarchaeota > Altiarchaeia > IMC4 > SCGC-AAA252-I15 > SCGC-AAA252-I15. Next base: position 8,399 of record JBDRCA010000056.1, read on the forward strand.
CAGAATGCTTTTCACTTAAACGTTTCCTAAGAGAAAAAAATGGAGTTCAAGGAACTGAAGAAAGCGGTCGAAGAAAACGCGCCGGAAGGCAAAGTAGACAAGGTGGAGGTTGAAGGCCCCAAAGTCGTCTTGTACACCAATGACGTGGGGTTTTTCGCGGAAAACAACCAGGAAGTCCGCAAACTCGCAACACTCCTCAAAAAAAGGATAATCGTGCGCTCCACCAGGGAACAACTCATGCCGGTTGACGAAGCCAAAAAAGAGATAGAAAAAATCATCCCCCCTGAAGCAAACATCGCGAATCTTTTCTTCGACGACGAATTCAGTGAAGTCCTAATCGAAGCCGAGAAACTAGGCTTAGTCATCGGAAAACACGGGTCAACGCTCGAGGAAATAACGAAGGCAACGAAGTGGAGCCCGAAACTCTTGAGGAAATCACCCATCGAATCAGAGACCATAAACTCGATAAGAAAAACACTCTACGAAAACCGCGAGGAAAGAAAGAAAATCCTCAAAACCGTAGGAAAAAAAATATACAGGAAACCGGACGGGGAATGCGACTGGGTAAGGCTCACACCCCTCGGCGGCGCACGAGAAGTAGGGCGCTCATCATTTCTCATCCAGACTCCGGAATCAAACGTCCTCTTGGATTGCGGCATAAACGTCGCAACCAGCGGCAACGGGAGATTCCCCGACTTCAGGGCTGTAGACCTCGCGATGAGCCAGCTTGACGCAGTAGTCATATCGCACGCTCACCTGGACCACTGTGGATTCCTCCCGTACCTTTACAGGTACGGCTACGACGGCCCAGTATACTGCACGGAAGCAACACGCGACCTAATGACTCTGCTGCAGCTCGACGCCGTCGAAATCGGCGTGCGAGAAGCCAACGAACTCCCATTCTCGTCGACTGAAATCAGAACGCTCATAAAACACACCATACCATTAGAGTACGGTGAAGTAGCGGACATAACGCCGGACATGCGGCTCACACTCTATAACGCAGGACACATCCTGGGTTCATCGATCATTCACCTGCACATCGGCGAAGGACTCCACAACCTGGTTTACACAGGCGACCTAAAGTTCGGGGACACCAGGCTTCTCGAGGCAGCCGACTTCGAGTTCCCAAGAGTCGAAACACTCGTCATGGAATCCACTTACGGCGGCAGATACGACATGCAGCCCAAAAGACGCGACGCCGAGAAACTGTTAATCGACACGATCATGGGCACCATCGAGCGCGGCGGTAAAACGCTCATCCCGGTTTTCTCAGTGGGCAGAAGCCAGGAAGTCATGATGGTCTTGGAGAACGCCTACAGGTTCGGCGACCTTGAGGTTCCCGTTTACCTGGACGGCATGATATGGGAGGCGACAGCGATACACACAAGCCACCCAGAGTACCTGAAAAGGCACATAAAGCACCGCGTATTCAACGGACAAAACCCGTTCCTGGTAGACGCCTTCACGAGGGTGGAGCACAAGGAGCGCCAGAAAATCATAGACAGCCCGGACCCGTGCATAATACTTGCGACTTCGGGTATGATGACTGGAGGCCCCTCCGTTGAGTACTTCAAGAATTTCGCGGAAGACAGCAGGAATTCGCTTACTTTCGTGGGATACCAGGCCGAGGGCTCGCTTGGAAGAAGGCTGCAAAACGGCGTGCAGGAGGTTGCATTGGATTTCGACGGGAAGACCAAGGCCGTTAAAGTCAAGATGAACGTTGTGACCGTCGACGGATTCTCAGGCCACGCTGACAGACGCCAGCTACTGGGTTACTCCAAAAAGATCAAGCCCAAGCCGAAGAGGGTGATAATAGTCCACGGAGAAGCTGAAAAGACCGCGAACCTTGCCATGACGCTCCAGGAAATGTTCAAGTTCGACGCGAGCGCCCCGAGGAACCTGGACACTATGCGGCTCATCTAGTTTATTATATTTTAAAAGCAATCTGTATTTTATGGATGTTTTAGTCGTCATCCCGCCGGTCGGTTTCATCGACGAGGAATTGACTGTCTCGCTTGAAATACTCAATGAATCCAAGTGCAGCTATGAAGTCGCCTCGACGCAGAGAGTATACTGCAAGGGCGTGTCAGGCATGGTCGTTGAACCGGACAAGACACTTGACGAAGTAGTGGCGAGCCACTACACCACAATACTCATAATAGGCGGCCAAGGATCCGAGCAATTCCTGTGGAAAAACCAGAAGATGCTCGATCTTGTGAAAGACGCGCAGAATCACGGGGACATACTGGGTGCAATAAACGCGGGAGTTGGAGTCCTTGCAAACGCAGGCGTCTTGGACGGGAAGAAAGCAACGACTTCGGCCTCCCCGCAGGCACTCGACACCCTGTCTTCAAACGGCGCAATGTACGTCAACAAAGCAGTGGTAGTAGACGACAACATAGTGACCGCAGACGGACCGTACGCGATGCTCGACTTCATGGTCGAGCTCATGGACCTTATGGGCGTTGAATGGTACACAGCTTAAGGCTTTCTCCTTCCCGCTACCTTGCTTGGGAGACCCCAAATTTTTATGAATCCTTCAGCCGCCTTAGAGTCGAACCTGTCCTTGCCGGAATATGAAGCAAGGCCGATGTCGTATAGACTGTGCGGGCTCTCCCGCCCCACAACCGTCACAGACCCCTTGTAGAGCTTCAAACGCACCGAACCCTCCACGAACGCCTGAGTAGAATCTATGAAAGCATCCAAGTCCGCCCGCAGCGGCTCAAACCACAAACCAAAGTAGACCATCTGCGCCCACTTGGAATCAACAAGCTCCTTGAACAAAATCTGGTCGCGCGTCAAAGTCATCCGCTCAAGCTCCTTGTGCGCCTCCAGCAAAACCAGTGCCGCAGGACACTCATACGTCTCCCGGCTCTTGATTCCGACGACACGGTCCTCGATGATATCAATGCGCCCGACACCGTGGGCTCCGGCAATCTTGTTTAGCTCTGAGACTATCTCCATTGCCGGCTTCTTCTTCCCGTTAAGAGAAACCGGGACACCAGCCTTAAAGCCGACCGTAACGTACTCGGGCTTATCCGGCGCACTCTCCGGTTTCACAGTCCATCCAAACGAGCTCTCAGTGGGCTCAAACATCGGGTCCTCCAGTGGGCCTGCTTCCGCGCTCTTGCCCCAGAGGTTTATGTCGTAGCTGTACGGGTCATTCAATGTTACAGGTATCTCTATTCCATGATCCTTTGCGTATGCTATGGATTGTTCCCTGCTCATGCCCCAGTCCCGTGCGGGGGCGATTATTTGCAGGTCCGGGTTGAGCGTGTTGATGGCTACGTCGAAGCGGACTTGGTCGTTTCCTTTACCGGTTGAACCGTGGGATACGGCTTGCGCTCCTTCTTTTTCCGCGATTTCCACGAGATGTTTTGCTATGAGTGGGCGGCCCAATGCCGTTGAGAGAGGGTATTTTCCTTCGTAGAGTCCGTTCGCCTTGATTGCGGGCGTTATGTAGTCTGCCATGAATTCCTTGCGGGCGTCAATAGAGTAAGTCTTTACTGCCCCCACTTTCTTGGCTTTGGCTTCAATGGCTTTTAAGTCCTTTACTTCCTGGCCCAGCTCAAGGGTTACTGTTACTACTTCTGCCTTGTATTTTTCCTGCACCCACGTCACTGCAATCGAGGTGTCTAATCCGCCGGAGTATGCTAAAACGACTTTCATTTTGGGAATAATGATTAGGAATTATTCTTTTAAAACAAGTATCCTCTCGCCTACTAGTTTTTCCATCACATCCTTTGCGTGTCGGTCTCTTTTGAGATAACGCACCCACACCTCGGTTTTATACTTTTTATCAACTAAACCTTCTTGCTGGACTTCTTCATCAATCTCTTCAACATCAAAGCTGATGAAACCGTCTTTATCCGTAAAATCAACATCGAAGTATCTTTTATCTCTTTCCGGAAGAGTGATGGAATCCTTATCAATCATTTTCGGCAGAGAATATTTCTTAAGAGTTTCGGATAATTCATTCAAGGTTAGGCAGGAGTAGTACTCTATCTTATTCTCAGTTATTCTCTGTTCAAGAAACCCTAATGCAAACAGAAGTAATATCAGTGAAAAAAACAAGAGTATCCTCCAGGAGATAGTGTACTGTATTGGCAGGAAAAAAATGAGTAGGAAGTATAATATGCCAAACCGTATAAAAAACCTTTTTACTACACCAGCCTTTCTGTAGTCCACAATATATTATCCATCATCTCAAACATAAATAGAAACCTTCAGATATATTAGCCTACTTAGGATGGCTTTGCAAAAACGTTATGATTCAAAGGAGGCGGAACCCGCCTGGCAGAAGTTCTGGGAGACTGAG
>JBDRCA010000057.1:0-9795 GCA_043822165.1 Candidatus Altarchaeota archaeon
CCCAAGTCACATAGTCGTTTACCTTGTGGACCATGCCCATGACTTCCGGTTTCTTGTCGAGTATGACGCAGTGATTCTTGCGCGTTAGATTCAGAAGATTTAGAGTATCCTCTATTTCGGATTTGACGTGTGCTGTGCCCCGCACCCTCAAGACAATAATTTTTCCTTCAGACATTTTCAGCTTCCACTATCTTCTTCACTGAACCCGCGACAATATTCAAGGATGAAACATCCGCACCCTTAACCTTAACCGTGCTTGTGTGATACAAGGCATTGTATATGGCGTGCGAGAAATTCAGGCTAGTGCGCGTGTGACCGCTCGTGTGCACCCAAGCATCGGATATGCCTGCAAGAGACAATATCTTTTTGGGCAGGTCGCCGCTAACAAGGCCTACTCCGCGAGGCGCGGGACTTATCTCCACTTCAACGCCGCCTGACTTACCAGACGCCTTGAATGGTACGGTATGAGGCGCCCCGCAACCGCACTCCCAGCTGCCGCAACCCCTCTTAACGCTGATGACGTGAAGCTTAGCCCGCTCAATAGCCTTCCTGATGGTGGGACCCGCCTCCTTGCCCTTTGAAACTCCAATGCCGACGTAGCCGTCTCCGTTACCGACAGCAGCCACGACCCTGAAACGCATCCTGCGCCCGGAATCAGTTACACGCTGAACCCTGCCAACATTAAGAATCTCCTCCGACAAATCAGGCAAAAGCTTGTCGATAATCTCGACCTCTTTGACCGGAACGCTCAAAGACAAAACCTCGTCGATAGTCTTAACCTCCCCAGACTTCACCTTGCGGCCGAGCTCGGTGCGAGGCTCCCACAAGAGAAGCTCCTCTTTTTCCGCCGCCAAGTCTTTTTCGGCATCCGCTATTTCGTCTGCGAGGATTTCAACCTTCTTGGATGACGCGAACTTCTGCCAGACTTTTAGTTTCTCCTCTGAGATGCTGGTTTTGGATGCGATTTCGCTTGCGTCAGCGCCGATCAGGTCAGTGACGTCGGATATTCCCGCGTCTTTTAGTTCAGTTAGTTTTTTCGCGCCCAAACCTTTTATGTCGCTTAAGGTGAATGGATCCGTATCTGTTTCAGGGACTGTCTCGTCGCCTGCTTCCGCCTCGTTTTCAGTAGGCTTTGATTGTTCTACTGGAGTCTTCACTGAAACTTCAGCTTCTTTCCGTGCGGGTGAAGCATCCTTCACGCCTTCCTCGGCTGCTTCAGTCTTCTTGTTTTCCTCTTCAGTCATCTTTCTTCTTTGTTATTTTAGCCTTGAATTTCTCTACGTCGGAAACAATTTTTGCGGATTTCTTATTAAATGACGCTATGTGGGCGCCCGTAAGCCTGTCCTCCTTCGGGAACACTGCCTCATCAACGGGGAACACTAGTCCTCCGTCTTTAGCCCCCTTGAGCACGGCGTATAGTCGACCGCCTTTTACCAGAGACTGCATCCCAAGATCCGCTACGACTTCGACCGTGTTCGCGGCCTTGGCGCGGGGGGCAACAAGCAGTCCTACCAGGTACGCTGACGGTATGTTGGCTGTCGCGTGAGTCCACCCGTCTTTTACGATGTCGCTCGTACTAGCCTGCGCAATCACCTTGTCCCCCTCTGGGCTATAGGACATAACCTGGGCGACAGTGTGTTTTATGCTCCTTCGGACTATCAGACGAGGCTTCTCGCTCTTCATCAAGTTAAGCCTGCTCTTGTAGTCGGTTTTGGCTTTCCTCCGCCTCCTGTGATTCACGACATACGTGGGACCAGTAGCCATTTTTTATGTCTTTGAACGTTCAATGTGCTCCCGCAGATGCCTTCGCGAGTGAAAGAGGTTTCCTTTCGCCTGACGATAAATCTTGCGGTAATTCTCAATCTTCCCCTCTCCCATAAGCTTGCGTATTTCATCGCGGATTGCCCTGATTTTCTTAATCCAGACTTTCTTGCGCGGCAACCGAGCAGTATGCTTTCCTTTACGCTTGCCGTAACCCTTCTGCCTGCCCTTCTTCTTCTGCATTGAGCGGGCTCTGACGCGTGACTTGCTCGAGTTTTTCAGGGGTTTCTTTTTGATTGCTCCTTTGTGGATTAGTATGCGGACGTCTTCGCGTGTTAATGCTTCTGAGACCTGTTCCGCGGATTCCGCGGGTATGAGGACCCTGTATACTCCGACACCCATTATCTCTGAGGCCAATCGTTTCTGGTTTTTAAGGTTCATGCTTCGCCTTTCCTCGGGTTTAATACAGTGATTTTGAGTTTGTTAGCTTCTTTGATGATGATGTTTCTTTTCCTGCGGCCGACCTGTGAGGCTATTATCGCGCCGGAGCCCTCTTTTAGGGCGGAGAGTTCCTTGATGTTTCGGACCCGGACGGGCGCAAGCCCTGAGGGGTGCAGGCCTAAAGTCTTCTTGGGGGAGCCGTATCCGATGGATGGTAGCGCTCCTTTACCGCGTTTTCCTTCTATTTGCTTGCTGTCTATTCCCCTGGGTCTTCGCCAGCGGTCGGGGATTCTTTTTCGTATGGAGAGTTCCTGGTGTACGAACCGCGGTTTAGTCTTCTTGGTTTCCTCCGGTTTCGGGGGGAGGTTCTCTATTTTCTCTATTGGTTTTGGGATTTTCTCTTTGACCTTCTTTTTAGCTGGTGTTTTCTCCTCTTCTACGCTGGTTTTCTCCTCTGCTAGTTTTTCTGCTGCCGCCTCTTTTATCGGCTCTTCTGCAGTCTTTTTAACTGCTTTTGTTTTTTCTGTTTTCTTGGGTTTAGTCTCTGTTTTGGTTTTTGATGGTGCAGCCTTCTTCGGCTTTTCTGCATTGACTTTCTTTTCCGCTGCAGAAGCCTTTGGTTTAGCTGGCTTTTTCTTTGCCGGAGCCTTGGCCTTGGCCTTCGTCTTCTTTTTTTCTTCGGTCATGTTTACTTGACGGGTTTACCGTCCTTTAATGTCATGTAGACGCCGTCCTGAAAAACTCTCGGGTCAAGCTTCTTGATTCTGGTTGCTTGTTCTATGTTTGCGGCAGTCTGTGATACGTTACCTAAGTCTATACCGGAGACGTTTACGTCTGGAGCTTTAACCTGCACTTTAACGCCGTCGAGAACTTTGGCGAATCGCGGGCTTTTCTCGCCTAGGAAGTTGTCTATGACTATTCTTTCGGTTTCGACTTTGAGCGTCATCGGGAAGTGGGAGTAGACTATTTTCATGTCGTATGAGAATCCTTCGGTTACGCCTTTGACCATGTTTTGTACGTGGGCGCGCAGTGATCCGAGGCAGGCTGTATCCCTTTTTTTCTTGGATTTAGTGGATATTGAGATTACTCCGTCTTTTTTGGAGATTGTTATGCTGGGGTTTTTCACGGTGCGTGATATCGAGCCTTTTTCGCCGGATACCGTTATTTTTCCGTCTGTTATCTCAGCGTTCATGTTTTCAGGCAACTGGATTTCAACCACCATAGAATCTTTTTTAGATGCCATATTTTTTTCACTAGTAGACGTAAGCCAACAGACGCCCGCCCTCTGAGAGTTCCTTCGCCTGCTTGTGGTTTACAACACCCTTGGATGTTGAGACTACGAGTATTCCGAAGTCTCGTGAGGGGAGGAATCTTTTCTCCCACTTGGGAAAGTCAAGATGCTTTGATGGGAAATTGGGTTTTATTGCCCCGCAGTCGTTTATCTTGCCTACGAGTTTCACGCGGATTTCGCCGCCCACAGAGTTCTCGGAAACCTCGAATTCCCCGATGTATCCTTCCTTCTGGAAAACGTGGAGCACGTCAATCAAAAGCTTCGAGACAGGCTGTATAACGCACTCTTGGCGTCCGATCCGCTCGTAGTTCCTGATCGTGGAAATAGCATCATTTACTAAGTCGCTTCTCATTTTTACCTCTGTGGCTTCTCCTTGCGGCCGCGCACGAGCTCTAGTAGGGAGACGTCGTTCACTTTTATTACCTTGTATCGGACGCCGGGTATGTCGCCCATTGAACGGCCTTTCCGCCCGCCGATGCCTTCGATTAATACGTCGTCGTGTTCTTCGATGAATGTTATGGCCTTGTTGCGGGGGCAGAATGCAGTTACTTGGCGGCCGTTTTTGATCAACTGTACCCTCACCGCTTTTCTTATCGCGGAGTTGGGCTGCTTGGCTTCAATCCCCACTTTCTCAAGGACGATTGCCCTAGCCTGTGGAGCGCCTTCCAGGGGGTCGTGTTTTGCTTTTGAACCCATCATCCTGCGGGCGTAATCCAGCTTCTTCCACTTGAATTTTTTCCTGTCGTCTCCTAGTTTTTTTGCTGCGAATTCTCCTTTACCCATTTTATCCTTCAAAAACACGTGAACTAAATAATAGGTGTTTCTAGTATATAAAAGCCGTTTAAGGAGGCTATTTCGGCCACTAAATTATCTGGACCGATATGTCGTCTATCATGTGGTGTCTCCTGGCGAACTGCATGGCTACCTTGATTCTGGATCCCTCAGACCCGATAACCTTCCTGCGGTCCTGCTTGTTCACCTCTATGACGACGTTGTTGCCGCCGCCGTTCTCCTTAAACTGCATTGTATGAATCTTAACCGGCTCGAACATCTTCTTTATGAACTCGCGCTTGTTTTCATCGGACTCGACGACTATGACGCTTTTGCCGACGGTATTGCGCACCTTCTCGATGTTAGAGCCTTTTTTGCCTATCGCTCTTCCCATGTCGCCTTTTTTGACCAGGAAGCCGAGGGCATTATCTTCTACGACGCAATCCAACACGGTCGCGCCAGTCAAAGACTCGAACAAAGTCATGAACTTTATCTCATCGGAACCTAAACGGATTTTAGAACCCATTTTTACTTTTTCCCGAGAACGGCGAACGCAGAAACAGAATACGGTTTACCGCACATGGAACCGAGCTCGATTGTGTTTTTCGGAACCATCTCGCAGGGAACGCCCGCGAGAGCTGAATAGTACTTGAGCGTGTTCTTGAGAAGCGTGTTCGCCCGCTCGCTCACGGCTACGAGTTTCACGTCTGCTGTTAGCAGGGCTTTGACTGTTTCTTTTGCGCCGGCTACCAGTTTCTTTGCTTTTACTGCCGTTGAAATCTCTTTTTGCAGGTCAGTCATTTCTTCTTTTTAGTTTCTGTTTTCGCTGAAAGTCGCACGGTCCCAGTCCCCAAGGGTATTGGTTGTCCGACGATGATGTTTTCGGCAACGCCTGCGAGCGTGTCTACTTCAGCACGCAGTGCCGCATTTAGTATGTGTTTTTCTGTTTCCTCGAATGCTGCTCTGGCGAGTACGGAGCCTTTTGATCCGGATATTCCTTGTCTTCCGACTGCCTGTATTTCGCCGGTGACTGTCATACGGTCTGCGACGAGCATTATGTGGCGTAGGTCGACGTGCAGGTTCTGGTCTTCGAGTACTTTGGTTGCCTCGATTATTATGGCGTTTCTCGCAGCCTCGATGCCGAGTGCCTCGTATATCTGGTATATGTCGTTTGTGGTCGTTCTCACGTAGTCGACGCCTTTCACGTCGAATATTCCTTTCAGGCTTGATCCCTCGACATATATCAGGTATTCGTCTTCGTGCTTGCGGACGTATGCTCTTTTTATGCCGCGGACTCCTTCGATTCTTTTTTTGTCGAGTTTTGACTTTAGTTTCTGTAGTTCGGCGAGTGATTCTCCTTTTATCCTGAATATGTTTCTTGATGGTTTTATTTCCGTGAGTTTTTCAATGACTTCTTTGGCTGCTGGATTTTCTGTCTTCATGACGAGTTCCCTGTTTGCTATGTCAATGGTCGTCGTGCATTCTTCTTTGAGGAATTTCTCTCTTAGCGTCTGGGCGACTTGGTCGGCGCTTTTCTTGGTCTTGTTGTATTCGCCCGTGAGATAAACCGTCATGATTGGCGTCTTCGGCGTTCTCTTGGCGTCGATGATTTCTATGAGCCTGGGAAGGCCTAAAGGCACGGATAATTCGACGACGCCTGCGTAGTGGAACGTTCTAAGAGTCATCTGTGTTCCGGGCTCTCCTATAGATTGCGCGGCGACTGTGCCCACTGCTTCGCCGGGGCAGACTGATGATTTCTCGTATGCTTCGATGATTTTCTTCTTGTCTTTTTCCTTTAAGCCTTCAAGCTTCGTGGCAAGTATCGCCTGTATCTGCTCGTCGTTCATTTTGCGCTTGAAACCTCCTCTAACGCGCCTTCGAACCAACCCTTCTTCATGGGGTCTATGCAGTCTTCTCCGTAGGTGAACTGCACGATTATGCCGTCGTCTCCCCTAACGCTTCCGTCAGAGTGGACAGACAAGTCTTGGAGGGCGTTTATGAGCCTTCTTTGCATGTAACCGGAGCGTCCGGTTCGTATCGCAGTGTCGACGAGTCCTTCACGGCCTCCCATGCTGTGGAAGAAGTATTCGGTCGGGCGAAGTCCTCTTTTGAAGTTGGATCTTACGAATCCCGCGGCTTCCGCGGAAACGTCGTCTCGCTCGTAGTGCGAGAGCGTTCTGCGGTGGTATCCGCGCTTTATTCTCTTTCCTCGGACTGCCTGCTGGCCGACTGCGCCGCTCATCTGCGTCATGTTTAGCATGCTTCCGCGAGCGCCGGTGAGTGCCATGATTACGCTGTTGTTCAAGCCGATGTATTTGGCGGCTATTCTTCCGGCATCAGTCCTTGATTTCCCGAGCTCGACCATGATGTAGTCTTCAAGGGATTCCTTCATGGATTTCCCGGGTATGATTTTCAGCTCGCCGCTCTTGTACTCCTGGATTAGCTCGTTGACGTTGTTTTCAACGTCGAGTAAGAGTTTCTTTAGCTCTGACTTGCCTCTTGCTTCAAGGTCTCCTTCGTCTATTCCGACGCTGAATCCGAATTTCATGACTGCATGGATTCCAATCCTGGTCGAGTCGTCTATGAATTTCTCAGCCCTCTTCGGGCCGTAGTTCAGGAATATCTTGCTCAAGAGGGCTCCTTCTGTTCCTTCGGAGTCGATTGTTCCTTTGGTGAGTTTGCCGTTTTTGATTTCGACTTGGTTGCCGGGTATTTTACCGTCATATGATATTGAAAAGTCTTCCGGGAGGATTAATGAGAATATTTCTTTTCCGATGAACTTCTTTTTGCCTTCTGGCAAGTCGATTATCCCTGACGTCAGCCGCATAGCCTCGCCGCGCGTGAACACCGCGTCATCCCTCGTCAAAAAGTAGAGGCCAGTCACGTGATCGTGCCTGCCGCCTATAACGGGCTTGCCGTGCCTCGGCGACACTATGCACTCGGCAACGCTCATGAGTATGTCTGCTTCAGCTATAGCTTCCTCGCTTTGCGGGACGTGCAGGTTCATCTCGTCCCCGTCGAAGTCCGCGTTGTATGGCGCGCAAACCGCCGTGTTTATCCTGAACGTGTTGTATGGGAGAACCCTTACTTTATGAGCCATCATGGATATCCTGTGCAGCGACGGCTGCCTGTTGAACAACACTATGTCCCCGTCGATTAAGTGGCGCTCAACGAGGTCGCCTGGCTTCAATGATTTCGCGACCTCCTCTTTAGTGTCCTCGAGAATCCTCTTTCTCCTTCCCTCAGAGAAGACGTTGTGTACGCCGGGATGTATGGACGGCCCGTTTTCCACCATCTTGCGCAGCCGCTCAATGTTCCTCTCATTAACCTCCTCTGGAACAGTCAACTCCAATGCCACCGGATAAGGTACGCCGACTTCTCCGACGCTTATGTTGGGGTCAGGGCCGATAACGGTTCTGGCCGAAAAGTTAACCCTTTTACCTGAGAGATTATTTCTGAACCTGCCTTCCTTGCTCTTGAGCCTCTGGGCAATCGTCTTCAACGGCCTTCCTGACCTGTGCCTTGCAGGGGGTATCCCGGTTATCCCGTTGTCGAAGTATGTGGCAACGTGATACTGCAAAAGATCCCATAAGTCCTCTATTATGAGCTGCGGCGCCCCGGAGTTTATGTTTTCCTCTAGGCGCTGGTTTATCCGTAGTATGTCAACGAGCTTGTGAGTTAAGTCGTCTTCGCTCCTGTCGGCTGACTCCAACGTGATTGAGGGGCGCGTCGTTATCGGGAGCACCGGTATCACGGAGAGAATCATCCATTCTGGGCGGATTTTTATCCCTAAATAAGCTAAGTCTTCGTCGCTTATCTTTTCGAAGCGCTCTTTCACGTCTGTGACGAGCAGGTTGCTTTCGTCTTCGTAGTAGGAGTAGGGTCTAACGAACTTTATTTTGACTTGTTTGAGGCCGCAGTGCGGGCACTTGCTCTGGTTGTTGGTAAGCTTCATTGCTTTGTCCCAGCATGCCTCTATTTCTTCTTCCGGCATTTTTTCGCGGTTGTATTTGGCTAGGTCGTCTTCGGGGATGAGTATTCTTGAGCATGACCTGCATGTTGAGCGCAAAAGGTTGTATACTTCGCGGGCGTATCCTACGTGGACGATGGGGCGGGTTAGTTGTATGTGCCCGAAGTGGCCTTGGCATTCTCCGAGTCTTCCGCCGCAGCTTTTGCAGCGTATTCCGGGGTCTATGACGCCGAGGCGCGGGTCCATGAGGCCTCCTTCCACTGGGTATCCGTCGTCGTCGTATGTTCTTGGAGTGTATATTCTTGCCGCGGAAAGCCTCTGTATCATCCTCGATGAAAACAAACCGAATTCTATGGCCTCGATCTTTTTTCTGACGTTCATACTCTATCACCAAGTATAAGTTTGGGGTAAATGCACATTCCCTCAAGCTCGTTTAGGAGGAGTTTGAATGCGTATGCCATTTCGACGTTGTGTGTTTGCACTTCCCCGCATAGTGGGCAGTACATGCGGCGTGCCTCGTAGTCTCTGGTGGCTATGAGGCCGCATTTCGAGCATACTGGTATTATGATTTTGTCTGATTCGTCGAGTAGGCGGTCTTTTAGCATCATGGCTGCGCCGTGCGCTATGAGGCAGTCTCTTTCCATTTCCCCGAACCTTAGTCCTCCTTCTCTTGCGCGGCCTTCCGTTGGTTGGCGTGTTAGCATCTGCACTGGTCCTCTGCTTCTCGCGTGCATTTTGTTGGCTACCATGTGGTGTAGTTTCTGGTAGTAGATTACTCCTACGAATACTTCGCAGGGTATTTTCTCGCCTGTAACACCATTGTAGAAGACTTCTTTTCCGGTGCTCTTGAAGCCCTTATTTTCGAGTCCTTTGCGGATTACTTCCTCTTTGACTCCCTCGAAGATGGTTCCGTTCATTTCTTCGCCGATGAGGCTTCCGAGTTTTCCGCTTATCATCTCTAGGACGTGGCCGACTGTCATCCTGGAGGGTATAGCGTGAGGGTTTATGATGAGATCCGGGACTATCCCGTCTTTCGTGTGCGGCATGTCCTCGTGGGGGACGTGCAGTCCCACAACTCCTTTCTGGCCGTGTCGGGACGCGAACTTGTCACCTAGTTCCGGGTATCGCTGGCTTCTCACTCTTACTTTTGTGAGCTTGTTTTTCTCGACTGTCTCTGAGAGTATGACTGAGTCGACAGTTCCGGACTCCATGTGTCGGACGGTTATTGAGCTGTCTCTTCTTCGTTCTTTCACGATTCCGTATGGTCCGATTTCCTCGAGGAATCTTGGGGGGGATGTTTTTCCGATTAGTACTTCGTCTGTGTCGACATCGGTTTCCGGGAATATGATTCCGTCAACGTCGAGTTTCTCATATGCTTCCGGTGACTGCATTCCTTCAACGTCTTCACCGGGTATCTCGAAGCTGTCGTGTTGTCCGGACGGGTATCCGCGCTCCTCGGTCGTGTATGTCCGATAGAACGTGGAGCGGCCTAGTCCTCTTTCCACTGAGCTTTTGTTGAGTACGATTGCGTCTTCCATGTTGTATCCTTCGAAGCACATTA
>JBDRCA010000058.1:0-7161 GCA_043822165.1 Candidatus Altarchaeota archaeon
GCAGAGGAAGTTCAACCTCCAACTGGGCGTTACGCCCAGACAAGCCTGCTAGACTACGCAGGCTGATTAAATACCGCCGCCTTCAGGCGGCGGATGTTTATTTTTCAGCCTATTTGATTAGGAGGAAATACAATAAAAAAGGATTAGATACCGGCAAAAAATGCCTTCATCTAAATCAATTTGTATATTCTGCGTCTTCTGTCTGAAAAATCAACCGACTCTGAAACAACACCCTTGCCTGCCAGCTGTTTTAACGCATTCCTTAGAGAACGCTCACTCAACGCGCTCGCCCGCAAAAGCTCTGCCTGCGTGCTAGAACCCTTCTCCGAAAGAATCCTGTGGACAAGCCGACACGAAGGTGGAAGCTCGAAATCAACAAGCCGTATCCTCCTGACGCCTTCCATCTTCGACAGGGCTGACTTTAGCCCCTCCAATTCAGTGAACGAAAAACTCAATGAAAGCTCGTTATCCCTAACTCCCGCGTAAAGCCTGCAGCTATTACATAAAAGCGACGTTGAAGGATTTTTTGTAAGAATCGTATAGACTGTGATACCGCATAAAGCGACCTCGCCGTCAGTCATAGTCGGCTTGACACCCAGTGCATTCGCGATATGCATCGCCTGAGAAGGTCTGGCTATGAGGATAGCAACTTGTGGCTTTTCTTTGAACATCCACTCTGAAATCGGGCCTAAAATGACCTGTCGCGTAATCGACTCCACCCTAGGTTTGATTTGCGCGTACTTGGGCTTCTCAATTCCAAGAACGACGTCTGATGCAGGACAGAGGGAATCACTGTTGGATACAACAAGGTTTCGGCCTTCAGCAGCCTTCATCACTGCCTCACAAAAACGAAGCCCGTGCGTAACATGAGAGTACTTTGTCTTGGATAAAAGACAGACTCCAACAATTCCCCTATCAAGCCCTAAAAGCTCCTCAATCAGCGTAGAATTATCCTTTTTAATCTTCATTTCCGTCAACATGAAAACCGATTACGTTTTCCCGGATATGATATCCTCAAACACTGAGACAACGCTTCCAATCTGCTCATCTGAAAGACCGTATACCGAAACCTTCATGTGCTTTGTCAAGCCTTTGTGTATGCCTGTGATATTCTTCTTGTCAAACGCCTCCGCCAGGAAGAAACCCTTCCGCTTATGGGTCTTGCTTATCTCCCAGAGGACTGGAGTCTCAAAATGCAGGAGGTGGTGGTTGTGGGGATTCTGCCCTAAAAGCATTATCTCGCCTGCCCCCAACTCCTCCAGTCTGTCCGCGAACCTGCGCGTTTTTTCAAGTTCATCTTCCCACCCCTCAACTCTCTTTTTCACGTGGTCAAACGAGAGCATGCTGCTTATAAGTGGTATCCCCCCAACGCTGCATCCGAAGATGTTCGGTATCTTCTTCCCAAACGCTCGTCCGCTCCAGTCCGGTCTCATCTTGGAGGGCTCGAAAATCTTTTTCTCGTATTCATGACTTGAGATGACATAACCAAGCGGGCCTAAAGATGCCATGCTCTTGTGCGCGGAAACCGTGAGGAAATCAGCCTTCAAGGCCTTCAGATTAATCGGCAGGATTCCGCCAGTATACGCTGCATTTATAAGATACGGGACTTCCTCCTCCTCGCATACAGCGCCAATCTCTTCTGCTGGTGCAATGTTACCATAGTAGGGGTCTGCGTGGGTAACCACTGCCAGAGCAGGTTTTTTACCCTCCTGTTCTTCCACTTCACGTATCTTGTCTCTGAAGGATTCCGCAGTGTATCGGTATTCAGGGTATCCGTTATGCGGTGGCTCAACTGTCTTAAGGCCCCCCATCTCAGCTGCAATGTTCGTTGAGTAATGACTGTTCGGATCGGAAACTACAGTCTTCGCCCTGCCGTTTTCTTCCGCGTATTCAGCAGCGAACTTCATGACCGCGAACTGCGCTCCCCTGCACCCGAAAGTGTGCTCCGCAACGTCTCCCCCGAAGAATCCGGCGACCTCCGTAAGGTGCTCCTTGACATTCGGTTTCGTAACCATGGATGATCGACCTTCGAGGCAGTTGAAGCAGACGCTGTATCCTATCCGGACCCATTGGTCGCTGCAAAGTTTTTCGGCTACATTATCCGGCACTATCCCCCCAACCATGAGGGGGTTCACGATTGTGTAGTCCTTGTATTTGTTCGAAAAATCCATCCTAATTCTTTATGTTTTTCAAAAGTTTTTTGAGCGTGTCTATCAAGCCTTCCCCTGTCTGGAGGTTGACTCCGATTTCGTCGGGGTTGAATATCCCCACAACGTCGCTCCAGTTGCCTCTGGGCTTCACAGTAAACGGAGGTTCAGCTTCTGCCTGCCCTTTTATTGGAACGTGCACGGTCATGCTCTTGAATCTTCCAGTCTCGTCTTTGTCAAGGTATATGCGAACGTTGAAATCACCCGACTTTCCGAAGAAGTAGTCGGAACCCTTCTCAAACCCCCTGTCTTTGAACGCAGCCTGAATGTGCGGGGGAATGTCTGAGACCAGGCACCCGCACAATGCTCCTCCGTGGCGAGCCTTCTCCTCGATTTTTTCTGCAAGAGCCAATGCTTTGGCATAAGGCATCGAGAGTATGACTTCAGAGTCCTTGTATCCTGCAAGCAGGCGCGCTGAGTTGCAAAGAAAGCTCACGTTTGGTTTGCCGGTCATGTATGGTAGAGCAGTCGCCTCGCCTTCGACGCCTAATTCCCCCTGGAATTTTGCATTGATTGGGCCGTAGACTTGCGCTAATTCCATCACTTGTTTCGGTGTCAATATCATGAGAATTACGTCTGCTCCTTCTATTGGGCCTATGCGCACTGCCTTGGTTTCGGCCGGGGAAATCCTAGGCTGAATGTCAAGGTACTTGGGCTCATAAAATCCTAGGGCAAGCTGGGGGTTTGCGTCAGAGATGTCTTTTTCCATAACTGTGAAGTTTTCACCGTGAGCAGCATCCCGAATCAGCTGCGAATATCGAAGTGGTTTGACAGGTTTGTCTTCGGTGTCTGTTGGAGCCTCCTTTAGGATCTTGACACCGACAAGCCTCATCTTGCTCCCTACGAAGGAGCGGATCGTGTGGTCTATGTTTATCATGCTTTATGTTTCTCTCGTAATTGTTAATATATCCTTGATTGTTAGTTTGCCTGTGATCCTTTTTTGTTCTCTGCCGTCTTTGAATAGTATTATCGTCGGTACGCTAAGCACTATATTGGTCTTGAACGCATTGGGTGCTTCAACTAGATTTGTCTTAATGAATACTGCTTTCTCATTCTCCTCTGATGCCTCCTCGAATAACGGTGTCGCTTGAATGCAATTCTGGCAGTTGTCTCCGTAGAAGTATGCAAATACAATATCATTTGAATGCAAAACCTCTTCAAAACTTGAATCCGTTACTTCTAATACGCACGCCATTATAATCAAGCCTTCTTAACGAGTATCCGCCAATCCCTGTCATTCAACTGTTCCACCTCCAGGATTTCATGGCCTTCATTCTCCATGCTTCGGGGGACGTTCTCAACTGCCGGTAAGTGGTCGACTATCACTTCCAGGATTTGTCCCGGCTTAAGATCCTCTATTGCGAGCTTTGATTTTACGAACGTGTACGGGCACACTTCTCCTTTGATGTTTAATGTCTTGTCTGGCTTCATATTCTTTAAATGAAAAGTGTTATGTCGCTTTCTGAAGCATCATCCAGGTACCCTGAAATGTCCGCTATGTTGTCGACTTCATCTATAAAATCGTCTCTTGTCAGCCCCATCAAGGCGATCGTGGTGTCGCATGCGTAAAATTTTGCTCCGAATTCGTGGGCTGTCTTTATGAGATCTGTTGATGAGGGTATCTTTTCCTTAGCCATCATCTTTTTGATGAGCCATGTTCCAGGGCCTCCGAAGTTGAATTTTGAAAGCTTTATCCTGTCTGAGCCGCCGTAGTTCATCATGTTCAGCATCTTCTGTATGATGTTCTTACCCATCGGCTTTTTCTTTTTTATTACATTTAATCCCCAGAATGTGAAGAAGACGTTTACTTGCATCCCCATCGCAGCCGAACCGGTTGCGATTGTCATGGCTGCGAGAGCTTTGTCCAGGTCCCCGCTGAAAACTACGAGAGAAACCTTCTTTTTACTCATTCGCTTCACCTTTTACTAGCATGAACACTGCTTTATCGTCATTTTTCACGAAATCCGTTATCAAGTATCCGTTTCCTTTAGCCCAGCCTTCCACGTTGGTCTTGCCGTCGACGGACATTATTATTCTCAGTTTGTCTCCTGATTCCTGCTTGTCTCCAGCCTTCTTCAGCTCGATTACCGGGACGGGACAAACCATCCCCCTAATGTCGACTTCTACTTCACTCATCTTTAATCTTTTTTTATACCGCAAAATTCTTCGTAGTCTATTAATTTTGTTATCTTTGGGTTTTCCCCGCAGACAGGGCAGTCAGGGTCCTTTGGGATTCTGACTTCCTTGAATTCCATATTTAGTGCATTATATAATAAAAGCCTTCCGGAAAGAAGTTCTCCCTTACCGAGCAGTTTTTTCAGGGCTTCAGTCGCTTGAATCACACCTATTATGCCCGGGAGGACTCCAAGCACGCCTGCCTCATGGCAGGATGGGACCATGCCGGGCGGCGGAGGCTCGCTGAAAAGGCATCTGTAGCAGGGGCCTTGCCCGGGAACGATCGTTGTCGCTTGTCCTTCAAATCTTAGTATGGATCCATGCGCGAGGACTTTGTTTTTCATGACTGATGCGTCGTTTACGAGGTAGCGTGTCGGGAAGTTGTCGCATCCATCCACGATTACGTCGAAGTCTTCTATTATGTCGAGGATGTTTTCGGACGTTATCCTGTTCCTGTATTCGACGACTTCAACGTCCGGGTTTAAAGCGTTAATCTTATCTTTCGCGGAGCTTGTCTTGAACTGCCCGATGTCTTCTACTGTGTGGATTATCTGGCGCTGAAGGTTGCTGACCTCAACTTTGTCCATGTCGGCGATGCCTAGCTTTCCAACTCCGGCGGCGGCAAGATAGATTATTGCTGGCGCGCCGAGTCCTCCGGCACCGATGACGAGGACTTTACCCTCTCTTATCCGCTTTTGCCCCTTACCACCCACTTCGGGAAGTATTATGTGCCTTGAATAGCGCTTTATCTGCTCTTCCGTAAAATCTGGTGTTTTGTTTTCGGCCATTATCGCTTTTTTTTATCCCCCAGATATTGCAGGTATTATGGAGATCTCAGATTCATCGCCGACGCTTGTGGCTAAGCCTTCCTTGAATCTTATGTCTTCGCCGTCCACGTAGACGTTTATGAACTTGTTCATCGCCCCGTCCCTTAAAAGTTTTTCCTTTATGCCGTTGTGGTTTTTCTCAATGTTATCGATAATCTCCGAGATTGTGCTGCCATCCACTGTAATCTCTGATTGGTTTCCGGTGTATTTTTGCAGTGGTGTCGGTATCCTAATCTTTGCCATTTAGCTCACCTCCGATATTACTTGCCGGGCTTTGTCTTCTAACCCGTATTGTTTAGCACAATCTACAAGGTCGTCTTCTATCCTTTGGAATCCTGTTCCAGTAATGTTTGCGACGACGACTTCTCCTTTTTTCAGGTCTCCTCTTTCAACTCCGTGTCTTACTCCCGCAAGCGTTACGCCGCCGACGAACTGGCTGAAAACCCCTTCCTTGAGATACAAGTCAAGTGTGTTTTCGATGATCTCTTCTTCAGTTACACGCCATCCTCCGCCTTGGCTTTCCTTCATGACATCCAACGTTTGGTATCCGCTTCCCGGGTTTCCTATGGCGATGCTTTTCGCTATCGTTTGCGGGTTTTTCACAGGCAGGATGTTTCCCGTCGGTATTGCGTCTATAATTGGGGCGCATTTCTCGCCTTGGGCACCCCACATCCGGGCGGGGTTTTCCGTAAGCCCGAGAAGCATTAGCTCATTAATCCCCTTGTATGCAGAGCAGAAGAGGGCACCACTTCCAAGTGGGTATACGAGGTTTATGGTTTCTCCTTCTTCCGCGTGTTTTCGTATCTGGTATGCGGTTTCTGTGCCGCTTGTCTTTGATCCTTCCTTGTAATATGGTCTGAAGCTGTTGTTTGGGACGAATGCGTGTGTTCTCCCCTCTTTTTCTAGGAATCTCTCGTTTTCAGCGCGGCAGTCTTCCATGGCCCGGATGTTCGTCTCATCGTACGGGAAAGGGAGCTCGACCAGTTCCTCGTTTTCAGGCAGATATTTTCTTATCGCGTTTTTCTTTACTTTTCCGAGGGTTTCCGGTACGTAGATTCTTGGTTTAATCCCTGTTTGTTTCGCAGCATATGCGGATGCTACGGCGAGGTTCCCGGTTGATGCGACATATACTGTATCGTATCCTGCTTCTAGTGCCTTGTTGAATGCAAGGGTTACGGGTCTGTCCTTGAACGAGCGTGTAGGGTTGTTTTCGTTGCAGTCGAGCTTGAAGAAGAGGCGTATTCCCAGTTCGTCTCCTATTACTCTGCTTTCGACAAGTGGTGTGTATGGCCTGTCCTCAATGTGTATTTCGTTTACTGGTTGCAGTTCCCTTATCCTCCAGAATGTTTCCCCCCTTTTTTCCATGTCGTCGGCTGTAAGCTCGTTTTTCAGTTTCTCGTAGTCGTATTTTATGTCGAGTGGTCCGAAGCATGAGTCGTAGCATATGTTGACCATGGTTGTTCCTTGGTCGTTTTTCAGCTTTTCAAGGCTGTATTTTTCACCGCAGTTTAGGCATTCAAGGTGGGTTACGGACCCTAGATTCGTTGTTGTATCGTCTTTAGCAGGCGCCATTTCAACATATGTTCTTTAACAATCGTTAATTTCTTTATAAATAAGAACCCATAAGTTTTATGCTAAATAGAATAAAATAATCTGTTGTGCATAAAAATAAGGCAAACCACACGAAACCGATTGTGAAACAGAACATGAAACTATCCGTCTCCAAAAAAGGATAATATCTCCTCAAAGGACATATTCCCCCTTATCCCACGCTGGCCAATCGACGCCTCTCGAGTAAGCTGGGAGCCAAGAAGCTCGAGTCTTTCCATGAATTCATCACCTAAATTGTCTCCTCTACCATATCCCGGACATAATCCAGCTGGAGCCAGATTCAGTATAATCTCATCCCCGTAGGAGACGCTCTCGATCAGAAAAGGGAACATCTGACACAG
>JBDRCA010000059.1:0-11756 GCA_043822165.1 Candidatus Altarchaeota archaeon
TGTAGCTCAACTGGCCCATGATAAACTAAAGCGTGGTGGGAAACTGCTGATAGTAGTGGCTGAAGAGCAGGCTGATATACTAAAGGAAGCCGTCATTAAAGGATCCTTTCACCCTGAAGATGTCAAAATACGTCCCCTAAAACCAAACGAGTATGAACGGACACACTGGATAAAAGATTACGCCAAAGATAACATTCCCCTCTGTCAGATAACTGCGACAAAATAAAACGTTTTAAATTTTGGGGGCAGTGGCTTGTAGTCCGTGTCGGAGTTTCCCGACGAGAAATGTGCGTTTCGGCCTGCAGCCTCAAGCGCACTTGAAATAATAAGTTATGTTCAGTGTCATCGAGTGAGTAGAACGAGCGAAGATGGCACTCGCATGTCAACTGGGCGTGACAGTTGGGGTAGTGGCTTGTAGTCCGTCTTCTGTCAGCCTTTTTAACGGCCTTGCCGTTGTTGGCTGTTCAGGGCATTCTTCTAAGCCCACATTTTAGTGGTTGCACCACTGGCAGGCGGTGATCGTTTCATACACCAGGTGGGACTCCTCAGCAACCCTCATAGTCTAACATCCCATTTGGATCTCGTCTCTGCAACACCGCCGGAGACTCTCGCCCCCGGATGCCATAATATGGTGGACGGAACTTCCTCCCAACCTTGACGGCGGGTTAGCCCGACCAGCCACTACCCGGATTATGATAACACAATATGGATATAAAAATGCTGGAATGCAATAGATTATATGGCAGATAGGTGTATTTTAGATCCGAACAGAATATGTGATTCATCCTGTATAGCATACACTCCTCGCGGGTGCACAGTAAAAAAATAAGAAAGTTCTTTACGTGGATGGTTTGTCACCAGGAGTATGCAGGGTGGTTAGGTGTTTAGTACAGGTGGACTTAACACCTCGCCCGAAGGCTTGGTGCGTACATCCCCTGCCTATCAAACCACTCTTGTAGTGGAACCTAAGGTCAACCTCTTTTCGGGGGCTGTTTCGGGCTTAGATGCTTTCAGCCCTTATCAGTTACAGCGTGGCTACCCGGCGATGCCCTGTCGGACAACCGGTACACTAGAGGCTGCGGTCCATCGTTCCTCTCGTACTAGATGGTCCTTCCCCTCAGGTTGACAGCACCTCCAGTAGATGCCGCCAAACTGTCTCGCGACGTTCTAAACCCAGCTCACGTACCACTTTAATGGGCGAACAACCCCACCCTTGGGTGCTTCTGCACACCCAGGATGCAGTGAGCCGACAGCGAAGTAGCAAGCAGCGGGGTCGATGTGTACTCTTACCCGCTACCACTCAGTTATCCCCGGGGTAGCTTTTCCATCAGCCCGAGCCCCCATTAATGAGGACTTCGGGGTTCGCTAGACTACTCTTTCGAGGCTGGATTCCTTGTTGTTCGGAATCCAGTCAGGCGGGCTTTTGGTCTTATCCTCTACGACGGATTTCTGACCCGTCTGAGCCGACCATTAGATACCGTCGATATTATTTCAACGGTGTGGCGCCCCACCCGAACCGCCCACCTGGCAGTGTCCTTTCTCAAGTTAGGATTGAAATCAAAACAGGATGGTGTCTCATCGTTGGCTCCCCCGTGCCCAAAAGCACGGGATATAACGCCTCCCATCTACACTGCGCAACCTTAATCTCAATCCAACACCAGGCTGCGGTAAAGCTCCACGGGGTCTTCGCGTCCCGCTGGAGGTCTCTGGCCTGTTCGCCAGAATAGTAGGTTCACCGAGCTTCTGCTTGGGACAGTAGGAATCTCGTTAAACCATTCATGCAGGCCGCCAATTAAGCGGCAAGGCATTTCGCTACCTTAAGAGGGTCATAGTTACCCCCGCCGTTTAGTGGTCCTTCGCTCCGTTGGACCGGAGTTTGAGATACCACCGCTGGGCAGGTATCAGCCTCCATACACAACCTTACGGTCTTGCGGAGACCTACGTTTTTATTAAACAGTCGGAACTCCCATGTTATTGCAACCTACCCTTACACAGGGCAGGCACCCCTTATACCAAAGCTTCGGGGCTAATTTGCCGACTTCCCTAAGCAGAGTTACCTCGTTACGCCTGAGCCTTCTAAGCTAGGGGCACCAGTGTCAGTTCTCGGTACGGTCACATACGATCCAAAACGTCTTCTTTTTCACGGTCTCCAAGGATTGCCTGAACCGTCCTACGACGGCCATTAACTGCTTGAACTGTTTCTCACTGTTACAGTACTCCACAGTCCCGGTCAGATTAGACGCAGCGACAGCTGCGCTCAAGCTACCTCGAAGAGTCAGAAAGACGCTCTTAGTGTCGCCACGTACGCATGTGGTGCTGGAATATTAACCAGCTTCCCTTTCACCTTACCTGGTTAGGTTCGGTTTAGGATCGACTAACCCTCAACTGAAGAACATTGTTGAGGAACCCTGGCCCTTCAGGCGGCACGGATTCTCACCGTGCTTCGCTGTTACTACTGGCAGGATTCTTATTCCTGCGGAATCCACGCGCCCTTAAAGACGCACTTCTTCTTCCACAGAACACCTTCCTACTTGATAATTCATTTCGAAATGAATCCATCATGGTATCGGTAGCATGCTTAGTCCCGTCCATTTGCAGGGCCCTAGGCCTCGGCGAGTGAGCTGTTACGCACTCCTTAGAGGATAGCTGCTTCTAAGCTAACCTCCTCGCTGTCTTAGGTCTAAGACGCCTTTGCTTACACTTAGCATGCATTTTGGGACCTTAACCATGAGCTGGGTTGTTTCCCTTTCGGGACGCAAGCTTACCCCGCGCCCCCGTTTCCACCCTTCTTAGGCGGCCGCAGGTTCGGAGTTTGACAGGATGGTGAAAGATCTCTCTCCCAGAACATCCAATCAGTGCTCTACCCCACGGTCTGCCTCCAGGCAGACTGGTCTGAGGACCATTTCGGAAGGAACCTGCTATCACCAGACTCGATTGACATTTCATCCCTATCCCCAGGTCACCCGAACAAATTGAGCTTAGAACCGGTAACGGACTTCCACCCCACAGGTGTGGGGCTTCATCCTGCCCAGGGTTAGATCGACTGGTTTCAGGTCGTGTCCACGCGATTTACGGCACTTTCATACCGCGTCCCTGACCGGACAAGCCGGCTGCGGACAATTTGGTTTCCCTACGGCCTGTTAGGCCTTACCGCGTACGACACACTCCCTGCCTCATGTTTCTAGACGAACGATGCGACGTTAGCCGCATCGATCTATAACCATACAGTTTCAGGTTCTTTTCACAGCCTGTTACAGCTCCTTTGCAGTTTTCCCTCACGGTACTAGTGCGCTATCGGTCTCGGATTGTGTTTAGGGTTCGAAGTATGTGCCTCCGATGTTTACACGCAATATCCAATGCGCGCTACTTCTGATTTGACCCAAGTCTTTCCCGATTTCGGTTACGGGGCTGTCACCCTTTTTTGCGCGCCGTTCCAGGCGACTTCACCTTGTCAAGCGAAGACTTTTAGGCCAACCGCACCACATATTGCCAGTGTTTCCACTGGAATTCAGTTTACCCTGTTCGGTTTTCGATCGCCTTTACTAACCGAATCACAATTGTTTTCTTTTCCTGCGGGTACTAAGATGTTTCAATTCCCCGCGTGCCCGCACTCCGTAGAGTGCAATTCAGAGATCCTTGGGTCTAAGGCTGCATGCGCCTCACCAAGGCTTATCACAGCTTGCCATGTCCTTCATAGGCGTCCGAGCCAAGCCATCCCCTGTATGGTGTGAATCCTACATACTCTTCTTTAGCGAGATGCTTCTTTGCGTATAGTATCCTCATATCTCAGTGCGCACCCTTCATCGGGTGCTGCATGAGTCGAATCTTCATCTCCGATCCTGCGACCTGAGACTGCATTTTATTGGTGAGTGTGAACTTGGACCCGTGGGGATTTGAACCCCAGGCCTCCCGCGTGCAAGGCGGACGATCTTCCAGTCTGATCTACGGGCCCAGGTACTAGGGACCCCTTCTTGATTTAGGGGTTGGTTTTTCTCCCTCGGAGTCCATGAACGTTTCATCTGCAAGCAAATGATTCCCTTGATTAATTTAGCCCGAAAGCATGAAAACCCCGCATCAATAAATTATTAATTTCTTGGAGGTGATCCAGCCGCAGATTCCCCTACGGCTACCTTGTTACGACTTAACCCCCCTTGCGAACCAGAGATTCGACACACCCGTAAAGAGCATGCCTCACCTTCAATTCACTCGGTTGGTTTGACGGGCGGTGTGTGCAAGGAGCAGGGACATATTCGCCGCTGGATAGTAACCAGCGACTACTAGGCATTTCAGCTTCACGAGGGCGAGTTGCAGCCCTCGATCCGAACTAAGACGTGGTTTGGGGATTAGCTCGCTCCTTTCGAAGTTGCGACCCATTGTCCACGCCATTGTATGCCGCGTGTAGCCCAGGAGATTCGGAGCATACTGACCTACCGTTGACTGCACCTTCCTCTGACTTATCGCCAGCGGTCCCCTCATAGTGCCCCGCATGCTTCCATGCAGGTCGCAAATGAGGGCGCAGGTCTCGCTCGTTAACGGACTTAACCGCACGCTTCACAGTACGAGCTGACGACGGCCATGCACTACCTCTCAGCTTGTTAAGTAAGACCTTCAGCCTGACTTTCATTCTGCTGTCGCCCCTGGTGAGTTGCCCGGCGTTGTATCCAATTAAACCGCAGCATCCACGCCTTGTGGTGCTCCCCCGCCAATTCCTTTAAGTTTCAGCCTTGCGACCGTACTCCCCAGGCGGCAGACTTAACGGTTTCCCTTCAGCACTGCTGGAACACGAGGCTCCAGCAACACTCAGTCTGCATCGTTTACGGCTAGGACTACCGGGGTATCTAATCCCGTTCGCTCCCCTAGCTTTCGTATCTCATCGTCAGGCCCGTTCCAGCAGGACGCCTTCGCCACTGGTGGTCCTCCTGGGATTATAACATTTCACCGCTACCCCAGGAATACCTCCTGCCTCTCCCGGCCTCAAGACAGCCAGTATCTTCTGCACGCCCTACCGTTAAGCGGCAGGATTTCACAAAAGACTTAACTGTCCGACTACACACGCTTTAAGCCCAATAAACGTGACCACCACTTGAGCTGCTGGTGTTACCGCGGAGGCTGGCACCAGTCTTACCCAGCCCTTATTCGACGAGCTATTTACACTCGACAAAAGCTCCTGCAGTACAGGAGCACTTGGGGTCCCCCCGTCACGCTTGCGCGCATTGCGGAGGTTTCGTAACTGCTGCGTTCCGTAGAACCTGGATCTTTGTCTCAGTATCCATCTCCCGGCTCCCGCTCTCACGGCCGGTACGGATCGGGGGCTTGGTGGGCCGTTACCCCGCCAACAACCTAATCCGCCGCAGACCCATCCTAGGGCGCGCTAGACGGCAATAGTCTTTTGCGTTTTGGCTGCGGCCATTGCAGGGCTCGCAGCCTATGGCGTATTGTCCTCAGTTTCCCGAGGTTTTCCGCCTCCCTAGGGTAAGTTGTCCACGTGTTACTGAGCTATTTGCTAGGGCCTTGCCGTGCCCTAAACATGCATGTCTTAATCGGACCCCAATAGCAGTAGCCTCGAGCAGGATCAACTCGAGTTAATATGGTTGGTCGCAATTGAATTGTGGGTTTCACACTTTCGTATGACCTTTCAAGGGTTTGCTTGCATAATTCAGGCAGTCTCCGTGCGGAGCAAAGCCATCCTTTTTTACTGCAACACAAACGGTGAAGAGCGTACCCTCTGAATCATGGGGCGTTTCCTTCAGAACTAGTTTGTGAAGCGTTTTCCAGGGTTTTCGGGCGAAATTGCACACCTCACCCACTATCCTAGAATAACTACCGAAGAAACTCGGTGATATAATACATACCAAGACGACTATAAAAATGGCTGAATACTTTATGTTCAGTTTTTTGGTGGTTTGTTCTGCATTGACTCAGTATTTTTTTCTGTCAGTGTCTGTGTTGTCTCATCCAGTCTCGCGTCCACTCGGGTAGACCGCCTGAGGGAATTTGTATGATTTTTCTAACTTGTTCGACGGGTTGATCCACGGTGACTGTCTTTTGCGGGAATTTTGTGGTTCTACTGCTATAGTAGACGGGTTGTTCCTGGGCCATACTACGTAACGCTTCCGGGAATGAGCTAAATTTCTGTGCGAATCGTCTCCTGGACGTACAATCTTGGGGGTCGAAATCAATCCTCTCCAATCCATCAACGAGGCTAGGGAGTACCCTCTCCGCATCTTGAATCAGCTTCCCTACAAGCGTTTTTTGGGCTTTACTAAACTCTAACCTCTCTAAGTCGAGGGGTATTTCAACATGAGTGTATAACTCCACTTCCTTACCAGTTGGTGATGGGCGTGTGTAGTCTTCCATATTCAAAGTTTCAGGTGGTCTGAGATTCCGATAGTGACCTCGAAATTCCCCTACATCTCAGCAGAAAAACAACGAGTCACCGCCAAAAAACAGGTTCCCTTCCATGTCTTTCTGAAACAACCCGCAGATGCCTTGAAGCAGTGTCTCCCCTGCTGCTTCCGGGAGCATACCCCTCGCATTCATCCGCACAAACCCTAGGATGGAACCCTCCCAGTCAACGGCCCTAGCACCGAACGTCTCACGAATCCTGTTAACTCGTTTATGTATGCGTTTCATAGCCTAACGAAAGGTATTATACAGGTTATAATCTGGGATTAGTTAAAAATATCCCATTTACAATGTAAATTCAATTTTACAGTCTTAGTCGAGCTTCACTCAAAACAGCTTTGCTGTTTTGGCGTGCAAGTTGCTCACGGCAACTTAGCGTTCCTAAAAGCTAGGAGGGCCGGGCCCGAGAGAGCCCCTTTTTCTTTCCCGAAAGAAAAAGGGGCTTCACCCCCAAAAAGAAAGGGCTTTACACTATGCTGTTGATTAATCTTCTTTAGCCCCCCATTTTGCTTTAGCAATGCCCGGAATACTGGCTTCCAACTCAAAATGTTTTTTGATTTTCTTGATTTGTTTATCTGTATCTTTGTCACCAAACAATTCTATATCTTCTCTAACAGCGATTAGTAGATTATTGATGGTTGTAATCTCAGTTGATAGTATTTCAACTGTATTCTGCTCTGAATAGGGTGATTTAATATTGCCCGTATCTAGATCTAAGTAACCGATAATAGATGGCTGGTGCAGGCATTTTTCGTATTCTTTTATTAACGTTTCTCCGCATACTCGCTGTAAAAATGTTTTAACACGCTTATGCCATAAATCCTTTTCTTTAACATAAAACTCATAGTCTAAATCTCCCTTTTTTTCAACAAGTTCATTCCCTTGGCTTATGAGCTTATCTGCTCTACTGATAATTCTTGCTTGAGTGTTGTCCCTCATTTTAAAGGTGCGTAAAGCCTTCAGAGCTACATTCACTCTGAAGGTCGATGGATTTTATTGTGCGTTACTGAGGGACCGTTAGGTCCCTCAATATCTCGCGGTTTCGCGAGCCTTTCTTAAAGGCTCTGGGCCGGGCCCGAGATTTGAACTCGGGTCGCCGGATTGCTGCAACCTTTGCTTACGGATTTTTTCCCTTTCTTTTCCGCCAACGCTTTTCTTTCTTTCCTAAAGAAAGAAAAGGGTTGCCACAGTCCAGCAGGATGAACCAGGCTACCCTAACCCGGCCATGTTGTGTTTTCACTTCGCCTGCAAATATTTTTGCAGGGTCATCGAGCCGTAGGCGAAGATGATGGTGAGCGTTGCTCGCTAATCAGACAAGAGTTTTGCTCTTGTCGATGGCTCATTTGTTGTCGGCAGATTCCGACGAAGTAATACTTAACGTATTTCTGTTTATATATTTCTGTACTATGAGGTTTTCGCGGGGTTTTGAGGAGTATCATCGCAGGATTCTTGGTAGCGAGTACGGTGACTTCATAGAGTCTGTTAGTTCTCCCCCGGTTAGGGGTTCTGTTCGCGTGAATACGCTGAAGTCTTCCCGGGATGAAGTAGAAGACGCGCTTTCCAGGGACCGCATTGATTTTGCTCCTATTCCATGGTGTTGTGACGGATTGTGGGTCTCCTTGGAGCGTGGCCTCCCAGAATTCGAGCATCAGTTGGGTTTTTTTTACGTGCAGGGTGCGGGTTCCATGATTCCTCCCGTCTTGTTGGATGCGGGGCCGGGCATGTCGGTTTTGGATTTGTGCGCGGCTCCGGGTTCTAAGGCGACGCAGCTTGCGCAGTCCATGGGGAATGAGGGCGTCTTGGTTGCCAATGAACCTAACTATAAGCGTATCCGGGGGCTTGTCTTTAATCTTCAGCGTTGCGGCGTCTCTAATTGTGTCGTCACGAAATTCGACGGCTGCGGCTTCGAGAAACAGGGTTTAACCTTTGACAGGGTTTTGGTTGATGCCCCCTGCTCAGGGGTCGGCACTGCGGGCAAGAACCGTGATGTTTTGGGTGATTGGTCGCTTGAGAGGGTTAAGCGGTTTTCAGGGCTTCAGAAGAAGCTTATCGTAAGCGGATTCCGCTCTCTTAAGCCTGGCGGCGTGCTCGTGTATTCGACTTGCACGACTTCTCTTGGGGAGAACGAGGAAGTTGTCGAGCATGTTCTTGATTTGTTTGATGATGCGCAGGTCTTGAAGGCTAAGCCTGAGGGCTTGGTTTCGCGTATTGGTTTGACTCCGGCTACTAGGAATTGTTTGCGCGTGTATTCTTTTTTGAATGGTACTGGCTCGTATTTCATCGCTAAGATTGGGAAGAATGGTTGAAGAGTTTTCGGTTGCGGAAGTTAACGGGATGGTTAAGAAGCAGTTTGGTTCAGCGTTCCTGCAGGATTTTGTATTCTACTGTAAGCAGGGTAAAGACGGAGTCAAGGTTTTCATTTATTCCGGGAGTTCAGCGCCGAATGTTAAGGCAGAGTGGATTGGATTGCACGTCGGCACCGTGGACTCCGCGGGTTTTGCGCCGACTATTGAGGGTGCACAGCTTTTGGGCGCTAAGGCGACTAAAGGTGTTGTCTCTCTCACCTCTGATGAGGCGTTGGCTTTGATGTCCGGGGAGGATCTAGCCAAGAAAACAGGCTTTGAAGGTTACGTCCTCCTTGAAGTGGACGGCGTCTTCTTGGGGGCGGGTCTTAGCCAGCATGATAAAATCATTTCTCTAACGCCGGCGTCAAGGAGAACCAGAAAACTATAGTGCGTCAAGTATTTTCTCTATTTCTTCCGGGCGCTCCTCGTATACGGGGCATACTAAGCAGCGGCTTTTTATAAAGTCCGCCCAAAAGTTTCGTTCACCTGGTGTCATCTCGTCTAGCACTTTTATCCAGTCGAATTCCCAGCAGGTTTTTTTCGCAGAATATGCGGGACAGTCTTCTGAGCAGGTTCCTGTGCCGCAGCCTGGGTTTATGTCCCAGCAGGATGTTTCACTCATGGTTTGAGTGATATGTATCTATTCTTCTGGCTTAAAAAACTAGAATGTTACTGTTGTCTCGTCCGTGGTTGACTGTTTTATTTTGAGTTCTTTTATCTTTCCTGTTCCTTTCACGTCGTCGAGTATTCTCGTTAATGCTTCTTTTTTGTTTTCAGGTATCTTTATTTCTGCGGATTCTATTTCCGCGCCGAGTGGCGTGTTGGAGTCGGATTTGAGTTTTCGGATTTGGCGGACGACTTCGGCGGCGAGGTCTCCGGCGTTCACGGCTTCGGTGTCCGTGCATTCTTCGCCTAAGGCAGGCCAAATGCTGTTGTGTATTGATTTCGCGTCCTCGTGCTGCCTGAAGAAGCCCTGGTAAATCTCCTCTGTTATGTGCGGCATAATCGGGGCCATAAGCTTTATTATGGCGAGCAGTGCTTGATAGAGTGTGTGTTGCGCTGCTCTTCTTGATTCAGCCCCGACTTGGTCCGGGTTATAAAGCCTGTATTTCACCATCTCAAGGTAGTAGTCGCAGAATGTTTGCCAGAAGAATTTTTCGGTGTCGGCTTTCGTCTTGAAGTACTCGTATGCCTCAAAGGATTGCGTGGCGTCGTCTGCGACGGATTTGAGTTTCGCCATGAGCCAGCGGTCGATGACAGTCGGCTCCGGCGCGTCAGCGCCGGGTTCATAGTCCTCCAAGTGCATGAAGACGAACTTGGCTGCGTTCCAAAGCTTGGTCATGAATTTTTCGCCGGTCACTAGTTCTTTTTCCGCGAACGGGAGGTCTTCGCCGAGCTTTGAGCTTGCCGCCCAGAATCGGAGGGAGTCTGCGCTGTATTTTTGTATCATCTCCTGTGGTTCGATGACGTTTCCTTTGGATTTGCTCATTTTTTTGCCGTGCGGGTCTTGTGCGTGGCCTGAGATTACTACGTCTTTCCAGGGGTTGACTCGGTTGTGCATCCGGGATTTGACGACGGTGTTGAATAGCCAGAAAGTGATTATGTCGTGTGCTTGCGGGCGAAGGTTCATCGGGTAAATCTTCTTGTATACTGGGTGGTCTTTGAAGAGTTCCGTGCATAACTGGGGGGTTAAGGAGCTTGTCGCCCAGGTGTCGAGTATGTCTTTTTCGGGCGTGAATTCTTCTGAACCGCATTTAGGGCAGGACTCTACGGGAGGTGCATCCTTTAGGGGGTCGACCGGCAGGTCTTCCTTTTTAGCGAGTATTATTTCGTCGCATTTCACACAGTACCATACCGGGAATGGGACTCCAAAGTATCTTTGCCTGGAAATCAGCCAGTCCCATGCGAGTCCTTCCACCCAGTGATTGTATCTGTGGCGCATGTGTTCGGGGTACCAGTTGAGCTGGTCTCCCCAGGACAGCATCTCGTCTTTCAAGTCCAGGTATTTAATGAACCATTGCTTGCTCTTCAAGTATTCGACTTCTGTGCCGCAGCGCTCGTGCACGTTGACGGAATGCGTTATCGCCTCCTGTTTAACGAGAAGTTTTGCGTCTTCTAGGTCGTCTATTATCGCCGCACGCGCTTGGCTTACCTTCATTCCCGTGTATTTGCCGGAAATCTCGGTCATCCTGCCGTCCGGGCCGATAGCCTCCTTTATTGGCAGCTCATGGGCTTTCTGCCACTCCATGTCCGTCTGGTCCCCGAACGTGCAGCACATGACTATTCCAGTACCCTTTTCCGGGTCGGCTCGCTCGTCGGCTAGAATCGGAACCTCGAAATCAAAAAGCGGCACCTTCGCCTTCCCGCCCTCATAAGCCTGGTATCTCTTGTCTGTAGGGTGATAAAACACTGCGACGCACGCGGGCAAAAGCTCGGGGCGAGTCGTCGCAATCACAACGTCTTTGCCGCCTATCCTGAATACGATGTCGTTGAATGTGGAGGAGAGCTCCTTGTCCTGGCACTCGACCTGGCTTATCCCTGTCTGGCATTCCGGACACCACATGGTCGGCGCCTCTTTGCGGTACTCGCGGCCCATCTCGTATAATTCGATAAAGCTTCTCTGACTAATCCTCTGACAGTGCTCGTTAATCGTGGTGTAAAAGATGCTCCAGTCACAGCTCATCCCAATCCTCTTCCAGTCCGCGATGTACTTTGGGCGAAGCTCTTTTTCAAGTGTTTCAAGGCAAAGCTTTACGAACTCGCTTCTCGGCATGTCTCTTGCAATTACTTTCTTTTCTTTCTCGACGAGCCTCTCCGTGGGTATGCCGTTGTCGTCGGTGCCGAACGGGTAGAATACGTTGAATCCGCGCATCCTCTTGTATCGGACGATGAAATCCTGCTGGCTGTAAGAGAATGCGTGGCCTAAATGCATTTTCCCGGAGACGGTGGGCGGCGGCGTGTCGACTGAATAAACTTCTGCGGCAGAGTCGGGATCAAACCTGTAGA
>JBDRCA010000060.1:0-2377 GCA_043822165.1 Candidatus Altarchaeota archaeon
CTGGAGAAAATGCTGTCTCCTATCTGGGCCGGGGAGTAAAGGACGTTGAAGTCCAGTTCATCCGAGACTCTAGTAAGTTTTCCTATCTCCTCCCGGCTGAACCCGTTCTTCTTAAGGAGCATTGTCGTAAGGTTCCCGCTAGTATGAGTGGGCTCTTTGGTGGCGATTAACATCAGGTGTTCCCCAGGGTTTGATGCGCCTTCCTCCTCAAGCACTGTCCTGGACAATGTGAGGAGTCTTAGCGTCTCCCTGGGAGGGTTGTTTATCCACCGGGAGATGCTGAGTATGCCGTCGTCTTTAAGATGTTTTGTGTATTCCCTGAAGGCTTCCACGGTGTAAAGGTTGCTCTCAGAAAGGGTCAGTGCTCCGGCAGATGTCGCCGCCCACGTATCCACCAACGTGATTTGTATGAAATCGTATTTGTCTCTCGCCTGGCTTATGAAGTTTCTCCCGTCGCCCTTATAGACTTTGATGCCTGGGAGCTGATAGAGGTTTCCGGAGTAGTCCTTGTATCGTTCGCCCATTACGTCGTCGACGATTATGTCGTTTATCTCGACGCCGGTTACGTCCGTGTTCCCGAACGATACGGCGGAGAGCACGTCTCTGCCTCCTCCGGGGCCGATTATCAGTGTCTTGGAGTTGTTTTTCAGGTAATACCCGATGTTGGAGACGTCGTAGCGAAGATACTGGACTTTGCTCAAGTTCCCGTCGAAGCCGACTATCTCCGTGTTCGCCGAATTGTCGATGACTATGTTTTTCCTGTCTGGTATGGTTCCCTCATATTTCTGGCTAAGGCCCCAGACGTCTGGGGACCTGTCGTCGACGCCAACGTAAGATAGCGCATTCCACTTGGTGAACTTGAACTCGTTTTCCTCGTGGCTTCTAATCGACAGGAAGTCGAGTTCACGGTTCGCGACAGTCAAGACCAGGAAAAACAATACCAGAACCATGAGGAAAGACTTCAAGGATTCCAGTCTCCCCCCGAAAAAATCCGGCTTAAGGCCCCCACAAAAAAACAGGGAAACACTCAAGGCCAGAGCACACACGAAAAAAAGAGCGTTCACGCCCCCGAGGAGGTTTAATGCGAAGACGCTTGCCAGCGCTCCAAGGCCTGCTCCGACGAGGTCGTAGAAGTATAGTCTGCTGACGTGTGCTCTGAGGTGGAGGAGCGCCAGTGAGATGCAAAGGCCGCTGAAGAAGAATGATGTGAAGATTAGTGTGCAAAGGATGGCAAGGACCGGGAGGAACAGGAGGAGCGCTTTCGGGTGCAGGGATGCGAATTTGTAGCTTGAGCCGATGTAGAAAAAGAAGGCGAAGTTGTATACGATGCTCGTGAAAAAAAGGAGTGATGACGCAACGAGTCTTTCGAATACTTTTTCTTCCGGGAATTTTTCCGGGAAAAGGTAGACGTACAGTCCTGCGACGCTGAAGCCGAGGAGGGCCAGCGAGATGGTTGCGAAGGCGTAGTGGTACCAGAATACGACGGAGATTATCCTGGTCAAGAGCACTTCGAGCATGAGTGTTGACAGGGACATGAAGAAGACGCCTAGGTAGATGCTTCTGGTGTTTATTCTGGAGGTCATGGTCACGACTATATTGTGAATGAAAATAAATTAAGTTTCGCGTGTTTTGATTTTTTTTGTTTAAATGCCTAATATATTCAATGCGCCGCAAGCTAACCTGTAAAAGGGCTTTTGAGGCAAATGAGCCTCGTATTGTTTCTCCTCATTGGAAGCTTGATGCTATGGAGAATCTGCCGGAGCCGGAGCTTCGTTCTTGGTATGATAACATGGAGGCGGGCTTGGATGTTGCCCGTGACGAGCTGAGCTTGCAGTATAAGGTGGGGCGGGTTCTTTTCTCGTTCAGGCTGACTCCAAAAAGGATTTGGCTCCCCGACGGTTCCACCCGGATCGTAAGGACTTCTGATGTCGGCGCTGCAGACGATTCATCAGAGGCTGTCAATCCTGTCGAGCAGATAACGCGTCACATACTCAGAAGGGTTAAGAATCCAGATGTTCTAACGTTTGAATATGTTGGGGCGGC
This sequence comes from Candidatus Altarchaeota archaeon, assembly GCA_043822165.1. Classification (GTDB taxonomy): domain Archaea; phylum Altiarchaeota; class Altiarchaeia; order IMC4; family SCGC-AAA252-I15; genus SCGC-AAA252-I15. The sequence goes on from JBDRCA010000060.1 coordinate 2,044, forward strand.
TCCCGAGCCTCTCATAAAGCTTCCGGGCGCGCCCGTTGATCCTGATGCTAAGCCTCCTAATGTCATAACCTATGGGCTGCTTCTTACCGAGTTGATAGAGGGGCAATTCGAGGCTCTCGCAGAGAATGGGGTGGAGCGTTCTGGCTTTTTCGTCGAGGGCTTGAAGGGTATGCATCACATGGGTAATCCTGTGGAGGAGCACGATGCCATAACGGACGCCGCGATGGAATTTGTCAATAACCTGAGAAAGCGAAACCTGTAAATGAATTTCGACGGTAATGCCTGGATTCATGACCGAAAGTGTTTTGACCGCGACACACTAACGGAGCGTCTG
>JBDRCA010000061.1:0-7847 GCA_043822165.1 Candidatus Altarchaeota archaeon
CCCAGTTTAGGTGTGGTTTAGCCAGGTGTTCCGGGAATGTTTCCAATGATTCCAGTTGCCGGCAAGGTGCCGAGCCAAGGTGTGTTCGCGGTGAGTGCAAGGTTGTTTAGGCGATTCCACCCAATTATCTTCTTCGGCGGATTTTCAGTGTACTGCGGCCTTATTTAATGTTGGTCACACACCTGTTCCAAAATACCTCGTTATATTGATATATCACTACATCTCTATAGGGGTATACCCCTATCAAACCAAACCGATAAGTATTTATATAACTTTATGCTAATATGAAACCATAGAACCATAGGGTTATACAACTATACCAACATAACAACATGGTTCTAACTTAGAGAGGAGGGGTATAAAAAACAAATCAAATCTAAGGTAGCCACGACAGGGTGGTGGTTTGGGTAAACACTCGGTGTGAGAGACAATACAAACGAGGTGAATAAATGATGACCACCCTGAAAAAGGCAAGTAAAGGAATACCCATAGCACTATTAATCTTTCTTTTGTCCACGACAGTAAACGCGCAAGCAAACCAAACAAAAACAGACACAGTATCAATATCTGTTACAGTCGCACAAAAGACGCTCATCGACGTGAGCCCCACAACCCTTTCCTGGACCAACGTTGATCCTGGAAGCTTCGGAGACGAAAACGGCTTCGTCATAGAAAACGTTGGTTCAACCAACATATCCTATCTCTGGTTTAATTCCACTTATCCTTCTTCAATGCCGTTCGGTTCTGGAGACAACGCAAGCTATAACGCAGGAAACTACGTCCAGATACGGCAGAACAGTTCCGGTGAAATGTATTATCCGGTAGACCGCTGGGAATACAATGAGACGCCACTTATCTATCTTACAACACCGTCAAGCTATGCGGCCCAGGGGAGGATACGACTAGGAAACGTGGAATACTTCTGGTTCACGGAATTAAACGGCGCGGACGGATGCAATGACACTGCAGCCCGCTTCTACATAGGCGAGTCAGCTCACAACCAGTCACAGGACGGGACGATAGACTTCGATGAAGCATCATACGACACCCTCACAACCGGCGACTCATTCGACGTAAGACGGGGAGTCTTTGAAGGAGTATCCGGCGAATGGGGATGGGCAGACGTGGTAATCGGCACGACAGCTGCCGGGACGAACGTAACCGTTGCAGTGAACGGAACCTGCGACATAGTAAGATTCTACCACTGGAACAAGGACGCGCCAGGGGGGACAGCTGCAGGAAACACGTTTACAGAGTACTTCTCAGACACAAGCAACAGGCTAAGCCCGGGAGAGACAAGGATTGCGAACGTGCGCGTTGCAGTACCCTTCGGAGTGCACGCAGGCGCGCAGACACCAGGCACCCTAACAGTTATCGCTCTAGCGGTAGATGTGACAGGCTAAAGACGAAGAAAATATAAAAAAATTGAGGAAAATAAAAAAAAGAAAAGCAGAGGTGAAAAAATATGAAAAAAAATATTTTATTGTTTGGGGTGCTGATGTCCCTACTGTTTCTAGCAGGAAGCGCTAGCGCAGCAACAGACAACGACACAGCCAACGTTACAGTCACAATCTCGTCTGTAACATGGATTAACGTAGACCCTAACGCGCTCGCCTGGACAGTGAACCCAGGTTCATCATGCGGGTGGGGCGGACCAGGCACGTCATCAACATCGTGCAACGAGTCCACAGACAACTACTACGCGGTCCAAGTGGAAAACATAGGATCCAAAAACATAACCAAAGTCTGGTTTAACTCAACGTACCCGACATCAAACCCGTTCGCTCAAGGTGCAGTGGCAGATAACTCGGCGAACTTCGTAGCCCTGGCAAATGAATCTGCGACGACCGTTGCCGAATACTATTTCATTAACCGGGCCGAATACAACGAGACAAGACAGCTCGTTTATATAACGGACCCTGAAGGAAACATCCCGCCGCACGCGAACATGGTATACGGTCGATTCAGGAACGCAAGCGAAGAGTATTTCTGGATAATAAACAAGACCGGTAACTGCAACGCGACCGGCGCCACGTTATACGTCGGTGCCATAGCGCACACGAGAACAGTGACAGGAAAAGTCGACTTTTCCGCTGCCGGCGACAGGACGTCAGTAACCCTGACTGGAAGCGGTCAATGGGGTGTCGGAGACATAGACGCGGGCCCGCTTACCGGATACTGCGTGCAAGTGAATGCGACATGCAACCAGGTGTTCCTCTACAAATACAACATGGACAACCCAGGTGCAGGAACCACATGCGACAACGCACGCTACGTCTGGAACCAAGCAGGCACCACTACCTACAATACCGGCTGGCTTGTTCCAGGAAACTCCGCAGTCATGAAGATTAAGGTGTTCGTACCCTACGGAGTATTCGAGGGTGCGACAACGCAGGGAACCATAGCCGTAATCGCAAGCGACGCATAACGGACCAAAAGGGATTGTTAAGAACCAGCCTTTTTGTGGCTGGTTCTTAAACCCCCTTTTAGGGGAGAGAAAATAAAAAACGGAGGTATAAGGCACAAATGAAAGACTCATTTGAAGAAGAATTGGTCGAAGTGGACAAGCAAGTCCTCAAAGTCTTCGATAAATGCGACACTCCCCCGTCCACGTACGAGATTGCGAAGAAGGCTAATATGTCCTGGTCTACTGCCAACAGTCACCTGTACAAGCTCAAGGCAATGGGATTAATCAAGGGAGCGTCGGGCAAGTCTAAGTCGGGGACGGGCAGGAAAATGGTTTGGTGGGCTTCCGGCAAACCATACTAGCTTTTTTTCCCAGCATTCAAAATAGTTGACCGGAGCCGTAAAATAAAGCCCGTAAAGGCTTTTACTTGATTTGTCACCGCCTTGCCTGGGCTTTAGATGGCACGCAACATGATTGATGATTCTCTCGTTGATGAGGTTAAGGAACGCAACAAGCAAATAGAAAAAATAAAGTCTGAGTTCCACAAGGTCATAATCGGCCACGACGATGCTTTATCTGACGTATTAAAGTCTTGTCTTTGTGGCGGCCACGTCCTAATCGAAGGCGTGCCGGGGATTGCCAAAACGCTGATGGTGGTCGTGTTAAGCAAGCTAGTAAGCGGTTCATTATACAAGAGGATTCAGTTCACCCCGGATCTTCTGCCGTCAGACATAACAGGAACTTCTGTTTACGAGAAGCAGAAAGGATTCTACCTGGTCAAGGGCCCTATTTTCGCCAATATCATCGCTGGAGACGAGATAAACAGGGCTCCACCAAAGGTGCAGTCCGCGATGCTCGAGGCCATGGCTGAAAGAAACGTTACCATCGGCAAGGAGACTATGCCGTTGCCTGACCCGTTCATGGTGCTTGCAACCCAGAACCCGCTCGAGACAAGGGATGTTTATCCGTTGCCTGAGGCGCAGCTGGATCGTTTCCTCATGAAGGTTGTCATGGAATACACCACTAAAGCGGAGGAGGCGATGATAGTGGACTCAAACCTTGAGGTTAAGTCGCTTTCAGACTACAAGCTGGAGCCAGTGTTCTCGGTTAAAGACATCCAGGAGATTAACAACTGCATAAAAAAGATTTACATTGCCCCTGAAATCAAGAAATACATCGTCGCCCTGGTTACTGCAACCAGAAACCCTAAAAGATACGGCATAGAGGAGGCTAGATACATGCAGTGGGGCGCATCTCCCAGAGCCTCAATATACCTTGCGTTGAGTGCGAGAGCAACGGCGCTCATGGAGGGGCGGGTCTACACCATGCCGGAGGACGTGCGCGCCGTTGCAAAACCTGTCTTGCGCCACAGGATAATCCTGAACTATGAGGGCAAGGCACGGCAGATAAAACACGACGAAATAATCGATGCAATAATCAAAAAAGTACCGGTGATGTAAAAAATGGAGAGAATACCAACGGGCATTGACGGATTGGACAATCTTATCGAGGGAGGAGTTCCGTCGGGACACACGATCCTCATAAGCGGAACCCCGGGAACTGGGAAAAGCATCATGGCACTCCAGTTCATAGTCCAGGGAGCATTAAAATACGGGGAGCGCGGCGTTTTCATAAACCTTGAGCGCGAATACGACAAGCTCAGGGACGAGGCCTTGCGTTTCGGATGGGACTTGGACAAGCTCCAGGAGGAGGATAAGCTGAGAGTTTTCTGCCCTAAATTGCAGACGGAGTTCGGAGACGATCCCTTAAGCTGGCTTAAGTCCGAGGAGATTATGACGTCCATAAAAGAGTTTAATCCCTCAAGGATTTCCGTGGACTCACTGACCGTTGTCATGCAGTTTAGCGGGGACAAGGGCGGGTACCGCAGGGGGGTGCAGAAAATCATCGAAGAATACTCCATGAAATGCACTTCTTTCCTCATACACGAGAAGATGCAGGGAAGACTCGACGACATACAATACACGAACGAGGAATTCGTAGCCGACGGCGTAATCTACCTCAACATAATACGCACGGGCAACGTATACCACCGCGGCGTCATGATACTCAAGATGCTCGGCACAAAACACCCCATAGACATACGCCCCTTCAAGATAGAAGACAGGGTAGGCGTGAAAATAGACCCCTTAAAGAAAATAAACTTTTGAGATGAAAGAAGTATCAGAGCAGGAACTCTACAAGCACAGCCAGAAGCTCCAAGACATGCGCGAGGAGATAAAAAAAGGCATCATAGGCCAGGAGCGGGTAGTAGACCTGGTCTTAAAGTGCATGATTTGCCGCGGCCACATCCTGCTCGAGAGCGTTCCGGGGCTTGCCAAGACGCTTCTCGTCAGGATTCTCACGCGAACCGTTAAGGCGTCGTCGTTCCAGAGGATTCAGTTCACGCCGGACCTTCTGCCGTCGGACATAACTGGTACGTCAGTCTACGAGGAGGCGAAGGGATTCTACATCCTTAAGGGCCCGATTTTCGCAAACTTCATACTCGCAGACGAGATAAACCGTTCCCCTCCGAAGGTGCAGTCCGCGATGCTTGAGGCCATGGGGGAGCGCCAAGTAACCATAGCCAAGGAATCGTTTGATCTGCCGAATCCGTTCATGGTGCTTGCAACCCAGAACCCGCTTGAGCAGTCTGGCGTATATCCTCTCTCTGTCGCCCAGACGGATCGTTTCTTGTTCAAGATTTTCGTGGATTATCCGACAGAGGAGGAGGAGCTTGAGATAATAGACCATAACGCAGAAGTAAAGAAGGTGCGTGACTTGGACGTGAAAAGCGTAATCTCCCACCAGGACATACTGGATCTTCAAAGCGTCATCAAAAGAGTCCACCTCTCGCCTGAAGTAAAGTCATACGCCATTGACTTGGTCGACGCTACTAGGAACCCGGCTAAATACAACATAAAAAACGCCAACTTCATACACTGGGGCGCCTCCCCGAGGGCGTCCATATACCTAACCCTTGGTGCAAGGGCAACGGCGCTCATGCAGGGGCGGGTCTACACCATGCCGGAGGACGTGCGCGCCGTTGCAAAGCCTGTTCTTCGCCACAGGATACTCTTAAACTATGAGGGAAAGGCCCGGGAGGTCAGGACCGACGACGTCGTAGACGAAATAATAAAAAAGGTTCCAGTCCTCTAGAAAAAGGTGTATGACATGCAGTTCCTATCAATAAACGAATTGATGACGGAAGTGGACGTGAACGTGAGACGGCTCATAGACACGTTCCGCTTCAGCCTAAGATACAAGATAATGCTGCACGGCTCCGGAATGGAGTTCTCAGAGCTTCGCGAATACGTTCCAGGCGAAGACGACCCCAAAAAGATAGACTGGAAGGCATCTCTCAGGTCCAACAGGACATACGTGAAGGAATACGAGGAGGAAAGAAACCTCGACGTATTCATAATGCTCGACACATCATCCTCCATGCTCTTCGGCACCCAAGACAAGCTCAAAAGCGAGTACGCCGCGATTCTTGCAGGAACACTTGCCTACGCCGGAATAGAGTCGGGCGACAGCGTTGGTTTTTGCATGTTCAACGACAGAGTCCTAAACTACATCCCACCCTCAAACGACAATTCCACGTACTACAACCTCCTGCGCCTCACCGTGAACCCGTCATTCTACGGCGGAGGATGCGACCTAACATCCGCCTTGATAAAGACACTGCACATGCTGCGTCCAAGGACGATACTGTTCATAATATCCGACTTCATAGGCGTCGGAGACGGCTGGGGATCCGCATTAAAGTCTGTTTCAGGAAAACTGGACCGCGTATTCGGCATAATGGTCCGCGACATAAGAGACAGCGTAATACCCCCAAAACTCGGCTACATGAAACTCTCCGACCCACTAACAGGAAAATCAATGCTCGTCAACACGGACAGACTCAGGAAATCATTCGAGGAGAAAACCAAGGAACAGGAAGCTAAAATCCTGGATGAATTCCACTCAAGCGGCGCGCACTTCGTTAAAATCTACACGCACCAACCATTCATAGAACCACTCATAAGATACCTTGACTTGGAGACATGATAACCGAACAACTGCTTAGCGGAAACGTCGTCAAAATAGAGTTCTCGACAACACACTACGACATGATCGCCTTCATGGTCATAGCATCCATCATAATATACTATCTCGCCAACCGATACTTCCGGGCAAGAGTACTCCGATTCGGCAACTTCGAAACACTTGAGAAAGTAGCAGGCCGCCAAATACTGCCTCCCGGACTCCTACCCCTCCTAATTCGGCTGCTGGTCATCGTATCATTCGTATTCGCCGCATCCGACCCGCGCATCGTCGAATACCGGCAAGTCATGGGAGAAGACTTCGTACTCGTAATCGACACGTCCTCGTCGATGCTGACCCCCGATCTCGAACCAAACCGGCTCGAAGCCACCAAGGAAACAGCGATACGCTGGATTTCAGCCCTCGAAGACGTCCGAATCGGAGTCGTAACTTTCGCCGGCAGACCCTACATAAGAATGAGGCCGACAGTAAACAAAGACGACGTCATAGAAACCATAAAGGCAATATCCCCCGACTCCCCGGCAGGCACGGCAATAGGCGACGCACTAATATCATCATCCGCACTCCTCTCCGAATCAGACAGAAACAAGACCATAATGCTCATAACAGACGGCAGAAACAACGTCGGAGTCTCCATAAACGACTCCATAAACTCTCTGCTCAAAAACAACGTCAGAGTCTACACGGTAGGCATAGGGACTACGGAATCCCTGAACATAGTCGTACCCCCCGAGCTTGAAGAAAAAAACGCGACAATCGCATCCTTCCCCGGACTCGACGAGGAAGTCCTAAACTACCTTGCAAACAAGACAGGCGGAACCTACTCCCGCGTAGAAGACATGCAGTCCCTAAAAGGCGTATTCCTCACCAAAGTAACACAGACAGAAACCATAAGCGAGCCAGTACCCTACATACTATTCATCGCAGCAGCTCTCCTCCTCCTTGAGTGGGCAATAGACATAACCAAATACCGCCCAATACCCTAGAAACCAGAATCCCCCCAGCAAAAATCAAAAACACGCCTGCAATCCCCGGCATCAATTGCCGAAAAACAAACAACACAAGCACCCTCAAACAAATCAGAGACGAGACAAACCTCCTCCTTGGAGGCCACATCAACCTTGTTGATTGCCACAACAATCCTGACGTCAAAGTTCTGGGAAACCTCCTCGTAAAGCTTGAACTGGGGCTCAACGTCAACCGTCGGATCAACCACGAACAAAATACAATCCGCAAGCTCAGACAACGCCAAAGCAGCCTGCAACTCAATCTTGTTCCTATCCTCCATCGGCCTATCCAACAAACCCGGGGAATCAATAACCTGGACGCTCATGTGCCCAACCTTCACGTAACCCATCAAAATACCCTGCGTCGTGAACGGGTAAGACGCAAT
>JBDRCA010000062.1:0-10317 GCA_043822165.1 Candidatus Altarchaeota archaeon
TGTTTAGGAACTCCAAAAAAAGCTCGGTTATCATCTTATGAATCTTTGCACAATCCCAGTTTTTTTCTTCGGATCCGATGTTCAGTCTCGTGTAGGTTAAGTGTGCAATTTCTTTTCCGACACGTTTTGTGAGATAAACACGTATCCCCTTCTTGGTGTTGATATAGTTTACCCAAGATTCTGGGTCGTTTACATAGTCTATCGCTAAAACGTCGTCTTCCCACCCGCTTGATTTGAAGAGGAAGTCGGTAAGAACTCTTGCATGAATACCAAAGGATTCAAGTGCGCAATTAAGACCTTGTTGATCTCCAGGATTACAAACTTTTTTCAATGCTTCGCCCAACATCCAAAATTCATAATACATGTGCTTTGACGCTGCGAGAAGCTCGGCGTTTTGCCTTTCCTTTCTTGTTTTGGAATTTGCCTTAACCACTTTTCCTCAACTCTTTCACAGTAGTTTTTAGCGACATCACTTAATTAATACCATGAAGCCCATCATTCTTTCCCCGTCGAGCATAAGTCTTTTCCTTGATTGTCCCTGCTGTTTTTTCTTCAGATGGCTGTTTGGTTCTTATTAATATTATGGTGTGGAATAATGTTTTCCAGAGTAAAATGAGGGTTTTGTTCACTAAGATGCAGGGTACTGGAAATGATTTCGTCCTCGTTGATGAGTGGGAGTCAGAGGTTATTCCAGGTGATAGGAAGCCCGGTTTCGTGGCGGCGGTGTCTGACAGGCACATGGGCGTGGGCTCGGACGGAGTTATCTTCGTCCAGAAGTCGGAGGCTGAAGATGCGAGATTCGTCTTTTATAATCCTGACGGGAGCATCGCGGAGATGTGCGGGAACGGAATACGTTGTTTCGCAAAGTATCTTCACAAGAAGGGTTATGTTACTGAGACCAGCATAAGCGTTGAGACGCTTTCAGGCGCAAGGAAGCTTAAGCTGACTTTGTTCAACGAGGACGTGGAGCAGGTTCGCGTGGACATGGGTGCGCCGCAGGTTAAACGGGGTGAAGCTCAGGTTGCGGGTAACCCGGAGGATTCTTTCGTTGACCAGGAGGTTTCAGTGAATGGTGGCTCGTATCGTCTGACTGCTGTGGGGATGGGTAATCCTCACGCAATATTGTTTGTCGATGACGTTGATTCGTTCGATGTTTACGGTGTCGGAAAAAAGATTAGGAATTACGTGAAGGTTTTCCCGAAGGGGGTTAACGTGCATTTCGTGCAGAAGGAGGATAAGAACGAGTTCAGGATCAGGACTTTTGAGCGCGGCGTCGAGGATGAAACATTGGCTTGTGGGACGGGTATTTGCGCGGCGGGTGTTGCCGCGCTTTTGAACGGTAATGCGGACCCTAGGCGGGCAGTAAAGTTTAACGCGCCTGGCGGTTCATTAAGTGTTGAGTTCGAGCGTGACGGCGATGAGATTAGTAGGGTGTTTTTGATTGGGCCGGCAGTCGAAGTATTCTACGGGACTTTCTACTATAATCCCTGAGGTCTTCAGAGGGCGGATTTGACTGGAGCCATCGATTAAACTGCTAGCGCGGTTTCTGCCCCAGTTGGCTTCCACTTGGTTTTCTCGCCTCTTGCTAAAACGATTACGTCTCCTTGCGTGAGTGTTCCGTCGACCGTGCTTTCGGTTTTGCTGTCGCAGTGGTCTCCGTAGACACTAAGGGATGTTCCGCCTACCATGTCCACGAGAATCTCTGATTTGATTGCGCTGGCATTTTGCGGACTCGCATGTATTATCGACTCTCCCACGTCAATGGAGACGACCGCTGATGAAACATTTTGGCGGGGGCTTAAAAAGGAAACCACTTGGTGGTCCCATCTTTCTAACTGAGCCTTCTTGTCTTCAAACTCGCCTAAGTCAACTCCGTTCAAAAGACTCTGAAGCTCGGGGTATTTGGTGTCGTCGTTAACGCTTGTGTGATTCGTCCAGGCTCCCTTTCGGTCGGAATATTCTATTCCGGATAGTGACACTATAGTCGTTGACAGCAATTCAGACTCTGAGGTTCCCTCTGGGGGGAAGCCTTCGTGGGAGTTAACGTACTCTACTGATGATGAGAGTTTAGCCACGAGCTTGTCTATGTGGCCCACACCGTACTGCATGTCCCCTGAGTGAGAGTACTGGACGCGCACACCGTCGGCTGCGTCGGTCGTGAGAGTGTACCCGATTGCACGTTCCGTTACGTGTCTTACGTCGATTGCTTCGATGGTTGTCCCGGAGACTTTGAGGGGAGTGTAAGATAGACTTCCTTCCCTGTCTTTTTCAAGTACCTGAAAGGATACTTTGTCTTTTAATCGCTGGTATTCATCCTGTCCGAGAGTTGCTGAAAACATGTTTTCCAGTGAGTGCCTCATTTCCTCGTTCAGTACGACTGCTGTCGCCTTCTCTCCTCGCATCGCCTTGTATGCCAGAAGGTCTGCGACTCCGCTCGTGTGGTCTGCGTGTGGGTGGGTGAGGAGTATCGTGTTTATCCTGCCTGGATCTTCCCCGTTTTCTATGAGCGTTTTTACGGGTACTCCCATGTCGAGTAGCATGGCGTTTCCTCTTCCGTCGTGGTATACTTTGCACGTGTTGTCTTCTTGGGATAGTAGTTTGGCTGAGCCGATTACGTGCACTGAGGGCTGGTTTTTTTCCGGGGTGTAGAATCCGCCGGCTTCCCCTTGTTTTTTTATGAGGGCGTCGACTGTTGCGAGGCTTTCGCCAAGGCTTTTGTAGCGCACTCCCGCTTTGGTGAGGCTGTCTTTGCCTTCATCCTGTATGAGGAGTGTGTAGTCGTATGGGGGGGCCTCTGAGGTGTCGTCTACGGCTGCTATCCTTATTCCTGCACCGGCTTCGCCGACGTATGCAATCCCGTCTTTCATGGGCATGAACTGGAAGAAGAAGCCGAGAGAGGCTCTTGCTTCCTCGAGGAACTCGTCTTTAGGCAGAGGCTTCTGTCCTGAGAGGTGTTGGGATAGTTTTTCTGTTGATAACGTGAAGCCTGCAGTGTCAAGAGCCTTATCCCTGGGAGTTATCATCTCGTCGACCATCGTGGACACGAACTCGTCAAGCTCCTCTTGGCCGCCGACGATGACTGTTTTCTGTCCGCTTCGTTGATACCGCATGAAAGTGTTCTTGAAGGCGGTGGCTGCTATGTCAGAGTAGCTGCCCGCCCCGAGAGGCCTCTCCTGAGGCGTTGGAGGAAGCACTATAACGTCAGCGCCTTCTGTGTTGGTTAGGCCGACACACATTCTTCCGACGCTTGTTTCGAGGACTGTGTTGTCCACGGTCCCGAGAGAATTAGGCTGGTAGGGGGCGGCTGGCGTGTTTATTATGCCTGCTTCAAGTTCCCTTAAGTCTGACGTTCGCCTTGCAAGTGCCGCGAGAGCCACCGCAGTCATCTGCCTTCTCGCCACAGGGTCTATAACGTTCGGGCTCATAGTTAACCCTCGGTATTGCTCGAATAAAAACGCTCCTTTGTGTTATCTGGAGCCGTATTGGAGAGCTAGTTATTCTATTCCGACGACTCCGCCGGATTCGAATAGCGCGTTCAGGGTTGCGATTTTCACTGCTTCGACGTATTTTTCGTCTGTTGCTTTCTTGTTGACTTGGATTGTGAATATCGCATCGCTTATGCCTGCGTTGTCGAGGACTTCTTCGACTGTCGTGTGCATGAGTTCTACGAGTTCTTCTTCTAGTGGGAGTGTGTTTAGCAGTGCTATGAGTCTTAGTCCTTCGTCTATGGCTGCGGGGATTAGGTTTACTTTTATGAGTTCGGCGTCGTCTTGGCCTGAGCCGGAGCCGGCCAGCGTCATCCCGCATTTGCGCCACTCGAGTATGGAGAGGTTTCCGACGCCGATTTTTCGGAGGCTTTTTTTGACTTCGTCTAGGTCTTCGCTTTTGACGTTTAGGGTTATTTCCCTGCCGCAAAGAGACAGTTGGAGTATTCCGTGGGGGGGCATGTCTTCTAAGAGTTTTTCCGTGTTTGAGCCGGCGTATGACCCTGTAAGTGCAATCTTGTCTCCCTTCATTTTAATATGCTTTTGAGAATTGCTGCCGCGGAAAGGCATGCAAGGCCTTGGTCAAAGTTCGGGCAGGCTTCTACAATGTCGAAGCCGACTGGCTTGCAGGCCTCTCTTAACGTATCTATAAGGGATAGTAGAGTATTTAAGCTTATTCCGTCTGGCTCAGGGTTTCCGACGCCTGGGACGATTGACGGGTCCAATACGTCCAAGTCGACCGAGACGTAGACGCGCTTACCCTTTAATTTCTTCAGGACTGGTTTAGCGTCTTCTGCGCTGACCTGTATTACGCGTTCTTTTTCCGAGTACTCTTTTTCCTCGAAGCTTTTTGTCCTCACGCCAACTTGAACGAGTTTGACTCCAAGCTCCATTATCCTTCGGGCTACGGTTGCGTGGCAGAATGGTTGCCCCAGGTACTTGTCGTTTAAGTCTGCGTGGGCGTCAAACCAGACGACGACTTCAGGCTGCAGCGCTTTGACTGCGCCATAGGTTATCGTGTGTTCGCCGCCAAGTATTATTGGAGTTGCATGTGATTCGGATTTCAGCTGCGTTAAGACTTCCGCGACCCGCCCGCATGTCGCCTTCATGTCCCCTAAGACCGGCCAGACATTACCGAGGTCGTAATACGATATCCTGTCCCACTCCTTGTCAAGCTCTAGAAAGTTTTTCCGGATTTCAAGGGGCGCGTATCTTGCGCCCACCCTGTTAGTCTGCGTGTAATCCGCGGGAACACCCAGTATTGCATGGCGGGCGTCATTAAGTGCTGCGTTGCCTTCAAGCCGCATATTTTTGTCAAGGTGTAGTGAGTCCACGAAAGAATAATACAAGCATTCTCCCTATTATATAGTATATGACATTCTACTATAGGGACCTGGTTCTCGACGCGGACTTTAACGTATACTCTCCCGCAGAAGACTCCATCCTCCTCGCAGACTCGATAGTCGTCGATGACGGAGAGCGCGTCTTGGATGTCGGCACCGGCACAGGAATCATCGCCTTGTCTGCCGCAGGAAAAGCAGGTTACGTGCTGGGAGTTGACGTGGACCCTGCAGCAGTTGAGAGCGCCCGCAGGAATGCAATGCGAAACAGGATTATTAACGCCGAGTTTATGGTCTCGAACCTCTTCGAGAACGTTTCTGGAAAATTCGACGTAGTTGCCTTCAACCCCCCGTATCTGCCCAGCAAGAAAGTCAAGGACAAGGCGGTGGACGGCGGCGGCAAGGGAAGAAAACTCATCGAAGAATTCATAGATAAAGTCGGGGAATACTTGAATCCGGACGGCACCGTGTTTTTGCTTGTCTCCTCTCTTAACGACGTCGACTACGTCAAAAAATCATTCGCAGAAAAAGGATTCAAAACAGAATCCAAAGCCGAGAAAAAGCTATTCTTCGAAACACTCACCGTTTTATCCGCGAAAAAGAAAATAGATTAACAATGGAGATGAAGGACGTAAAGATTAGGAAGGCAGTCCCGGCAGACGTCGCGCGCATAAAAACGCTCATAGACGACTACGCAGGCCGCGGCGAAATGCTCGCGCGCTCCTTATCAGAGCTCTACGAGCACGTTCAGTGCTTCAATGTGGCGGTGAAAGACGGCGAAGTCATAGGCTGCTGCGCCCTCTACGTCTGCTGGATGGATTTGGGTGAAGTAAAGTCGCTGGCTGTCGCCGAGAAACACCGAGGCAAGGGAGTGGGCAAAGCACTCGTCGAAGAATCTCTAGCGGAAGCCGAAAAACTCGGAATCAAGAAAGTCTTCACGCTCACCACGAAACCTGATTTCTTCAAGAAGATAAAATTCAAGGTCATAGAAAAAGAGACACTGCCCCACAAGATTTGGGGCGAATGCATAAGGTGCACGAAATACGAGAACTGCGACGAAACAGCGCTAATCCATGATTTAAAGTGATTTTTTTTACATTGAGTACTGTATAATTAATGGTGGACCCGCAGACGGAGGAATTCAAGAAGGAGTGGGGAGACTACTTTGAGTTGAAAACCGACACCAAGAAAGTCCACTCACGCCTGGGCTGGATTATAGGATTAAGCCTTCTCATCATCGCGTTTATTTTCTTTAGGATAGACTACACTGTTCTCATGCCTTCTGGAAGGTTCATGGAAGCTGAAACCAATCAATTGGGCGCGTATGGTGGGGAATTCCATTATGAGTGCGTAGACGGTTCTTGTGCGAGAGTCGATGGGCGAGGGGAGAGTGTTTGCAAGCAAGACTCAGAGTGCCGGCACAGAGTATGCACTAACACTAGTTTTAATTGCATGGAAGTGGATGGTCCTGGAGAGGATGAATGCCGAGTAAATTCTGATTGCGGACACAATGCATGCGGGGAGATGGGTGAGTGTATCAGGATTAAGGGTAAGGGTGAGAGAGAGTGTATGATTGATGATGGTGGAAGTAAGGGGGCAAGTTTAGAGTGCATGCACCATGAATGCGATGATAAGGGTTATTGCAGTGTTGTATACACGCCCGGAAATGACACGTGTTCGGAAAACTCTGATTGCGGGCACACGATATGTAGTGACGAGCGTTATCTCTGTGCTCAGGTGCCGGGTAAGGGAGCAGATGAATGTAAAAACGATCTGAATTGCGGTCACTTTGGATGCACGAACGGATTATGCGAGAGAGTCAAAGGGGTTGGCGAGGACACATGTTCAAGGATGCAGGATGTTGGTGGACTACAGGTCACGAATTTTGGATTGGATCCTAAATGCAAGAGAAACGGCTGCTGCGCGATAACCTTGGGCGATGACGTGTATCTTTGCACTGATGATGTTAGCAGTTTCGATTGCAACAATATATTCAAGCCAGAACCGGGATACAAGTTCTTTCCAGATACTAAATGCGTGAATGTGAAAGAATGCGAGGGCAAGATGAAAGGGTGCTGTCTCCCTGAATGCTGGTCGACGACTGAATCTTTATGCGAGGGAGAGTTTAGGGAGGGCATAATCTGCAGGGACATTAAGGACTGCAAGACCGGGTGCTGCCAGAGCATAAGTCTGGGTTGTGAGGATGCGACTGGAAAGGATTGCGAGACGTGGCTTTCAGGCCTTGACGAACAAGACGCCTTATTCACTGAAGGTGTGGATTGCATCAACGTTAAGGAGTGCGAGAAAGGCTGCTGCATCAACCTTGAGGGTGAGGAATCAATATGCACAGACGCCCATAAGTATCAATGCAATTACTTGAAAACGCAGGATTCAGGGTGGACTTTCAAGGAGGAACCGTGGGAACGTAGTTGCCAGAAATATTGCATGAAAGAAGAACCTAATTTAGATGACGACATCGTATAGGTTAAACCCTTTATTCACCACCACTTCTTGTATCTTATCGTGTAGGTGAGTTTCGTTTCTTTTCTCGCGGTTACTGGTATGCGCCACTTAATCAGGTGGTTTGACTCTTTTATGTGAGGGTGTGTTTCAGAGATGATTTCCCAGTCGCCGCCCGTGCTCTCAAGCACTGTTACGATTATGTCTTCGTCTTTGTGGTTTTTCAGCAGTACTTCCCACTTGTATTCGTAGTAGCCTCCGAGGTCGTTGTAGTCAAGTTGTTTTCTCTCGCCTGTGACGTCGAATGCATCACCCAGGTAGAGGCGCAGCGTCTCGTCCCGCGGCGTGTGGTCTATACTGTCTTCGCCTATGAACTGTAGTTTGCCTTCGCTGTCTTCCTTGAAGACGCGCACTATTCCCGCAGGCAACGGTATACCCAGATTGTTGGCTTCCGTGTTGTTGAAGTTCAATTTAACGTTAACCTTCTTGTTGGACGTAGCCCAGTAAGTGTTCTCGTACACGAACTCCTTTTCGGCGTTAACTGCCGCAGCCTCAAGAAGACTAATCTGTTTTTGCTCGTTGTTCTTCAAAGTAGTCTTGCGCTGCAAATCATACATGTGGTACTCGAACAATGACTCCTCGCTGAACTGGGAGGCGCCCGCCTTCCTGTCGTAGGCAAGTTCAGCCATCGCGTAAGGCGCCGGCACACCCCCGGAAACCCTCCGCACATCCCCTGCGACAAGCTTCAATGCCGTGTCATAAAAAGTCGTGCCCGCGTTGTTGGTGACCGTCACCCACCCATTCAAGTCAAGCATACTATCGTCCTTGTCAACTACGACGACGTAGTCTGAGCGCCACGTTAAGCCCGACGTAATATAGGATAATTCGAGGGTTTGGTTTTTCTCCTCCGTCGACTCGACGAGCCACTCAAGAGTCGGCTTTAATATCAAGCCCTCGGGAAGCTCCGGCAAAACAAGATTCGAGGAATAAAGAGTCTGGATGCGCCCCTCCCTGTCTTTGAGTATGAGTTCGCTACCGCTCGCCGACAAAAGCTCGCCTTCAACAAGCTCTTTTTTGTCCCCGTAAATCAGGTAAGCGGTAATGTTTTTGCCGACATACTTTTGCATAATCTTGGATTTGCTCACCAAGTCATACTGGAAGTTCTGCTCGAGAACGTTCACGACTCCGTCAACAGCCTTGAGCTTGACGCTCGTGGGATCTATGGCGGAGGCAACGCCTTCGTAGAGAACCTGGTTTAAGCCCTCAAACAAGTATTTTGGACGGTATTCTTTGACGACGCCGAAGTTTTGGTTGTAGACTGTGACCTCGGTCTCCAATGGTTTGTCGTTGATTACGAGAGGTTTTTTGAGTAAGTCAACCGCGAACACCGCGGAAACTATGACTGCGAGCAAAACAATGAGTATGAGGTTTCTCTTGTTCATGGTAAGCTATGACACCCATTATAATAAATAATATAGTGTTTTTCTTCGGCGGGCGCCGAAGAAAAACTATTTTTTCCCTGTATTAGAATACTATCACATGACGAAGGAGCCCGCTAAGAAGAGGGGGGGTGGAGGATTCGCATTACTCGTGCTTGGGATAGTCTTGGTGGCATATTATTCAAACACTTCTTTTAGGGTGAACATTCTCTCGGATTTGAGTGTTTTGAACGATAAGATTTCCACGGCATTGGGATACCAGGTGGAAATTCGTTACCTCAGCATTGCGGGTGCCGTCCTGGTTTTTATGACTTGGTTTTTCTATTATAGGGATATTATGCGTGATTTGCCGAGGAAGGAGAGAGACTCGGACGCGAGAAAAGACACTGTATCTGATACGGTAAAAAAAGAAGCAGACGTGAAGGATAACGCAGGAGAGGGCGGCTCCGCCAGGGAAAAGACGGTTTCTACCGCAGGCAAGGTTGATGCGCCTAAAAAGGCAGTTAAGCCTTCTTTGCAGGATATGTCCGGTAAACGAAGGGATGATGCGACTCCAAAACTTGAGTTCAGCGCAGTGACATTCAAAAACGTCGCTGGATTAAACGAGCTCAAAGAACTGTTGGAAGAGGAAGTCATTTACCCGATGCAGCACAGCGAGCTTGCCAGGCAGTACAAGCAGCGGGTGGGTTCGGGGGTTTTGTTGTATGGCCCGCCTGGCTGCGGCAAGACGTATGTTGCTGAGGCGATTGCGGGCGAGATTGGTTGGCCGATTATTAACGCAAGCTGCGGGAACCTTATAGGCAGATATTCAGGCCAGACTGAGAACAACATACACAACGTCTTTGAGGAGGCGAGAAGACAGGCCGGAAAACTCGGGGGCGTAATCATATTCTTCGATGAGATAGACGCGTTGGGTTTGAAGCGAACCAGGATATCTGAGGGCAGCAATTGGCGCCAGATTGTCGTGAACACTTTGTTGTCTGAGTTCGACGGCATCTCCGCGAACCAGAATGTTTTCATAATAGGTGCGACTAACGCGCCCTGGGATGTGGAGCCTGCCTTGAAGCGCACTGGAAGATTCAACGACTGCGTCTTCGTGCCTCCCCCGGACGAGGAGACGAGAACTGCATTATTCAGGATGTACTCTGAAGGACTCCCCCTTGAAGAAGACATCGACTATAAGCTTTTGGCTGAGAAGACGAAGAATTACGCAAGCTCTGACATAGCGGAGATATGCGATGCGGCAGCCGAGTTCCCTTGGAAGGAGGCGATAAAGAAGGGAGAACCCAGGAAAGTCAACATGAAGGATTTCGAGAAGGCGATAGAGAAACGGAAATCATCCCTGCAGGAATGGTATGCGATAATAAATGACATGAAACTCAACAAGGAATTCAAAAAAATATTCCCGGACATTGAATCCTCGGTGAAAGAGTTCTGCAGAGAAACCAGAGAAGACAAAGTAGAGGGCTACAGGTAAGGAGATGATTAGGGTCTGTAATGTTTTAGGTATAGTGTTGACTGTGTGCCTTGTCTTAGTCGCAAAATCCCTTTACAGGACGCTTAAGAACCGGGAGGCAGCTCCGCTTCCCGGGA
>JBDRCA010000063.1:0-17641 GCA_043822165.1 Candidatus Altarchaeota archaeon
AGGCCGGCGGGGACACGGACATGGTGCAGGCCCTGGAGATGGCGGACGACTTCCTGAAGCTTGAGTCAAACGAGCGGGTCATCGTGGTTTTCTCGGACGGGATAATACGGCTGACCCGCGTGCCATCTACAGTGGATTCCCTTGCGAGCCTGACTTCAAAGGGCGTGAAAGTCTACATCGTTGGGGTCGGAAAAGACAACGTCGGCCAGTCAACGCTGAAATACATCGCAGGCCAGTCAGGAGCCCTCTACTTTGAGCCGGAAGAGTATCAGCGCCTGAAGGTCTCGTTTACCAAGGAGGGAGAGGAAGAAGAAGGCGCAGTTGGAGTCGCAGTCCTCGACCCCCACCACTTCATAACGAGAAACCTGCGGCTCGTGGATACGGAAGTGACAGACTACAACAACGTCCGCGAGAAACTAAACGCCCAAGTGCTCGTCGCAACCGAAGGAGGGTATCCCGTGTTGACGGTGTGGCGCTTCGGCCTCGGCAGAGTGGCGTCCCTTACGACGGACGACGGATTGACCTGGGCGCAGGATCTTTACAGCGGCGAAAACGCGAAAATCATCCCCTCGCTCACGAACTGGGTTGTCGGCGACATCGAGGGCCGAAAAGACACGGTGGTTGAGGCAGACGACTCGTTTCTAGGGGACTCCAACCCCATAATCGCGAGAAGCCTTAAGACCCCGAAAATCAGGATACAAACACCGGAAGAAGACGAGGAGGACTTCCCGGTTAAAAGAATAGGCTTAAGCCTTTACTCAGGGGAATACCACGCCAAAGACCAGGGAGTCTACATAGTCGGCGCGGCAACCGAGGACGCCACAGACTCCACGGGATTCGCGGTAAACTACCCCAAAGAATACACTCACACAGGAGTGGACCTTGAGACACTGGGGAAAATCGCCCGCCTATCACAAGGCAAACTCTACACGAGCGGCGACGCCATACAGTTGACCCAGGACGTCATATTCGACGTCAAGGAGCGCGCGGAAGTAAAGTCGAAGGAGAAAAAATCCGTGACGCTTTATTTTTTGGCGGCAGCGCTCGGACTATACTTCCTCGATTCCGCGGCAAGGAGGATAACGGAGATACTGCGGCTGACCAGAGGCTGACGGTCACGCCGCATCCTCAAGGATTTCCACCACCCTTGAAGGCCCGTCTAGTTCGGCGGAAAGCCTGCGAAGACGCGCGGTCTTTCGCACGTAAGACTTGTCATCCAAGACCTCCCGGATGCAGGTAAGTATCACTTGGGGAGGAGTGAAATAACTCAATCGCCTGCCGTACCCTTCCTCGTCGACGACTGTGGCATTATTCTCCTGCTCGTTGTGCAGCATATCCGGAAAAGAAAGAAGAGGCTTCCCGAACGACATTGACTCCATGCACCCGCTATGGCCCCCCGGAGCAATCACGACGTCAGAGCCCTTGATGTATGGAAACGGATCCTCGATAAAGCTTTCGATTCCGACGTTGCCATGGGGCCTTCCGAATTGAGCGGCGTCGACGCTTGGGCCGGAGACTAGCGTGTAGTCGATGGTTCGGTCAAGTTTCGCGGCCGCGAGAATGTTTTCAAAAAGGCAGGCCCGGTAACCGAATCCACCTACCATGGACAAGACATGCGGCTTTGCAAGTTTCTTCGCCTTAACTTCGCCGTAACGCCTCCTGACTATGGGCCCGCTGAAGACTATCTTGTCCAGCATACCCTTGGTAAACGAAAGGTTTCGACGGCACACCGTGTAAGGAGGCGGGAAATCAGGCACAATTATGCCGTCCACCTGCTCGAAAACCGCGGAATAAAACGTTTTAGCCAGTTTCCCGAGGATGTTAAGGGACGTGCCCCTATCCCGGAAGAAATCGACCATGTTAGTCTGATTGACCATGATGACGACCGGGATGCCCTTGACCTTAGCCCCGAGAATCCCCAGGTAATAGCTGTCAGATAAGACGACGTCGGGCTTAACCTCGTCGATCAAATCCAATACAACCTTTCCGCCCGAAAGCTTCGCGCTCTTCAATGTCGCTCCAACAGAGGCGAGCATGTCCAAGTAACCCTTCCTGCCGACGAGCTTGATTTCGGAGGGAATCTCATGGACGCTGTAACCGGATTTTTCGACGAGCTGGTGGGAGTAACCGTAGGCGCCAAAAAAGACTTCATTGCCGGCTGAGATTAGCTGCCTGCCGACGGATATGCAGCGGCTCGTATGCCCCAATCCTTCGCCGCACATGAATATTAGAACTCTCATCTTCAGCCGACCTTCACACCCCTGCCAGTTCCGGCTCCTTTGACTAGGCCGCGTTTTATGCCGCCACGGTCTTCTTCGCTGAGTTTTTTGTCAAGGGTCGGCGTCTTCATAGTATGATGTATTCTGCGTACTATCTTAACTATTACGTAGATGACGCACAATACGAGCACGAGCAGGGCCAAGCCGACGACCGCGAAGACCGTGACCGCCTTGTTGGATTTGAGGATGTCCCTGACTTGGCGGGGGCTAAGGGACAGGATTAGTTCTTTGGCGTCTTCCGCTATGTCCTTGGCCTGCGCGGGCTCGACTGTCGCGGGAGGGCGCGTGAAAATGGTCGTGGAAGAGGTCGTCGTGTCGTAGGATGCCTTGCCTTCCAATTGGTCTATGAGTTTTAGCATCCTTGATGTGCCGTCCAAGTCTCCTACTTCCAGGTAGGCTGCCCGGGCTTTTTTGGCGTACTCTATCGCGGAGGCGTTTTCACCTCGGTCGGCGTAGTCGCGGGCCATCTGGTCGAACGCGCTTGCCCTTGACTTCTTGGCCGCAAAGCCGGTTTCATACAGGATTACGTCGCGTACTGCTCCGACTATCACGTCGTCGAATCCGTCGCCGTTGAAGTCTCCGACGTCCGCGTCTCCGACGGTTTTTAGGATCCGGGACTTGTATAGGCGGTTGCCCAAGTCCGAGAACACGTATAACGCGTCCGAGCCTGCTATTACCTCGCTTGTGCCGTCGCCGTTCAAGTCTCTTACTGCGAGAGCGTAGACTCGGTCGGCGGTGTTTGCCATCCAGCGTATTGAGCCGCGGCGGTCGAAGTTGTAGACGTTGTCTGAGCCGAACAAGACCTCTTTTTTGCCGTCGCCTGATATGTCCCCGACTTCGATGACGTCTACTCGGCTGACGCTCGACTGGTTCCATAGCAGCGTCCCGTTTGAGTTGAATACGAGTATGTCTGGGGATGAGCCTGCGAGTATTTCGGAGTATTCGTCGGCGTCCAAGTCGTCTGCGATGACTTGCATGACTCCGCCTGGCGTTTTGGATTCCCAGAGCTGTTTGCCGGTTTCGTCGAGCGCGAGCACCGTTGAGGGTTTAGTGTATGCAGGAATGCAGGATTTTCGTACGGTATCCACTCCCCGCTCGATGAAGCCCACTATTGTCTCGTCCATGGAGTCGGCGTCCAAGTCAACTGCGGCTAAAGCATAGGGCATCCTGTATCCAGTGTTGTATGACCAGCGCCGCTCCCCTGACGAGTTAAGCATGAAGACCGCGTTTTGGACGCAGTCCTGTGAGTAGACGCCGACCACTATACCCGCCTTGGATGTTTTCGCCAGAACCCGCACGTTGTTTTGGCCTGCGTAATACTTCCAGGAGAGGTTCCCGTCGTCATCCACCATGTAAACGTGGGAGCCGCCTCCTACGGCGACTTCAGCGCGGCCGTCGCCGTCGAAGTCGCCGGCGAGAACAGTGTATACGTATGTTGGGACGCTAAACTCCCAGAGCAGGCTTCCGTCGCCGTCGAATGCGCGGACGACTCCTTCAGAGGATGATGCTACTGCCGCTTCCATTCGTCCGTCGCCGTCTATGTCGCCTACTGAGATGTCGCTTATTATCTCTTTGGTTGTGTAGTTCCAGGCTTCCTGGAGGTAGTCTCGTGTGGGTATTTCCGCTGACGCGGATGCTGCGAGCAAGACTATGATGAGGAGGGAAATGGTTTTTTTCATTTTAGTATTTTATTTGGAATGTTTTGTTTTCTCCTTGTGGTTTCTCCCATCCTATTTCTACGTCGTCTACGCGCGAGTTTTCAGGGCCCCTGCGGCACCATGCGAGCGCTTTTTTCACTTTGGATTCTTCTCCTTCGAATACTGCTTCGACGACGCCATCTGGGAGGTTTCTCACCCATCCTGTGAGAGTAAGTGAGTCGGCGGTTTTTTTCGCGTTCATCCGGTAGAATACTCCTTGAACTCTCCCTGAGACGTGGACTCGTGCGCGCTTTATTTCTGTCACTTTCCGGTTCTTTTGAGCGTTTCGACTATTTTCTTGGCCAGGTTCTCGACGGTTTCGACGCCTATTTCATCGGCGAGCGCGTCTCCAGGGTTTCTTGCGACCGCTATTCCACCGAAGTGCGCCGTCTTTTTGTCTGATACGACGAGCATCTCCTGCAGCAGCATCCAGTCGGTTATTTCAGAGACTGCTTTTTCCTGGCCTCCGTTTCGTGAGCCTCCCACCGCTATGGCGCCCCCGATTTTTCCGGAAAGCATCATCTTGTTTCTCCTCAACGGGAGGGTGCGGTCCATGAACGCTTTTAGTTTCCCTGATACGGATGCGAAATACGTGGGCGTGCCGACTATTATCGCGTCCGCGTCCCGCATCTTCTCCAAGATAGGGAATACGTCGTCTTCGACTGTGCAGGTGAACGATTTTTTGCAGGCATCGCATACCGTGCAGTAGCCGACTTGTCTGTTAGACAATGCTATGAACTCGGTGTCCAAGCCTGCTGACTCACAGACCGACAACGCCCTCTCGACGAGCGCGTCAGTGTTAGCACCCGGACGATGACCCCCTGAAATCCCCAGAACCCTCATCTACATCACGTACCGAGCACACAGCTTCTTCATCTTACGCCCCATCATATACATAGGGTCAGTGTACTTTTTAATGTCCTTTATGAGGTCAGCGTAGAGGCGGCGCTCCTCCTCCCCTAAAAGCTCCTCCTGGTCCTTTTTGTGTTTCACGGTCATCGCGCTGCTCTGGTCTCCGCCGCCTGAACTCTGCGACGTTGGCATGCTGAAGATGTCCCTGAAGACACCACCGGCTATACCCCCCTTCTTCTTGTCGTCTTCGTCTTCCTCCTCCTCGATCAAGAATTTTTTCACTGAACTGTACCAGGCGGGAAGAGAGGAAGTAACCGCGTGCTTTCCGGAAGTGGCCTTGATGAAATCACTGAATCTTATGGACCGCTCCTTGCGCGTCTTCAACGCCTCCTTCCACGGGATTCCCGCAGCGGCATTGCAGACCTCTTTCACGTCCGCGCCGGAGAAGCCCTCAGTAAGCCTGGATAGCCTGCCCAGGTTAAGCTTCGGGTCAACAGGCCGACCCTTCAAGTTTAGCTTGAACAACGCGACCCGCGTCTTATGGTCAGGCTCCTCAAAGTAGATGGAGCGGGAGAAACGCCCGGCACGCCTTAATGCCGAGTCAACATCCCAGGGAGCGTTAGTAGCCCCGACGCAGAGCACGCCCTCGTTGTCGTATTCGACACCGTCCATTTCAGTCAGAAACTGGTTTATCGCCCGGCGCTCGAAGCTCTGCTGCATGTCGTCTCTTTTACCGCCCATACCGTCGACTTCGTCGAAGAAGAGGATGCAGGGCTTGTTTTTCCTTGCGGTCTCGAATGCCGCGTGAAGATTCTTCTCCGTGTTTCCGGCGTACATGTCGACGATGTCGCTAATCTTAACCGCGATGAAAGAGGCCGCGCACTCCCCTGCCGACGCCTTGGCGATATAAGTCTTACCAGTCCCCGGCGGACCGTAAAAGAGGACTCCGCCACCCGCCTTGGTCCCGTACTTCCGGGCAAGCTCAGGCTCCATTAGAGGATAAACAATGTAGTCCTTGATAAGCTCTTTAGTGCGCTCAAGGCCTGCAACGTCCTTGAAGCCCATGTTCGGCTTCTTGAGGACCTCGAACTGGGTTACAGCACCCTCTTCCGGCTTGCCGTCGCCGCCGGTCGCGGGCTGAGGCGCGCCACCACCACCCCCGCCTCCTCCGCCAGAGGAGCCGGCGCTCATCTTGCTTTTCGCGACGTCTTTTTGTGTTTGCGCTCTCGAGTATCCCGGGTCGATTTGGAGGGCTCGGTCGTAGTCTGAGATGGCCTTCGAGTAGTTTTGCTGGTACTCGTATACTAGCCCCCGCGTATAGTATGCTTCAGCCAGATTCGGGTTTAATCCGACGACTTTGTTCAAGTCGGCGAGCGCCTTATCGTATTCTTGTTTGCGGGTGTATGCGAGTCCGCGGTTGAAGTAGGATTCAAGAAGATCAGGTTTAAGTTCTAGTGCCTTGTCGAAGTGTTCGATGGCCTTGTCGAATTCCCCTATCTTGTAGTAGTCGTTGGCGAGATTATGGTATTCGTGCTCGAGTTTCACGCCGTAGTTCGGTTGCTTGCCTGCGGGGGGAGCTTTAGAAGGGTTTTCGCCTGCCATGTCAATTAGATATATCCTTTAAATTAAATTAATGTCGAATAGTTTGTTACTATGAACTGTAAATCTCGCGCTGCGGTGGTGGGCGGTTACGGCGGGATGGGGCGGGTTTTCGCCTCTCTTTTAAAATCCGAGGGATTCGACGTCGTAGTGTCCGGGCCAACCGAGAGCAAAGGCCGGAGGGCATCCGGGGAGTTGGGCGTAGAATACGTTTCGGATAATGTTTCCGCGGTCTCCGGGGCGGATGTGGTGGTGGTGTCGGTCCCAATAGACGAGACTGTCAGGGTCATTGAGGAAGTGGGCCCCAAGGTAGGCAAAGGCGCCTTAATCATGGATGTCACGTCCATCAAGAAGGTTCCGTGCGATGCCATGGCGAAAAACTGCGGGAAAGGCGTTGAGATTCTCGGCACGCACCCGATTTTCGGGCCCCGCGTCGGTAAGATAGACGGCCAAGTATTCGTGTTGACTCCCGTGCGTGAAGGAAAATGGACGAAAAAGATAAGAGCCATGCTCGCCAAACACAAGGCCAGAGTCCACGAGTCAACGCCGGAAAAACACGACAAAGTAATGGCCGTAGTCCAAGGCCTCACTCATTTCACGTACATAAGCCTTGGCAAAACACTCGAAGAACTCGGCTTCGACATAAAAGAGTCCAGGAACTACTCTTCGCCGATATACGAGATGATGCTCGACATGGTAGGCAGAATCATAGGCCAAGACCCGAAGCTTTACGCTGAGATACAGATGCGAAACACCGAAATCCCGGGCGTCCACAAGGCATTCCTGAAGACTGCGACAGAGCTCGCCCAAGTAATCGAGCAAGGCGACGAAAAAGCCTTCATAAAAGTCATGGCTGAGGCCGCCAAAAACTTCGACGACGTTGACAGGGCGATGGGGCGCTCAGACAAGGCGATTTCGTCGCTGGTCGCCGAGCTTGAGCTTTTGAAGGATTCTGTCGGGAAAGAATTGTGTCTTGCCCATATTTACTCTGGTATGAGGCATGTCGGAGTTGTCGAGGATGTCTCGCCGGATGAAGTCGTGATTTCAGAGGGTGGGAGACGAAAGTCACTGAAGCTTTCCAACATCCGAGTCCTAGGCAACGCAGAGAGGATTGCATTCAAAAAAGAGAAATACGGGACTGTGGCCAGGGACTTTTCGATTGTGGTCAATTCCTGTGCCGATGAATCCTTCATCGCCAGCATATTGGAGGAGCACGATGACGGCATCGTCGGAGTTGAAGTCAAAGACGTCTACGAGGGCCCGCAGGTCGGAGAAGGATCTAAAAGCGTGTGTTTCAGCGTCGAGTTCATAAACTCGGGCGTCAAGGAGTCAGAGAGAGGCGTCTCCGAATTCTTCGAAAAAATCGGGGGAAAACGCAGGTGAATTGCATCGGAGTCATCGGGAGCGACGGCCAGATAAGCCGAGAGCTTGCGGAGGCTGCAGAGTACGTTGGCGCGCAGATAGCGGAAACAGGATGCGTGTTGATATGCGGCGGCCACGGGGGCGTCATGGAGGCAGCCTGCAGGGGAGCCAAGAAGAAAGGGGGAATTACTGTCGGAATCCTGCCGGAATCTGGGAAAGAGCACGCCAACAAATACGTCGACATCGCATTACCCACTGGACTTGGTTACGCGAGAAACGCACTCGTCGGCGGCACACCCGACGTCGTCATCGCCGTCGGCGGGGTCGTGGGGACGCTTGCGGAAATCGGGATGGCGCTATCCTACGGGAAACCAGTGGTAGTAGTCGAAGGCCTTGATGGCGTAGGCGAGAAAATACCTGAAGAATACCGTAAAAAAGAGGCGACACTTAGAATCCACAAAGCCAAAAAAGAAGACGCAGTAAAAAAAGCGTTAAGCCTAATCAACCGGAAACTTTGATGCCGAATATTATCGCGTCAGGCTGGCCGTGAACCTTCCAGTGATCCCTGAAGACACTGCATCCTCCAAGCAACTCGCAGTCACCCGCATCCCTGATGCGATAAACAGGAGTAGTCCTTGAGTGAAGCTTCTTGCCTGAAAGCTGGCCATCTTCTGCGTAGAAGGGAACGTAAAGTTTTTCGTCAACGCGCCTCTGAGCAACCCACAAGACGCCTTGTCCGGCCTCCGCCAACGCCTGACTGATTCTCGCCTGCACACCCTTGCGCTCGCAATCCAAGTTGAATACTCTGCCACTTCCACCGGAGCGCCCCGACTTTATAATCCACTTCCTCTGCGAACGAGGCAGCTCATGCACCCGCTCCCATGGAGTCACTCCCTCTTCGGAGGGCAGTCCGAAGCTAACATCCGGGCGCACGATGACTGTTTCAGGGAAGATTTCCCTCATCTCGTCGGTGTAGTGTCCGCGCGTATTAGGGTGGAAGGGAAGCGCCATCGCAATCTTGGTGTTGAATATTGTTGTCTCGGGCGGAGGCTCGATTCGGATTCCTCCCGTATTGTAGAGGCGCCACAGTTCATCTATGTTCTGGTACTGTTCTTCGAGCACGGCGGCCTTGTTGGGGTTCGTGTACACTAGATCGAATCCGTCCAATGGGGGGATTAAGCCCGCTTGGGGGTAATTGGATGCGTCTCCGATGGTTTTTCCGAACGCGACACTAACGGAGCCTTCCCCTAATTCCTCCTCCACCTTCGTCATGAAGTAGAGGCCTTCACGGTCAACGCCCGGGAAAGGAGAATATAGGTAAAGAATCCGGGGGTCTTGTCTGCCTGTTACCTCCCGCACCATTGCCGCGAACCCCTTGGCAAGCCCTGAGCCGAAATTTGATTCACCGGCAAGCATGGCATCAGTAATGGATTGGGCAGTGCCGAGGCCCATCATGTAGATTTGCAGCTCGGATATTTTCGTAAAATCCGCTATGTCAGCCCGCACGAGAGAGGGTAGCCTGCTGTCCATTTGCGTTAGCCAGTCTCTTTGTTTTTCTATGTCTGGCTCGTCAAGACCGGATTCCAGCAGGCCTGCTACGAAGCCTGTTCCCTGCGGGCTAATAAGGTCTTCCAGGTAGAGGTCTCTGGTTGTTGCGAGGAAGTCCCGTATTGTGGGGCCCATACCAGCGAATCTTGCGTGCATTTGCCGGGGGATTTCAAGCGGCCCGGATCCCAGCTGGATGTTGTATTCGTCAGAGCCCCATCCAAGCTTCATGGCGTCCAGTCTCTCCTTCCAGCCTTCCCGGACGAGAGGGTCAACGGGAGTTACGCAGGGTTCAGGAGATTTTTTCTGTTGGATGAGCTTGGGCATAAGGATATTATAGAGAATTGGTTATGAAAAATTCACTGAAGCGTTATTTTGTCTCCGTTTTCTGGCGTGTGCACCTTGTATTTGTCTGAGAGTTTTTCGGCCAATGCGATTCTTGAGCCGTCTTCGCCGTGTACGAGGATTATTTCTTGGGGCTTTACTTTGTCTGCCATCTCGATGAGGGTTTTTTGGTCTGAGTGGGCGCTAAAGTCGAAGAAGTCTACTTCG
Organism: Candidatus Altarchaeota archaeon; assembly: GCA_043822165.1. GTDB lineage: Archaea > Altiarchaeota > Altiarchaeia > IMC4 > SCGC-AAA252-I15 > SCGC-AAA252-I15. The sequence continues at coordinate 9,887 of JBDRCA010000063.1, forward strand.
CATTTAACGGCCAGTTTCTTGCCTGTCTTCTGGTCGGTGATGTATCCTTCCTCTATGAGGGTTCTCCCGTTCGTCCCCTCCACCTGGTAGCCAACCAAGAGAACCGTCGAGCGGGAGTCCTTCCTCACCTTCGAAAGATAAGACAATACTGGGCCGCCGGTGAGCATGCCTGCAGTCGTTACTATGACGCACGGCTCCTTGACGGCTTCTTTCCGCATCTGGTTATGGTACACCCAGTTCGCGTTGTTGGCCGACTTTTGGAGCAAGTCCGCGTCGCGCAGGTACTCTGAGTAGCTCAAAAAAACCTTGACGACTGCCTTGCTCATCCCGTCCAAGTATATGGGATAGGGTATTGAGTCGAGTGTCATGAGTATTTCCTGGCTTCTGCCGACCGCAAATGCCGGGACGATTGCCACGCCGCCGCGGTCGCAGGTCTCCTCTACTTTATCAAGGAAAGCTCCTTTAACCTGCTCTCTGTCAGGGTGGATCATGTCTCCGTACGTTGACTCTGAGATTAACACGTCCGCCTGCGGGTAAGTTGCTCCTTTGAGGAGCATCGTGTCTTTCGCGTTTGTGTCGCCTGAGTAAAAGATTTTTTTTTCGTCGGTATCAAGGAGTATGCCTGCGCTTCCGGGTATGTGGCCTGCGTCATACATTGTGACTGTGAACTGGCTTCCTATTTTTCGTTCGCGCCCGTAAGGGATGGTTATTTCACTTCCTTCTATGCGGTCTACGTCGCCGTCGGAGTAGGCTTCGGGAAGATTTTTTATGCGGTTTACTTTCACGGAGTCGTGGAGGAGCATCTGGCATATGTCGAAGGTTATGTCGACGCCGTATATGCCGAACGGTTTTTTCTTGTGCAGGTAAGGTATTCCTCCGCTGTGATCCAGGTGCGCGTGCGAGAGTATGAGGGAGTTAATCCGCTCAGGTTTTATGGGGAAGGTTACTGGTTCCGTGAGCTGTAAGCCGTGGTCGAGGGCGACTGACTCGCCTTTGTGTTCGACGAGGTAGCTGCTTCTCCCCACTTCATGGGCTCCGCCGAGGAGAGTCACTTCTATGGGCACCATACATTATTTTATCTGATTGTAGGCATATAAGTGAGTGTGAAATACGTCGACGAATTATTGGCGCTCCTTGACTCTTCTGTCGCGGAGTGCGTGAGCGGTGAGGGCAGCATTGGCCTTGTTTATTCCTCCGGCGTTGATTCCACGCTTGTGGGAGTAGTCGCCTCAAGGCACGGGAAGGTGACTGGATACAACGTGGGCGTTGCCGGCTCCCCTGACGCAGCGTATGCGAGGGATGCGGACTCAGGCCTTCCTTTTAGCCTCGCATACGTCGAGATAAGCGAGGAGGACGTCGAGGAAGCGCTCCCGATTGTCGCGAAAGCTGTGGGGGAGCCGAATCCATTGAAGATTTCAGTTGGAATCCCCTTCTATTTCGCGTCAAAGAAGGCGAAAAGCGACGGATTAACATCCATGCTTTGCGGCCAGGGCCCGGACGAGCTTTTCGGGGGATATGCGAGGTACCTGGATGTTTTAGGCGCCTCTGGTTATGAGGGAGTCGAGGAGGCTATGAGAAAGGATGCGGCAGAGCTTTTCGGCAGCCAGCTTGTCTTTGACGAGAGGGTTGCGGGCGTAAACGGCGTCTCATTAAGGTTCCCGTTCATGGACGAAAAATTCGTTGATTTCGCCTTGAAGATTCCCATTGAATTCAAGCTTAAGGAGGCTGAAACCGTGCCGGAATACGAGTGCGTCGACGACGTCAGAGGCCTGCATGTCATACGGAAATTCATTCTCCGAGAGGCCGCCGCGAAAGCAGGCGTCCCCGATTCGATATTGAACCGGCTGAAGAAGGCCGCGCAATACGGCAGCGGAGCCATGAAGACAATTGAAAAGCTGGCGCGAAAAAAAGGCGCGAAAAAAGATGCTTCAGACGCGGGACGCTCCGACTACGTGAGGTTTTACATTGAACGTGTTTTCGAAGAGGTTTCCTTGGGCTAGAAGAAAGACGCCGGCAAGAATCAGGGCGACCAGGGACCAGACCGAGAGAATCGCCGCCGAAGCCGAGGAAAAAGGAAAAGACGCGACCAAAAGATTCAGGTACTCGACGCTCGTATTCATCACAGGCCTCGTGCCCCTGTCGGTTCTCGGAGTCTACGGAGCAATCACAAACGTCCACGGAAGCGTCTTGAATACGCTCGTCTTCATTGCATTGTCTTTTATCGTGTCTGCGGCATTCATGGTTTATCTTACCCGGGACTTGGATGAGAGGCTCGAGGGCATGTTGAAGACGATAGCCAAGAAGGGGTTCAGAAAGTAAGGTTTTAAAGTCTTCCTTCGTAATCAATCAGACGATGAAGAATACTTGTGTTTTTTTGTGTGTCGTTTTGGCGGCTTCGCTCGTCTCGGCTTTAGAGTATCCGCAGCTTACGGGTTTTGTGACGGATACCGCGGACATGATTGACCCTTCCTGGGAGGCGAGCATTAACAGTCTTGCAAGGCAGATTGAGGAGAACACGACCGCCGAGATTGCGGTCGTCACTGTCCCGTCTCTTGAGGGTTTGACGAAAGAGCAGTATGCCGTGGAGTTGTTCGGGAAGGCTGGGATAGGTAAGAAGGATAAGGCTAATGGGCTCTTGATTCTGGTGGCCAGGGATGAGCGTGAATACCGTTTCGAGGTTGGGTATGGGCTTGAGGCGTATGTTACTGACAGCATGTACGTGACTATCGGGAAGAGGATTATCGAGCCCAACTTCAAGGAGGGCGAATACGGTCGGGGCTTATACGAGGCCGTTGAAGTCATCGGCGGGCTCATTGCGGGCCAAGAAGACGTTGTCTCAGAGTATAGCATGCCCGCTGGAGGGGATGCTGAACCCGACATTTGGTCGAATATTTTCTCTTTGTTGTTTTTCATATTCCTTATTTACCTTTTCTCTAAGGGAGGTTTCTTCCCCCTGTTCTTCTTCGGCGGGCCCAGAATCCGCACCGGAGGAGGGTGGAATTCATCCGGAGGCTTCGGAGGCGGAGGCTTCGGCGGATTCGGCGGAGGCTTCTCTGGTGGAGGAGGATTCGGAGGAAGATGGTGAAAAAATGGAGATTATAACTGAACTTGAAAGGGACTTAGGCAAAAACCTCGTGTGCATAACAGAATACGGATTAGTCGAGAAACAATATGCGGCAGTCGTATCAGAGCTCGGATTCGGCGTGTTAACGGCGGTGAAAGACACCGCCAAGAAACTCGCCAAGAAAGGTGTGTATCCACTGTTCGTGACGACAGAGGAACTGTCAGACGGCCGCGACGTATTCCCCCTGGAATTTTTGAACATGAAGGTTACCGGCAACGTCATATACGGAACCAACGTTTTCTCGAAACTCACATTCGACAAAGAACACGTAAGACGCGAACTAGAATCAGAGTTTAGGACGAAACTCATAACACTGCGGCAAGGCTACCTGGAAGCAGCAGGCAAACGAAAAGAACTCGCAAGCCTAGTAGGAAAAGCAATCCCGACCCTCGCTCCAGTATGCTACGGCATGCTCTACCTAAAAGACCTTGAAGCCCCTAAAGACGTGGACGGGCTCCTCTCGGCGATAACACGGGCATACGAAGTAAACGTAGACGTCCTCTCCCTCCTCAACAAAAAAGACGTCGGGAAACTATCAGTCGAAGACCTTGAATCAACAGTAAAGGAACTGGTCAGGTTTCTCGCAGAGCTGGGGGAAGTATTCGACGAGATGAAGATTTAAATACGGGGGAACACAAATAGATTCAAAGGAATGGACAAGAAAATCTGGTACGTACTTGGCGGCATAGCAGCAGTAATACTGATACTGGTGCTATGGTTTGTGGGCTCCTACAACAGCTTAGTTAGGCTTGACACGACCGTCGAGGAAAAATGGGCGCAAGTCGAAAACCAGTACCAGCGCCGCGCAGACCTTGTCCCGAACCTTGTCGCAACAGTCAAAGGCTACGCAGCCCACGAAGAAAACCTGTTCACTGAAGTGACAAAGCTTAGAAGCCAGTGGGGGGCAGCCGCGGCGTCAGGCGACAGGGAAGGCCAGATACAAGCCGCTCGAGGCATGGACTCTGCAATATCAAGACTCCTGCTTGTCGCTGAAAACTACCCGCAGCTTCGAGCCAGCGAAAACTTCCTAGCACTCCAAAGCCAATTAGAAGGCACTGAAAACCGGATTGCAGTCGAGAGGATGAGATACAACGAAATCGTCCGTGAATACAACATCAAGATTAGGAGGATTCCGACAGTGTTCATCGCCAACATGTTCGGCTTCGATGCGAAAGAATTCTTTGAAGCAGACGAAGGAAGCCAGCAAGTGCCGGAAGTCTCGTTCTGATATCTGATTGAAGGATTAACTAGCAGTCTTAGATTGGCGGCATAAGCAGTGTAGTCGTCGTGAACGTTGGCACGCATTCTCCTTCAGGGTGTTCGGCGGTTGCCGCGCATATGTCTCCGGCACATGACATCGGGCAGCCCACACAGTTGTTGCATCTGTTCCCAAACGGCGTCCACCAGCAAACCTGACATACCAGGGGGCATTCATCGTCGGTATCGCATGGGCACACATCATTGACCGTGCAGTCAACTAAACCGCTTGGTTCGTCGAGGACTGGAATATTTTTTGCTATCCCGCACGCAGTATCAGACGCCGGCTGACCGCCCACGGAATAACCCTCCTTGATGCACAAACGGAAGTCCACACTCACATCATCAGCAGAGGCTTTAAGTGGGAAGACAACCGATGCCTCGGAGACAGAATTTAGGTTTGATGCATTTACATAAAATATCCCCAATTCTCCCTGAGTCAAGATCGCATTCAAGTCGGTGCGTAAAACGTCATTTTCATCGTCTACAGGCGATACCTCGACCCAGTGGACCTCCATCGTGTAGGGCCGCGTATTCAAGACAGTCAAAACCAAGACGCCGTCACTATACAAGTGAACCTGATCAGAAACAGGCTGAACACCAGAAGCACGCAAACCCTCAAAACGGGGAACAGCCTCAGCATCAAAAACCCCTAAATGAAACAACAAGACCCCGATAGACAAGACAATCAAGACACTCCACCCGTGAGTCACCAACCACTCGATTGCAGACTGACCGCGAGACAACATCTTTATCAGTTAAGATATTAACGCACACTGATTAAAACCAGGATTAAGCAGGCACGCACTCGCCTTCAGGATGGGCTACAGTGCACTGGCATTTGTGGAGTATGCCAGTAGCATCTGTAATAGCCGCGCACATACTCCATGATTCGCAGATATCCATCACACAAATTTGACAAGAAAGAGGACAATCAGAGTTTAGGATACATGGATAGGAAGGAAGATCATGGCCTGGGGGGCAGCCACCGGATCCTTCTGGCAATTCAACGACGGGTATCTTCAAGGCTTTGCCGCAGACTGTATGAGACGTTAGCTGGCCCCCGCCGGAATGAACCTCGTTTAAGCACAAGTTAAAGTCTACGGTGGAGGAAGCCGCAGAGGCGGCAAACGCCAAAGAAAGAGAAGCCCCGGAAACAGTGTAGATGTTGGAAGCATTAACCTCGAATACGGCCAATTCCCCGGCCTTCAGAATCGCGTTCAAGTCGGTCCGCGCAACATCACCTTCATCCCCTACAGGAGACACCTCAACCCAGACCACCTCCATGGTATATGGACGCGTATTCAAGACGGTCAAAACCAAGACGCCGTCACTGTACAAGTGAACCTGGTCGGAAACAGGCTGAACACCCGCAGCACGCAAACCCTCAAACCGGGGAACAGCCTCAGCCTCGAAAACACCCAAATGAAACAACAGAATACCAACACTCAAAACAATAAGTATCGACCAGCCGTGCGTAATCAACCACTCAACCGCAGCCTGACCGCGAGACAACATCTTTATGTGTTACAACATGAACGCGTACACATTAAAATCCCAGATTATTAGTCACTATACTTACAGGACGCACTCTCCTTCAGGATGGTCTACCGTACATTTACACCGTGATATGGGATCATCAAAAACTGAACACCAATATGAGTTATCACAGTGCTTTATCTCTCCCCCCGACGGCTCGCAAGTCTGGCAGAGGAGCGGGCAGTCACTGTCAGTCTCGCACTCACAATAATCGCCTTGTCCACTGCACGGAGGACAAACCAATCCTTTTGGCTCGCCAAGGTATTGGATGTTACAACCCTTCCCGCATATTGTGTGGATTGTTGATTTGCCGCCGGCTATGGATGATTCGTTAATGCAGATGTGGAAGTCCACAGTCTCTGAGTTTGCCAAGACGTCGGGGATAAGCAACGCAGACGCTTCTACAACCGGTAAAATGTTGGATGCATTTACTTCGAATATGCCTAGTTCCCCGGCCTTTAAGACCGCGTTCAGATTAGTCCGTATTACATCGGTTTCATCCCGGACTGGAGACACCTCGACCCAATTCAACTCCATGGTGTAAGGCCTAGTATTCAAGACAGTCAAAACAAGACGCCGTCACTATACAAATGCACCTGATCAGGAATCGGCTGAACACCCGCAGCCCGCAAACCCTCAAAACGAGGCATCGCCTCCGTATCAAAAACGCCTAAATGAAACAACAACATGCCGACACTCAAAACAATCAAAACACTCCAACCATGCGTAATCAACCACTCAACCGCAGACTGACCTTTAGAGGGTATGTTTCCCACATTATCATATTAATGTTAACTGCATAAAACTTGGGTGTTAGTACGGTATGCATTCACCTTCCGGATGAGCCTCAGTAATTGTGCATAGATGGTATTCGAAGCCTAATTCTACGCACCCTAGAAAACCCTCACAATCTCCTTCAGTATCTGGGGGTACAAAATAGCATAGCTCGCATGCTAAGTCACAGTCACTAATACTTGTACAGCGATTACCTGGCGTTCTACTTATTGTTTCTTCAGAGACGGGTATGTTCCATGCCGTTCCGCAGAATTTGTTGGACGTGGATTGACCGCCGGCGGAATACGCCTCTTTTATACAGAGAGTAAAGTCGGCGTATGATGACCCGGCGGAAGCACCCAAAGGAGAGAAAAACAAGGCCTCAGAGACAGAGTATATGTTGGATGCATTTACTTCGAATATGCCTAGTTCCCCGGCCTTTAAGACCGCGTTCAGATTAGTCCGTATTACATCGCCTTCATCCCCAATGGGAGACACTTCAACCCAATGCACTTCCATCGTGTAGGGGCGAGTATTCAAGACGGTCAAAACCAAGACACCGTCACTATACAAGTGAACCTGGTCGGAAACCGGCTGAACACCAGCCGCCCGCAAACCCTCAAAACGAGGCATCGCCTGCGTGTCAAAGACACCCAAATGAAACAACACGGTCCCAACACTCAAAACAATCAATATAGACCAGCCGTGCGTAATCAACCATTCAACCGCAGCCTGACCGCGAAACCTCATTTTAATCCGTCCAAACGACAAGTCTCGCCGACGCCGGGCCCCAGAGACTCTGGATGCCTAACTCATCGGTCGCGTCAAACCACATGGACTCGGGCTTAAAATAAGTGTCCGGGACTTCATCCCCGTTTAAATCCAACATCTCTATGACACCATCCTTCGGGTCAACATCCAGTTTCTCGTCTATGAGCCGGTACATGGCGTCATCCACCGCGTCAAAAGCATCCAAACCGGACGGCGGCTTATTCTCCACGTAGAGTATGTCAAAACAAAGATCCCTGCAGTCCGCGTCAGGCGGCACAAGATAAGTCGCA
>JBDRCA010000064.1:0-2909 GCA_043822165.1 Candidatus Altarchaeota archaeon
CCACAGGATATCTTTGGGTTTGGAACACGGTAATGATGCGTTCAGGAGAAAGGTACTGGAAAAGTTCCCGGACGATGTTATAGCAGACGACATTTATGTCGCATTCAAGGCAGCCTTTTCAGGATCAAGAGTTGTGTACTCAAACAATGCGCATGCACATGAACTGAGAGCCTCAAAGTCTTTCAGAGATTTAATAAAACAGAAGATGAGGAGATCAAACGCTTTCCTGAGGGAGATATTCCGGTTCATTAAAGCACTCCCACATGGAAACATCAACTGGAACACAATCTATCTGACCAGGAGCATGCAATTGGTTTTGCTCCCGTTTGTCATATTTTTTTATGTGCTTCTGTCAGCCAGGTTAGCATACTTGGGGGAGTCTGATTTGGTTCTTGTGAGTCTTGTTGTGTTGGGTTTTTCTTTGTTACTTGGCCGCATCCTTTTAGAGAGAGTGAATCCGGAATCAGGAGCCGTCAGAGGGAGCATTATATCGGCTGCGAAGGTTTTTTTCATCATGAATTTAATCCAGTTTTTCTCGGTTATCCAGTATCCGTTCTTCAGGCAGACGAGTAGTTATGAAAAAATAGGATGAAAATTTTTGTTACCGGTGCGAGCGGGTTTGTCGGTTCCAACCTTGTGAGAAGGCTGGTGGATGACGGCCACAAAGTCGTTTGTTTGATGCGGGAGAATTCTCAGCATCCCTTGCTTGAGGGGCTTGAGTTTGAAAGAGTAACGGGTGATTTGTTGATTAAAGATTCTTTTGAGAAGGTTCTTGATGACTGCGACGTCGCTTTTCACTGCGCCGCCGTTATCTCTTTCAGCACGTATGCTTTGGGCAAATCTTATCCCGTTAATGTGGAGGGTACTCGGAACGTGTTGGACGCGTGCGTTAATTCCGGGGTGAAGAGGCTTGTCTTCACTAGCGCGTGCGCCACAATCGGGATTTCGAAGACTCCAGATGTTATCTTGGATGAGTCTTCGGCTTGGATGCCGCCTGAATCCTGGGCCTACGCTTACACTAAGCATCTATCAGAACAAATGGTTTTGTCTTACGCTGATAAAGGATTGGAGACAATTGCCTTGAACCCTTCTGCAGTATATGGGAGAGGCGACCACAATATGAACACTGGGATGGCAGTAAAACAGATTCAGAAGAATAGAATGCTTGCCTCGCCTCCGGGAGGCACAAGCTATGTCTCAATCAAGGACTTGGTAGACGCCCACGTCCTTGCGATGAAACGCGGTAAACCAGGCAACAGATACATTCTAGTCAAGGAAAACCTGCGCTACATTGATCTTTTCAACCGCATAGCGGAGGCCGTCGGTTCGAACAAAATAAAATTCACACTGCCAGTATCCCTGCATTACCCCATCTACTACTCGATGACTGCCGCCGAATCAATCATGCATTTTCTAGGCTTGGGTGAGCTTCCTGTTTCAGCCCACATCATGGACGAGCTTTTCATGTTCAAGTATTATTCAAACGAGAAGGCGGGTAGTGATTTGGGTTGGAAGCCTAAAGACTCTATTGAGACTGCTGTATTGGATGCTATGGAGTACTATAAAAGACAGGAGATGTTTTGATGATGGCCTCTGACACTGTCGATGCGAAAAGGGTTTTGGACGCCAACCGGGAGGTCTATGACGCAATAGCAGACATATACGAGAAAGTGGACGGGAGGAGAAAAGACGAGCTTATGGAATGGCTCGAGTTTGAATTAGACTCATTAAGTAAGAGAACTTCTCGGGGGCGGATCCTGGACTTCGGCTGTGGAACAGGGTTTGTCTTGAAGAAGAGTAAACGTTTCTTTGATGAATCATATGGAGTTGACGTGTCGTTCAACATCTTAAAAAAGATTAATGTCCCGGTAAACGGCATTGTCGTAAACGACGGGAATCCGCTTCCATTCAGAAACGAGTCATTCGACGTCGTTGTTTTCTTCTCAGTCCTCCATCACCTCTTTGATCTGAAACCATACTTTAGAGAGGCTTACCGTGTTCTTAAGCCTGGCGGCGTGTTATACGCTGACCATGACCTGGACAACATGTTCTATAAAAATTTTTTCTTTCCTTTGAAAGCGTATAGAATGGTCTTCAACGAGGCGAAGGCTATACAAAGTAGTAAGGGCGTGTCCGAGGAAACGTTCAGGTTGTCAGAGTATCACTCTAATGGATTGAAAAAAGAGGAAGTTTCCACGACATTAGATGACGCGGGATTCAAGGAAGTTAGATTTTCTTATCACTGGCAGGGCTTAAACAAGATTTTGAATAAAGTGTTTGGCGGACGAAAATTCCCGCAAGGACTCGCACCTCTAATGTCGATCACAGCAGTGAAATAAGCAAAGACTATTTTTTCTTGAAATATCCAATCTTGTCTTCTATCCTCTGCATCTTCTTTGTGAGATTGTCCATCAGAAAACCCATCGAGAAAAACTGGGCTCCGACGAGGAGGAATAATACGGATATAAGGGGGTAATACGGGTGTGCTGGTTCCCCATAATTTAAGTACTCTGCAAATGATACTAAACCGAATACCATTCCAACGAAAGCAGATAATATACTTGGGAAAATCATTGTTTTTGCTAGAGAAGATGTTTCATCTAATGCTGTCAGAAAAAGAGACAGAAACATTCTGTAGCCATCAGTTATGTGATTAAGTTTGCTTTTCCCGATCCGCTTCCGATATTCAATAGGGACTTCATCAATCCTGTATCCGAGTTTCGCCGCCTTAACCGTCATCTTGGTCTCGTATTCAAGGCCCTTAGCAGCCACATCTAGGAGAGAAAAATCCTTCTTCTTAAATGCCCGCAACCCCGTCTGCCCATCGGTGATAGACATGCCCGTTATATACGAGAGAAGGAAAGAGAGAATCCGGTTCCCCGCCACATTCAGCGGATTCATGTTGGATA
>JBDRCA010000065.1:0-20820 GCA_043822165.1 Candidatus Altarchaeota archaeon
GACTTAACATTAATACAGCAAACATAATAAAAAAAATTTAGTTATTAAATATGAATTAAGAAACTCTTTTGCGCTGTCTTCTTCTAGGCATAATTCAATGACTTCTCGAATGTTTTTCAATGCTTCGTCTAGCGTCTTTCCTTGAGAGTAGCATCCCTCCAAGACCAGCGACTCGACGACGTAGAAGCTGTCCTCGTCCTTTTCAACCACTACTGGAAACTGTATGTTTCTAGAAGACTTGTGCGCCATACTAAAAAGAAAATAGGGAAAGAAGGTATGAATACTCTCATCTGACGGTTTTATCCGTCTTCTACTATCTTTATTATTTCGCGGCGGGCGTTTTCGAGTTCCACTTCCAGGAGGCCGCGGTTGGCGAGGGCGGGGACTATGGCTACGAGGGCGGTGTCCATGCCTGGTAGTATGAAGAATAGTACGTCCCATTCGCCGAGTTCGAAGTAGACTTTGTCCAGGCCGTAGTCTGCGTAGTGGGCGATGACGTCGAATAGTTCGTCTATGGTGCCTTTCAGGGCTTCCCATATGCCTACAACTTCCTGGCGGAATTCGTCGGATAATGGGAATATTCCGTCCAGATTTTTCCGTACGACGCCGCATTGGTGGACGTCTTCGAGGCGCATCAAGTCTTCTCTTAAGACCCGTAGAATAGCTTCTTGTTTAGACTCCATGCTGGTTTCAGTAAATTGATTCGCGGTTTAAAATAAAAAAGAAGGTGATTTGGAGGGAAAGCTTATATTATGCTTCTCCCATCCATTGTTTTCACGTATACTCCTTTGTCGTTGAAGTCTAGTGTGTGCGGTTTCAGGCTGTGTTTGGTGACTCGCATTTTCCTTACTTTGAAGGTTCTGGTGTCTAGTGCTTCGTTTGCGCGCACGATCATTACTCCGTCTGATATGTATTCTTCGACGTCGTATTTGCTTATCCCGTCTTCTTCCCGCATTTCGGTGATTATTACTGTCGTTAGTTTGTTCGATTTTAGTTCGCTGTTTATGTTGACTAGCATTCTTCTTATGTCTTGAGTCTCGTCTACTAGGACGTTCAAGGCTGGCAGGCTGTCTATCGCTATTCTTTTGGCTTTTATTTTGCGGCCTGCTTCTACTGCGAGGCCGATTACTTTCTCCATGTCGAATTCGCCGGGTAGTAAACTGAAGCTTTTCTGCGGTGTTATCGGCAGGCTTGTGACGAAGTCTTTAAGCCCGATTTTCGACAATGACGTGTCTATGAGGACGAGTTTTCCCTCGTCTTCGAGTTTTTTGATGTCCATGCCGAAGCGCTTCATGTCAGAGCGTATTTCGTCGCTGTTTTGTTCGAGTGTCACGAATACTCCGGCTTCCCCGTATTTTTGTATGCCGTTTACGAGGTATTGGACTGCGAATGTTGTTTTCCCGGTTCCGCATGTTCCGGCGAGAAGCATTGTTCTCCCTCTTGGGAATCCTCCGTCTATTAGTTCGTCGAGGCCGTCGATGCCGGTCGGGCAGCGTTCGTTCAAGTCTACCATTTTGTTTATCTCACCTTCCGTATTTTTTGTGAAAATTATTTTTTTTGCGTTAATGTTATTCGATACTGGATTTAAAAGTAATCTTTTTCTAAGTCACGGCGGCGGCAGGTCCAGTCCTCCAGTGCTATTGAATACTATTAGTATGCAGCCTCCGTCTGGCTCTCATATACACTATATAGAAAAGATTATTTAAACTACCAAGGATATACTTAACCTATGGCTGCTAGAAACGAGAAATATATTCTATGGTTTGATGAACTAGGCATACGAGACGTCCCACTAGTCGGCGGAAAAAACGCTTCATTGGGCGAAATGTACAGGAAGCTCACAGGCAAAGGCGTGAACGTCCCCAACGGCTTCGCGATAACCGCCGCCGCATACCAGCACATAATCAAGTCATCCGGCATAGGAAGCGAACTCGAGAAAACACTCAAAGGAGTCGACACAGGAAACGTCGAAGACCTCATGCGACGCGGCGAAAAAACCAGGGAACTAATACTCCAAGCCGAAATCCCGGAAGACCTAAAGCAGGAAATATCAGCGGCCTACAAAAAACTCTGCAGACAATACGGGAAAAACACGGACGTCGCAGTGCGCTCATCCGCGACAGCAGAAGACCTCCCAGACGCAAGCTTCGCAGGCCAGCAGGAAACATACCTTAACATCCACGGCGAATACCACTTAATCGAAGCCTGCAAGAAATGCTTCGCAAGCCTATTCACCAACCGAGCCATAAGCTACCGAGTAGACAAAGGATTCGACCACTTCAAAGTATACCTCTCAATCGGCGTGCAAAAAATGGTGCGCTCAGACCTTGCCTGCTCAGGCGTCATGTTCTCAATCGACACGGAGTCAGGCTTCAAAGACGTAGTCTTCTTAACAGGCGCCTGGGGCCTGGGGGAAAACGTCGTACAAGGCGCAGTCAACCCCGACGAATACTACATCCACAAGCCAACACTCAAAAAAGGCTACAAATCATTAATCGCCAAAACAGTCGGCGCCAAAAAACTCAAAATGGTCTACTCAGCCGACGGCAGCAAACACCCCACCAAAAACGTGCGCGTACCCGAACCAGAGAGAAAAAAATTCGTGCTCACAGAACCTGAAATACTAACATTAGCCAAATGGGCGGTAACCATAGAAGACCACTACAAAAAACCCATGGACATAGAATGGGCCAAAGACGGACGCTCCAAAAAACTATTCATCGTCCAGGCCCGCCCAGAAACAGTCCACAGCCAGGAGAAGAAAAACGTGCTCCGCCAATACAGCCTCAAGCGCAAAGGAAAAATCATAGTAACCGGAGACGCCGTCGGGGAGATGATAGGCCAGGGCCCGGCAAACGTCATAAAAGACGTCCACGACATCGAGCGTTTCAGGAAGGGCCAGGTGCTGGTAACCGAGATGACGGATCCTGACTGGGAGCCGATTATGAAGATTGCTTCGGCGATTGTCACGAACAGGGGCGGTCGCACATGTCACGCCGCAATAGTATCCCGGGAGCTTGGCATACCCTGCGTCATAGGCTCCGAGAACGGGACGCACGTGATAAAGAGCGGGCAGAAGGTCACGGTCTCGTGCGCGGAAGGCGCTAAGGGCCATGTGTTCGATGGCATACTCCCGTTTGAGGTCAAATCCATAAACATCGCGAAGCTGCCGGTTACGAAGACGAAGATTATGATGAACGTCGGAATACCAGAGAACGCGTTCGAGCAGGCTCACATCCCCAATGACGGCGTGGGTCTTGCCCGCGAGGAGTTCATAATAAACAGTTACATCCAGATTCACCCGATGGCGCTTCTCGATTACGCCAAAATAGGCAAGAATCCCGGGAACCGGGAGGTAATAGAGAAGATAGACGAGCTCACGTACGGTTACTCGAACAAGACCCAGTTTTTCATAGACCGGCTGGCTCAGGGTATTGCGCGGATTGGCGCGGCTTTTTACCCGAAAGACGTGATTGTCCGCTTGTCTGATTTCAAGAGCAACGAGTACGCTAACTTGATTGGCGGCAGGCTTTACGAGCCGGTCGAGTCGAATCCGATGATTGGGTGGCGGGGTGCTTCCCGTTACTACGACGATAATTACCGGCGCGCGTTCGCATTGGAGTGTAAGGCGTTTTTGAAGGTGCGGGGCGAGATGGGTTTGACTAACGTTAAAGTCATGGTTCCCTTCTGCCGCACGCCGACTGAAGGTCGTAAAGTCGTCGCCGAAATGAAGAAGAACGGGCTCGTTCAGGGTAAAAACGGGCTTGAAGTCTACGTCATGTGCGAGATTCCCTCTAACGTCGTCTGCGCAGATGAGTTCAGCCAGATATTCGACGGATTCTCAATCGGAACAAACGATCTCACGCAGCTGACGCTCGGACTTGACAGGGACAGCGAACTTGTCGCACACATCTATGATGAGCGGGAGACGGCGGTGAAGAGGATGGTTGCAAGCGTGATTGCGAGCGCCAGAAAGTATAAACGAAAAATCGGCATCTGCGGCCAGGCTCCGTCTGACTTCCCAGAGTTCGCGGAATTCCTCGTTGAATGCGGGATAAACTCGATGAGCTTGAACCCTGACACGGTCTTGAAGACAAGGCTTCTGGTCGCAAAGAAAGAAAAAGCGCTCAAACGCAAGAAGAGATAGTTTATTCGTTCATGAAGGTGAAGCTTCCCTGTCTTTCCGGCGGCTTCCTCTTTATCTGAGTGCCGACAGCCTTAACTCGACTATACCATCTGGCGAGCTTTTGCTCTCTGGTCAAAAACGGCCGTCCATCCGGCCCGTTACCCTTAATGTATTCGTCGGTGTGCTTGGGAAGCTCTAAAAGGAACGCGTCAAGTCTTGCGTCATCCGGGGGCGGAAATCTTTCTTGGAAGTGCTTGTGCATTGCGGCAAAAGAATCCAGGTGATCCCTGAATGCGAGGAATGCGATGTCGAGGCTGAACGGGTGAAGAGGCCTCCCGTCACAGTCAACAATGTCGTTTCCCGGAACAGAAACCGCGGAATTATATGCGAGAAGCCGGTAGTAAAAAGGTCTTGCAGTCGCGTTGTTGGCCGAATCCGTGCGGGCTGGATCATAGGCTTTGAGCTCAGGGTCCCAGCGCTGAAAGTGTTTCTCATCAACCCCCAGGGTTTCCTCAGTTAGCGGAAGCCCGAGCCTTCTCAACTGATTCATCGTCGCAATATGGTTCCTGAGATCTTTGCTTGGGCCCGGCACGGTACGCATGGCGCGCGGAAGCTTTAGTTCAGCGGCCGCGAAATCCAGGGAGTCGACTATGACTTCAAAGGAGTGGGAATCAAGCTTCGAGGAACGCTCAAGGACATCCAACAGGTCTTCTTCGAGATGCGGGTGATAGTCCCTTGAGTAGTCGTGGACCGCCGACATGACTCTGTCCAACTGTTCTGCGCAGCCTGCTTTCTCTGCAATATCCTCAAGTTTGTCAATCCTCTGCTGCTTAATCGCTGCAACACCTTCAACGAAAAGGCTCGGCTGCCCCGGCACCTGTCTCCTGCGCGGCATAGTATTTATTATTCGGGCGGGCGCCGAATAAATACGGCTTCAACCCAATAATACTCTCCATACGATGACATCCATTATCGCTCCAGTAAACTCGCCCGCGGAAGTCGAGCCGCTGGCTGCTGCAGGAGCAGACGAACTGTACTGCGGCCTCATCGACTCTTCATGGAACCGCAAGTATTCGCCGGTTTGTTCCCCGAACCGCAGGGAGTGGCGTGACTCAAATCTTAAAAGCTTCCGGGAACTGGCATCCGTCGTCTTAAGGGCCCACAAAAAATCCATTTCAGTATCTCTTGCGTTGAATGCGCCATATTTCGCGGGCTGCCAAGAAGAGGACTTGGCTTCATACGCGGTCAAGGCTGCGAAGACGGGTGTCGACGCATTAATGCTCGCCGACGTCGGGGCGCTTCTCCTCGTTGCAGGGCTCGACTTGGGTGTTAAGCTGCAGGTCTCCTCTGTGGCCGGTGTATACAACAGCAAGGCTGTAGCCTTCTACAAAAAAATCGGGGCGTCAAGAATCATTCTTCCCCGGCACTTAAGACTTTCTGAAATCCGTTCCATAGTGAAATCAAACCCTGGCATACAATTCGAGGTCTTCGCGCTCTACAATCGTTGCATTCACTCGGACGGGCTTTGCACGTTCCTGCACGGGGGCGAGGAATACGGTCTCGGCGCCAACGTGTGCGCACGAAAATACGAGATAACAGGAAAACCCTCGAATGCGAGGATGAGGGCGAGCATAAGAAAGCTTGATGCCGCGTATCACACGCACTCCGGCATACTGCAGAACCTGGCGTTCACGTGCGGATTGTGCGGCCTATACGACCTCGTTAAGTGGAACGTGTACGGCGTAAAACTTGTGGGGCGGGGAAAGCCGTTGTGGATGAGGGAATACGGCGTAAGGCTGATTAGCGGCCTGATACAACACATCAAAGAAGACAAGCCGAAAAGAGGCGAATTCATCCGCGACGTGCGCTCGATAGTAGAGCACACCGTATTCGAGGACGCGTTCCGCCCCTGCACGGACTTTAACTGTTTTTACCCGGAGGTGCTTTAAGAAGGATGGAGTCTGCAGTTCACGTGAGAAGCATCCGGGACGCGGGAGGCGAATACGACAGAGTATATCTAGGCGACGAATTCTGTGAGCGCCTGCTTCCTACCGTGAGGCAGCTGGAGAAGGCCCTTAAAATCAGCGACAAAAAAATCACTCTTGCAACACCCCCCTTAACCGACAAGGGACTTGCTGGCGCGAAAAAGTTGCTCTCAGCTCTCCCTGGAAAGACGGAGGTCGTGGTTAATGACTGGGGGCTTTTGGACGACGTTAAAGGACTGAATCTTTCGCCGGTTTTGGGCAGGCTTCTCTTAAAGTATCACCGGGACCCGCGGGTTGAGTTAATAGATGATAAAATCCCGAAAGGCTGCCGCAAGGTCCTGCATTCATCCGCCTTAACGCAGGAAAGATTCGTAAAATTCCTCAAGAAAAACAGGATAAGACGGATTGAGCTTGATGCAGTCCCATTCGAAGTCGACCACGGAGACCTGTCAGGGTTCAAGGCGTCCCTGCACGTCCCTTACGCTTACGTGACGACGACCCGCCAGTGCCTTGCCAACTACTTTACTACCGGACGCTTCGGGATACGCGAGTGCAGGAAACAATGCATTGAATGCTCATTCCCGTGGGAGAGCCAGGAGCTTGCCTTTGATATGGTGCAGAAAGGAAACACGTTGTTCATCGAAGGTGATTCCGCAAGGATTCCCCAGCAATGCGACAGGATAGTCCACCACCCGCAAATTTAATTCAACCCGCGAAAATACCTACTTTATGGTCGTGAGAATTCTAGGCATTGACGTCGGCGGGTTGACGCTGAAATTCGCAGAAGTAAAAGTCGGCGAAAAAGGCTTTGAAGTCGAAGACGTGGAAAACACGACTTTCCTGCCCAACATGCTCGAATCAAAGATAAAGCGCTTTCTAGGCGGACGCGACGATTTTGCCGCGGTCGGTGTGGCATCAAGCGGCGAAATAGTGTCGACGATATTTCCCCGGCTATCCGACGGGATAATCTTCTTCCAGAAGGTATTCGAGGAAGAATTCACCTGCCCCGTTTTTTGGATAAACCACGACTCAACGCTTACTACAAACGAGCAAGCATCATCGCACCCCTATGATGTGGCTGCCGCGAACTGGCGCGCGCAATCACTGCTCGCCGCAAGGAAAGTCGAAGGAGACTTCCTACACATAGACACCGGCTCAAGCTCGACCGACATAACGGCGGTAATAAACGGGGCTGCCAACACTTCCGGAAGACTAGATTATCAGCGGCTCGCGACAGGCGAGCTCGTCTACACTGGCGGGATATTCACGCACCCTGCCTGCGCTACGGGCAGCGTGAAGCTTAAGGGGAGAAAAACGATGCTTTGTTCGGAACCCTATGCATTGGTGGCCGACGCCCACCTGATAGCCGGCAACATATCCGAAGGCGAGCACGCGGGGTTTCTGGGGGCGGGCTCCTATGCCGACGCTGCTCTTGCCTATACGCGCATCGCCCACATGGTTTACGCAGACGACCATCTTTTGACGCGTGAGGAGATAGCAGACATCGCCCGCCAGATATGTGCGGCACAGGTCTCCCAGATAGCGGACGGTATACGCAAAGTCTGCAAGAAAAAATTCAGAAACAAGCCGCAGGCAGTGGTTTCAGGCTCTGCCGCTGACTATCTCGCGGCACCCGCCGCCGCGGAAGCCGGCTTAAAAGACATACTCTACCTTGAAGACTTGGTCGGTAAAAAAGCATCGATTGCCGCCCCCGCGGTGGGAACGGCAATGCTGGCCGGCGAAAAAATATTCAGGGATTCACTCAACCCCTGACTTTCGCGCCGCTTCCTTGCGCCTGGAATGCCTTGAAAAAGTCAAGCGCGCTCTGGCGGGTGGCAGAGTTAATCTTGTCTCTGTATTCGCATGAAACACTCATCAACTCGTCCTTGTGGACCTTGATGCTGTGCTTTATATTCTTTGCGATAAGCTCTTTCTGGCTTATCTTAGGCTTTTTCGCAAGCATCTTCTTGGCGTGCTCGCAGGCAAGCGTCCACTCGTTCATCTTGGCTAAAAGCTCTCCTGGCAGGTTCTCGACGACTACGTTCTGCCAGTTCGTGCCGACGTTACCTTTCGCAATCCCCGCGTCAATCAGAAGGTGCATGAGCCGCAGCGGCGTCCCCGTTATCCCATGCTGGGCGATCCGGACTCCAAGGGGCGCAATCGCGTCCGCGATAGCCTTCGTCGTCGCAATGTCAATCCCGACCTGCTCGACGATGTTGCCCTGCTCGTCGAAGATGTTGCCGTGAATCGTCCCGTTGTTTATCGCAAGCAAATCAGGCTTAACGCCCTGCTCCTGCAAGGCCTCGATAAAAGTCACGGACTCTTCGACGGAAGTAAGCTTCTTGGTGCCGTCCGCGTTGGTCCTCCCGACTTCCCCGACCTCGACTTCAAGGCAGGCCTCAGAAGGGATCAAGTCTGCAAGCTCCACGGTTATAGCAATGTTGTCTGAGAGCTGCTCGCGGACGGTCTTCCCGTCAAAATTGAAGTTGTGGCTTGCGTCAATCGCGTAAGAGGTGAATCCTGCGGCAACCTCGTCCTCGATTAGTTTTCTGGCGGATGCAGTCGACTCAGGCGTGCTGTCTTTTATGGTTATGTGGTCGCCGTGTATTGCGTACGGCGTGTTAAAGTCAAGTTCGGCTGCCATCCCCGTTATGCCGTCATAGAAGTCCTGGGGGCTCTGGCCCGTATAACCTATCTCTGATTTCGCGATTTCGAAGAGGACTGCCGCGTCCAGTTCCTTGGCTGCCTCCATGATTCCGCGCGTGGAAAGCTGCGTGCGGATGTTGGCTGCCATAACGATGAGTTTCTCGCCCTTTAATGCGCTGAAAATCTTTCTTCCTGAAACCGGGAGGTTGTAGTCTGTCATAAGATAATGATGTGAAGCATGGATTAAAAAGTTTATAAGCGTGTGGGGGTAATCCTTATACGGTGTTATATCATGACGACTCTTGGCGAATACGTGAAGGATTTGGATGAAGGATTAGCGAAGATTATACTGGCTGTCGCAGGAAAAACAGACGAGATTTTCTCAGAACTCCCTCACAGGCGGGGGAAAGCAGGCACACAAAACATATACGGGGAAGAACAAAAAGCTCTGGACGTTTGGAGCAATGATGTGTTGTGCGAGGCCTTGAAGGCTACGGGCATAGTCAAATACATTGTGAGTGAAGAGCTGGGGGAGCCTTGGGTGAACCCGGATGGCGGGAAATACACGGTCTCCATTGATCCATTGGATGGTTCATCCAATATTGAATCCAACAACTGTTTCGGCACAATCGTGGGCGTCCACAGCCAGGAGGAGATGCTGGTGCCTGCTGAGAAGCTGGATTGCGCGTTCTACAACCTGTACGGGCCGATAACGACATTCGTCCTCGCAACTGATAAGGGAGTCACCGAGTTCGTGAAACACCGGAAGGGCTCAACGGACTACCACATCGGAAAGGAAAACCTCATGCTCCCCGAGAAAGGAAAGCTTATGGGCCTTGGAGGCTCGCCCAACAAGTGGACTGATGGAGTCAAAAAATTCGTCGACTACATGACACATGGTGCAAAGCTCAAAGTCCGATACGGCGGCTCATTCGTAGGTGACATAAACCAGATACTATACTACGGAGGCTGCTTCATGTACCCCGAACTCGTTGACAAGCCCAAAGGTAAGCTTCGCCTCGTCATCGAGTGCGGGCCAATGAGCTACGTCATAGGAAAAGCGGGCGGCGCATCATCCAACGGGAAAAAAAGCATCTTAAAGCTCACGCCAACTGAAGTCGACGAGAGAACGCCGGTATATGTCGGCAACAAGGATTTGATTGTAAAGCTCGAGGAGATACTGGGTTAAGTTGAGAATTTGGCCTTGAATAGTTCGCGGGCCATCTCTGGCGCCCGCGTCAGTTGGTTTTCGGCAAGCTGCCTGTAGGGTACTGCCGGGTCTATCAGCGTGTGATTTACGGTTACTTGCACGAGCAACAGGATGTTCCAGGCTACCGCTGCCGCGACGGCGATTACGATAATGATTCTAAGCCGCGTCTTCACAGACTCAAGGAGCACTGTTAATCCTATCGCAAAAACCGGGATGCTCCCAACCATTCTTCTTGCCCCGAAGCTCCAGTCCCCGTGCCAGCTTGATACTGCGCTGTTCAAGTAAATCTGGAGCAATACGGCTACTGCGAGAATGATTGCAGTCTTTCTGTCTTTTCTGGCCAGCATATACAGTCCCGCGCACCCGAGAAGGTGTATCGGAGTCCAAGAGAACAAGCCGTGTTTCCCGGAAAAAAGAAAGTCAGTCAAGTGTGGGTGGGCCCAGTCCATGAAGCCTTCGCCCTGCGGCACCGTAAAGTATGAGCCATAAATCGTCTTCCACGCAAGAGCCTGGGGAGCAAAGACTACAGCGGCTGCTAATGCAAGCGGCATCAATCTTGTTGCAAGTGCCAGTGCATAATCTTTCCCGGGGCTTTTGTGTTTTGCTTTGATGTCAAATGCATTATCCAGTACTGGTATCACTATGAATAACGCGTTCTGCCATCTAACAAGGCTCATAAGCCCCGCGCAGGCTCCAAGGAGCGCCATATCCGTCTTGGTCTTCGCGGGGCGGGTGAACCAGGTGTGTATGAACAAGGTGACCGTGAAAAAGGAGAGTCCGTGGCTCATCGACGGTTCATGGTACATGTAGTATACCAGGGGCGTGGCAAGCCAGGAGGCAAGGGTTGCGATGAAGGCGTTCGTCTTGGACGCGAACCGCTGAAGCAGGCCGTAGAGCAGGTAAAGCCCTGCCAGAGTGTAGACCATTGTCGAGAAACACACGGCATACACTTCATGTATTCCGTAGCCTGCGTGCGAGACGTGCGAGAACAATTCATACCTGAAAAGATACACCGGCACGTAGGCGATGCTCCACAAGATTGCAGGGCCTATGGAAAAACAGTTCCCGACAAGTCCAGTCTGCGTCGCATCTCCCCCACAGTGTATCCTGCCGGTGCCCCACCGCTGAACCCAGTCGAACTCGTTTCTGAAGTCAAGGTCCCCGTCGGCTACAATACTTCTGAGATACGAGAAATACGATAATCCGTCGCTCGTAATCCAGGACACGAAAAAAAGCTTAAAGCACAAAAGAAACACCGCGATAAATATTATTCCGTCAAGCGCGCTCTCCTGGCGTTCGTCAGTCACTTTCCGAGTTTCTTAACTATCCTGTCGACCTGTTCGGCCGCAGAGCCGGTGTAGTTCTCAGGCTTGAGTATTTTTTCCAATTCCTTCCCGGAGATTAGTTCAGTCACTTCCTTCTTGCATGCGAGGAATTTCTCGAGGGGCTCATCATCCCTGTAGGATTCCATCGCAGCTTCCCGCACAAGCTCGTGGGCAGCCTGCCTGTCCATGCCCTTCTCGGTGAGCGCCACCATGACTGCCTCGGCCATTATGCGGCCCTTGGACATGTACAAGTTCCTTTTTATCGCCTCGTCGTGGAAGACGAGGTTTCCGAGAAGCTCGATTGACAGACCCAAAATGTAGTCTGTGAGAATGCATGCTTCAGGTATTATTATCCGCTCGGGGCTAGAGTTCGTAAGGTCGCGTTCGTGCCAGAGCGGGATGTTTTCAAGGCTTGCCATCGCGTTCGCCTTGACTATTCTGGATAATCCGCAGATTCTTTCAGCGTAGATGGGGTTGCGCTTGTGCGGCATAGTGGATGAACCAACCTGCTTTTTCCTGAAGCCCTCCGATACTTCGCCGATTTCGGTGCGCTGCAAGTTGCGAATCTCCGTTGCGAACTTGTTCAGGGACTCTGCGATGAGGGCGAGCAACATGATGAATTCCGCGTGCCTGTCTCTCTGGATGACCTGGTTCGAGGCGAGCACGACTCCCAACTTTAGGTCCTTCATGACAAGCTCCTGAATCTTCGGGCCTTTTCCGCCGAATGCGGCCTGGGTTCCTACTGCGCCAGTCATCTGGCCTACGAGAATCCTCTTTTTGACTTCGGAGAGCCGCTCCAAGTGTCGTCCGACTTCCGCCGCCCATATCCCGAACTTTAACCCGTAAGTCGTTGGTACGGCGTGCTGGCCGTGAGTTCGCCCGATGCAAACCCTTTTCTTGTTGGCTTTCGCCTGGGCTAACAAAACTCGTAAGAGCTCGTTGAGAGTGTCTCCAAGAAATACTATGTAGTCCTTAAGCTGGAGCGCAAGAGCGGTGTCTGTTATGTCATTTGAGGTTGCGCCCAAGTGTATTGCGCGCCCCGCCTCGCCGCAGACTTCGGACAAGGCTTTGACGACCGCCATGACGTCGTGGTGGGTTTCAGCCTCGATCTCGGCAACACGCTCAAGCTTCACGTATTTTACGGACGCCTTCCTCGAAACCTCGTCGGCGTCTCTCCTGGTTATTGTGCCGACCGCGGCGTGCGCCCGCACAAGAGCAGCCTCCACGTCAAGCATCCTCTGAAGCTTGACTTCGTCCTCGAAAATCCGCCTCACTTCATCCCGCCCGTAACGGGACTCGATTGGGTGAACACTCATCGCAGTAATCTATAGACTCTACGTTAAAAAATACTGGTTAGTTGGCTGGTCTGAGCGGGTCTTTTTCGTCGAGCATTCTTCGCATGGGTTCTGCGGTAGTCAGTATTTCCTGCAGAATCGTCTTGTGGCTGTTGTCAGGGTCGTAGCCTTCCCCAATGCCTTTCTCAACTCCCTGGCGCAGGACTTCAGTTAAATGCACCAGGGTCTGACCGTGTCCCTGGCTCCATTCGCTCAGCTTTGTTGTGAGCGATGTCTTGGTTAAGTCGTCTCTGTCGAGAAAATCTAATACTCGGTCTATTGCAAGTTCTTCTTGTTGAGAAGCCTTGGGTTTCATATCGTGCCTCCACCAGTGCACGAATTCTGCAAGGGTTTTTTCTTCAGCAACGGTGAAGCCTTGTCTGGGAGTGGTTAGCCGCGGATTCGGCTTCTGAACGTGCTTTGTCATTTTGAAGGATAATCTAGGCAGCACGAGAAGTTAAATCAAAGCCTACTTCAGGGACAGGTAGAGGATGTTCCCATCGATTACAGCATCTATCTTGTCTTCGCGCATAAGCCAGCCCAAGGATGCCATCACAAGGCTTGCGTCAGGGTTCACCTTCTTGAGGACTTCTGCAAGTTCCACTGGCTTTCCCTCATCCTTTAGGAAAAAGTATATTTTTCCCGCGCATTCACCAATGGATTCCTTCACATTCATTTTTCAATCACCTCTTTTCGCCCTTCTTCTTCATCGCGTGCGCCAAGTCGATGTAGTACACTCCCTCCTCGGTCTGCACGATAATTGGTCTCCCCCTCATGAGGGATCCAACGTCGATTTCGTATTTTCCTTCCTCTAGGATGCGGATGGTCTCTATCCCCAAGTGCAAGGGTTTTCCTTTCTCGCGCATCCGCAAAAATTCGGTGTCAAGCCACTTCAACGATTCCTTCTTCTCGGCTGAGGCGTCGGCGGGTATTTCGGAGATAATCGGTTCTTTATCGTCGTCTTCGCCGGAGGCCTCGTCCTGGGGGTGTTTTCCGGCGGGGGCGTCCTCGACTTCAACCAGGTCTCTCGCACCCCTAAAATACATCAAAAATTTTTTGCCGCATTCGCAGCCGCCTTCACGCATTACGGCTTTGAGTTGGTCTGAGCCTTCAAGGTAAATCTTCCCGCATACTGTGCACTTGTAGGGCATGGTTACTTCTCCTTTTCAGCCAGCACGAGAATCCGCTGCGGCTCCTTCTTGATTTTCTTGATGAGCTTTGAGGGCCCTATCACGGTCATGCCGCCGGTTGAGCCGCCGAGCAGGCGTATGAGCCGTTCTCGGAGGCCTCCCTCGGTTTTTTCGCGGAGATTTGAGACTTCTATTCCCGGGAACTTGTCTGAGACTTCCTTCATGGTCTCTTCTATGAGTCTTGCTTCTTCGCCGGCTGTCAGACTATCCTCCAATACGAGAATCTTGTTTTTCTTGATTCGGTCCAGTATGAACTCTAGCTTTTCCTTCTCCGTCTTCCCGGCCAATACGTCAACTGAAATGAATTCTAGTTCTATCTCCATTTTTTACCGTGAATGCTTGGCGATCATCTTGTATAGTTCTTCGATGTTTTTCCCTGTTTTCCCGGATACTTGGACGACGGGGTGCTGTGGGAATGCTTCCTGGATAGCCTCAGGGTTAGCGTCTTTTAAGTCCGTCTTGTTGGCGACGATAATCACGGGAATATCCCTCGCCTCAAGGTTGCCGATGATTGTTATGTTGACTTGCGTGTACGGGTCCCTGGTCGCGTCCATAATAACGAGCGCGGTGTCCACGTGCTCCAGCCACTTGATGGCTTCAATAACGCCTTTCGTCGCCTCCTTCGCCCTCTTTTTCGCGTCTTTGACGTCCATGCCGAAATCCAGGAACTCCTCGAAGTCGATTTTCGTGGCAATACCAGGCATATCCAAAAGATTCATCTCCAAGGTCTTCCCGTCCGTCTTGACGATGACGTGCTCTTTCTTCTGGACTTCCCTGGTCTCGTGCGGTACTTCAGAGACGTTTCCGACGGGAGTCCCAGTCCAGTCCAAGCTTATCTTGTTGGCGAGAGTGGTCTTGCCCGCGTTCGGGGGCCCGTAGAATCCGAGGCGAATCTTCTTTTTCCCGCCGAAGATTTTCCTGAACCAGCCAAATATTTTCTTGAAAGGCACCCTTGCTCCCCCGTTAAAAGAATACATTATATTGAAAACTATGACTTAAATATCGCATTTATAAATGATGGCTTCCAATACTTTGTTCTCCCGAATTGGGGATGTGGGACGCTGAAATCCTGAACCCGAAAAAAATTGGGAGGTGAGTTAATATGGGATACCAAAAATATGTTGCAGAAACATACAGGAAACTAAAATCAAAGATAAAGAACCAGAAGAACACTGAACTCCGCGAACTGGTGCTTGAACGCAAGAAGAGCTGGCGAAAAAGCCCGACAGTGGTTCGCGTTGAGCGCCCGGTAAGGATCGACAAGGCCCGCAAGCACGGCTACAAGGCCAAGCAGGGTTTCGTTGTCGCCCGCTGCAGGGTTCGCCGCGGCGGAGCAAGAATATCACGGCCCACAAGCGGGAGAAAACCCGGGAGCATGGGAGTCAACAAGATCACTCGCGGTAAAAGCATTCAACGCATCGCCGAGGAGCGCGCTAACAAGCGTTTCCCGAACCTTGAGGTCTTAGGCTCCTACTGGCTTTGGGAGGACGGTCAATACAAGTGGTTCGAAGTCGTCTTAGTGGACCCGTCACACCCGGTGATACGCTCTGACAAAGATATCGGCTGGATTGCGCGTCCTGCGCAGGCGAAGCGTGTCTTGAGGGGTCTTACTCCCGCAGGCAAGAAAGGAAGAGGCCTGAGGAGGAAGGGCAAAGGCGCCGAAAAGGTGCGCCCGAGTATAAGAGCCAAGGGAAGGAAGGCGAAGTAGAGGGGGATTATTCTTTTCCCCTTCACTTCGACGTTTAACGTTTGTTATTCGCCGAATTTCAACGAGCTTCCGTCAACGGTCACAGTCAGCTTGTTCGGGTCTCCTATGAACCCTCCGTGACGTATTGCAGTGTCTCGCACGCCTTTGTACCATTCTCTGAATGGTTGACCCCAAAGTGTCGAGTCCCCTATCTTAGTGTCTAATTCCAGCGCTTTATTGAGGCATGCTAGGCTGTTCACTCTGAGTTTGAGCTCATCTGGCGTGCAGTTGCCGTCTCCCCAATAGTCGCAGCCAACAGACCCATATAGTCCCCCGAGTTTTAGCCAGAAGACTGCATCCTTCTCGAGCGCCGGATTATCCTTTATTGCGGTAGTCATCTTGTCGATTGCTTGATTCACATTCCTGTAAAACCCTTCGCTGAGATTTTGACCCAGCATGGCGTCGACTTCAGTGCTCCAGCTGGTCGGAGTGGAAACTCCGGTAGTGCTTGGGAATCCACTCCATGTAGTCGGCGAAGTGGGTCCGGGGCTATAACCTGAGGTTCCGGGGCTTATCGGACTGCTCCCGCTAGTCGTGCCTCTCGAGCCCTCTTTCGTCCAGGGGCCAATTACCCTGTATGGTCTTGTGAATCTTCCGGAAGGGTTGTCGTGGGAGCTTTTCCGGTAGCCGTAGAGTAGTGTGCCGTCGTCTTGGAGTAGGAATTGGGCGCCTCCCTGAGGCTGCTTGGTTTTGATTGCGTAGACTGAGACTTCCCAGTAACCGTGCAGTTTCCCTGTGTTGGTGTCGAATTCACCGTTTCTTATCGCGTATTGCACGTGGCTTCCAGGCTTATCCTTCACTGGCTCTATTATGTGTCCTTCGACCTTCCCCTTGTGAGTCCGCCCAAGGTGCAGTCTCGCCTGAGGGTTGTCGGGGTCTCCCAGCACCCAGTCGCCGTAGTAGTCTTCCTCGTTTATTATGCGAAGCCCAGTATCGTCTATTGTAGTCTGCTCGTAGACGTGGATTGTGTCTCCCGGCCTTAGAGTTGCGACTCCCGCGCCTCTCTTACCCTTCTTTGAAACGTACATTTTTCCGTCGCGCTTCACAACACCTCTCACTTCCTTTGTAGTGTCTTGTGTGGCTCTTATGTGGCTTCTCTCAGATACCGGCACCTCAGCGGCGTTTCCAATAGACGCGGGCGACAGTGCTGCCGCGATGGTTGCCGCTGCAGCAACCTTTTTACCAGCCTCAACCCACTGGTCCATCAAACCCGGCTTCTGAGGCTGCTCGGTTATTGGGACTACTTCTGCTTCAGGGGCGTGTTCTTCGACGTCCCTCGGCTTTCCCAGAGACTCAACAGCCGCTTTATCGCCGACTGTCTTCGGCTGAATGTCTGCAACAGCCGCCTGCCAGCGGGCTTGATTCACGTTTTGTCCGCGTGCTTCCTCGCTCTGAGCAAGCCTTTTCTGGAGCTCGTCTAGGTGACGGTGGTCTCCTATCTGTTGTTCCTTGTGCTGGCTTCTTGCAGCCTTTCTTGCAACATCTCCTTTAGCCATTTTAGTCCTCATCTTCTTTTTTGTGTTGGGGGGTTTATGAATTTTTCTCTCGGCTCCTTGGCCTCGTTTAATGCACTGCTAAGGAGGGTGGCGCTAATCCTCGGATAGTTCGAGGGTCTTTCTAACGGCAGGTCTTCGAATCGGCCGTTTCCTCTGGGGTCCCACTGGAGCAGTGCGTCTCCGTCGTCTGTCACGATGAGTCTCGTTCGCGGCTCGTTAATGCCGTTTTTTTCCAGTCCGAAAACGTAGAATGCTTGTTCTACGTCGTTTACCATTATTCCAGCGTCGAATTTCTTGAATTTTTCATTCACCGCCGGCACGCCCTTCTCCTTTATCGCGTTGAATGTTTTTTGTCTTGTCTCCCTGAGTTCCTGGGGATTCGGCGTGGGGTTTTCAACAGGTTTTCCTTCACTGTCCAGAACCGTCACTTTTATTTGATCGGGTTTTCTAGCGTGTAGCGTCCACCATCGCGCGTTTTGCAGCGGCCTGGTTCTGAATTCGTTTCCGAGCGGAATGATCTGGTCGCGAACACCTTCAGGCGGCGTCGGGGCTTTGTGGACGCCCGTGCACTTTAGCCGCCCATACACTTCGAATCTGTTGTTTGGCGTTAGTGTGCCGAAGCCGATGCCGTTTTCAAGTATTACTCTGTCTTCAGTGTCGCCTTGGTTGTGTACTATGAGCGTTCCGCCCATGGGCACTCTGTATGCTGTTTTTTGGAGGCCGTCTTTCCTGTATTTCAAGGCGGCTTCGTGTCTGTATCTGTCAGGGTAGAGAAGCCGTAATGCTTCTTCCTCTGACTTTACTTGCTGGGCGAACGCCTGACTTGTTCCAGGGCCTACGTCTAGCAGTCCCGTGCCTGCCGTGAAGGCGGCTGCAGCGCCCGCGCCCCGAAGCATCCTCGCGAGTGCGGCTCTCCTATTCAACTGGTCTCCTTCATCGGGGGCCTGTTTAACGTTCTTGGTTTTGTGCCTCATGCTCATCTTATGTATTGTTTAAACATTCGGTTTAACAAATTAATAATACCTACTTTGAACAATGTTTAATATAGGGTTTTATACTATAAAAGGCATATAACATAGACATAAAACAGCCCACATGCCCCGGTAGTGTAGTGGACTATCATGAAGCCCTGTCGCGGCCTTTAATAAAGGCCGGCGAAAGAACCCATCTTCGACTTAACGTCTCAATGGGTCTGAAAAACGCTGGAAAAACCGCAGCCAGGCTTCGACCCGGATTCGAATTCCGGCCGGGGCGTAGAACCAACAGACCGAGTTTAGGGGCTAATTTAGCCTTACATAGCAATGGAGAATGTTCTATCTATCATCTCCGTTTTAGGGGTTGGTGGACTTATCGGAAGTTATCTAACCTTTTTGCTTAACAAATCAAAGGAACTGGAATTTAAACGACTTGAACAAAAAGAGAAAAGGTACAAATCATGTCTTTTGTACATGGATGCATTCTTTGAACCAAATAATCTCAAATATCTTTCAAACATACAACCAGTCATAGAAGATGAGAAGGATGTTTTAGAATATCTAAAAGCAGAGTACCATGAAATGCTACTATACGCATCTAAGGATGTTATTTTTTCAGTCAAGAGCTTTATCGAATCGCCAACTAATGAAAATTTTCTAAAAGCAGTTTTGACCATGAGACAAGATTTATGGGTAAAAGGGAAAGATTTTGATTTAAAACAAATAGTCTTAAGTCCCAAATGGAATGAAAAGTTAAGAAGATGATTCATATCCCTTGAATTTTGTTTCCAGCCAGCCTCTGAATTCCTGGTTTTTGTATAGTTCTACGAAGAATTTTCTCGCTTCCTGTTCTTCTTGTTCAATTGCTCCGAGTGCTTCCGGGATTAAGGGGGTTGCGCATCGGTTGCAGAACCAGCCGTCCGGGGGATTGACTTTATTGCATTTGCCGCATTTCCTCGGTTCCCGGGTTTCTACTTGTTCTTTGGGTTTGATGCCGTTCATCCCCAATATCACGTCGTCTACATCCCGGCCACTCAGATGAACATATGTTGCTGCCATGTCTGAACCCATTATCCACCCAAAGAAGGCGCATAGCTGGCTTTCAGTCATTATTTTCGCCAGCTCTGTCGCCCGGCTATGTCGGAAATTGTGGGGGTAGCATTTGTTTAGTGGTATTCCGGCTTGCTTGGCTATTCTCTTTATCATCAGCCGTATTGCATCGTATCGTATGGGTTTCTTGTATTGGAAGTCTATCCATAGTGGCGATTCAATGTCATCACCGTAGGGATGGTTTCTAATCCAGACTCTCAAATCCGGTTCCGGCTCTAACACGAGTATGCTTCTGGCCCCAGTCTTTCCTTTTCGTACGTGGACTCTGACACCGTTTTCCTCAAACACTATGTCCTTAATCCGAAGCACCCCCAGCTCCCCAACCCTTAACCCGCCATAGTAGAGTAGGGATATTATGGCCCTGTCACGGTCAAACTTGCACGCCCGGATAAGTTGAGTAACCTCCGTTATAGATAGGAGTTGTTCTGGGAGTTTTTTATCCCTTCTTTTGACCGTGCATTTTATGAACTCTACTTTTTCAGGGAGTTTGCCCCCGTTCATTACCTTGTAAAACTTCTTTACCGCTACCTTGAGGTCTTTTTTGGTTTCTGCGGCGGAGTCGCAGAAGTTTATAGTTGTCACCAACTCTCTGATGTCCTTTTCTGTGGCGTCCAAGAAGTCGAATTTGTAGTCTGTTAGTCGCATGAGTTTACCGTACATGCCGTAGTATTTTCGGATGCGCATTTCCCCTATGCCTTCTGAGGCCATCCTGTGTATGAATTCGTTTATGGCGTCCTTGTTTTTCTGGCTGATTCTGGGGTTTTTATTGAACCTGTTCTTTTCGAATTCCATGGTGTATTTGCCCCGGTATATCGAGTTAGCGTCCATTTTCCCCCAGAATCTTGCATGCCTGCCCCCAGGACAGCCCATAGTCTCTCAAAAGCCGCCTAAACAGCCTTATATGCTCCGGCAAAGCCTTCTCCAGCAGCTCCCCAAGTTCCTCCTCCATCATATGCCAGATATATAGGAAGAGAATCCACTTGTCCCTACTGCAAAAAACCCAAAAATCCACGTACACACGTGAGACACACACCTATAAAAACGACAAGTTTTTTTATGGATACCTATGTCGGCCAAAGGATTAGGACTTAAGATTCTGTAGTACAAGCCTTTAAAAGTTCAAATCTATTCCCAACATAATTGACGGGTCTTTCTGTGCATATCCCTTTCCCCCCGGCTTGGTTACTTTTGGTTAGTGGTGGGGGCCGGGGTTTTGCCACCAATGATTCGAACCGTGTATTGTATTTTTTTAAAATATTTGATTTTATGCTGTTTTTTCTATATCAAACATCATAACTATTCAATGGTATTCTTTACATCAATTGCTAAAGCCAATCTGGAAAAACTAGTTAATAGTCAGAAGGATTTCTTTGAGATAATAACAAGACCTAGTGCTTTTTGGCATCAGGAAGGAAAATGTGCTATTGCTCTGGATGATGATGAGTTAGAATTATTTAATGGTGTCATTGATGAATTATTTAAATCCCAATATATTGTTGAAAATTATACTCGAAAAGAGGTTGAGGATTACATTAGAAAAATAATTTCCAATTCTTGCTCTCAGAAGAAAAAACGGAGTAGTTATTTAATATCAGAGATAAGCCGTGTGGAAAAGGAATTAAAAAAACCCAAACCTATTCATACATACCTAGTACCGATTGATAATTTGTTTTTGGA
>JBDRCA010000066.1:0-5027 GCA_043822165.1 Candidatus Altarchaeota archaeon
TCTCCTTTCTTCCAATCCAAAGCCACGACCAATGTTTTTGGAAGATATACAAGGTATTTTCCTTCACCAATCTCTTGAAGTTTCATAATATATCCTTGAGGATATACTTATTTATATACTAATAATCAATATCATATCATATTCCAGCAGGATGCTGCACCTGTAAGGTAATGGGCTCCGACCCCACTCTACTCACAGTACAGGTCTAGAGTTTTGTGGATGAGTGTATGGTTTTTACGAGGCTTTCTTTTTTCCTTTTTAGTGTGATATGTTATTTATGGCGTTTGGTTTTTCGTCGAAGTTGTTGTATGGTTTCGTAATCTTATTTTTTCTTTTTATTGTGTTTTTCCCTCCAGTTTATATTCTCTCCTACATTTTTGAGGGCAATTTTAGGTTATCTTCTGATTCTGTAGGTGCGGTGGCTAATTCTTTTAAGATTGCGTTGACTGTGGTTGCCGTCGACGTTTTGTTTGCGCTTCCGCTTTCGTGGATTCTAGCCCGGAAAAAGTTTAGGCACAGGCTTCTCGTCGACACGCTCGTCGACATGCCGCTCGTCGTTCCCACGTCGATTCTCGGCATCTCAGTCTACATGTTTTGGGGTGGTGAGTGGGCTGCCAGCTTGTTCGGCCCCTCAGTTCATCTGTTTTCCAAAGGCTATTGGATGATAATCCTCCTGCACGTCGTCTTCACGTTCCCCTACCTCGTCCGCTCCATACAGGCCGGATTACTGCAAGTCTCCCTCATCCACGAGGAGGCTGCGAGAACATTGGGGGCTTCGGCTTTGACCATGTATCGGACGATCTCACTCCCACTCGTAAAAAAGAGCGTCATATCCGGCTGCATTCTCGCGTTTACGAGAAGCTTGAGCGAGACGGGTGCGACGATGATGGTTGCGGGCGTTGTTAAGACTGCGCCAGTCATTGTCGTGGAATACAAGAATGCGGGAAGCGTTTCCGATGCCGCGGCGGTAAGTATCGTGTTGATCCTGGCGGCGGCGGCGCTGCTTGTGATTGCCCGGTTCGCTTCGATTAAGACGAGGGTTCCGTTGTTTCACGTGTATCCGGGAACGGAGAAATTTTTTAGCGCGAGATTCAGCAGGTTACGGGATGCTGGAGTGTTTTTCTTCGTTGCCGGCTTCATTTTACTGCCTACGGCGTTCATTGTCCTGGCGAATATCGGCATCGTGAATGCGTCGGCGTTCACTGCATTAATCCACAACGGACTGATACTTAAGGGTGTCGTAATATCCTTTTTCGTGGCGGCGGCTGCGACAATCGTGAATTTGGTGTTTGCAATACCGATGGGACTTATCATCGCCAAGAACAAATTCAGGTTAGGGCACGTGTTCGATACGTTAAACGACGTGATTCTTCTCGTACCCACCAGTGCGCTGGGGCTTTCACTCGCCCTTTTTTGGGGTAACTTTGAGGTGAACGAGCTTCTTGTGCTGGTGCTCGCCCACATAAGCTTTTCATTTCCGTTCATGGTAAGGCCCGTGAGCGCTGCGCTTTCGGGCGTGAATGAAGAGCTGGTCGAAGCGGCGAGAACGCTTGGGGCTACGCCGTATAAGAGTTTTAAGACGATAACTTTCCCGCTGATTAAACCAGCAATCATTGCGGGAGTGATCATGACGTTTATGAGGAGTCTCTCCGAGACCGGGGCGACCATGTCTGTTTCAAGAAACATTAAGACCATTACCGTCGTGCTCGTTGAGCTGTTTGAGGGGGGTCAAGTCGGGGAAGGAGCTATCCTGGCGTGCATACTGTTGTTTGCGCTGTCGTTTATCTTCCTCGTAATGATAAAGAGAAGTCATGGTGAAGAGTAATGCCCCAGATAAAAATAGTTGACCTTTCCGCCATTGAAGGCGTTGTGGAAGTGAAGGACTTAAACCTTACGATAGAAGACGGTTTGTACACTGTCGTCTTGGGGCCGTCAGGCAGCGGCAAGACGACGCTGCTCAAAGTCATCGCGGGAATAATCTCACCCGTTAAGGGAAGGGTCATTATCAACGGAGTTGACGTGACAGACGAGCCCCCTGAAAAAAGGGGTGTCGGCTTTTTCTTCCAGAATTACGCGCTCTTCCCCCACATGACGGTGAGAGACAACGTATCGTACAGCCTAAGGCTGCAAAAGACTGACGAAGAGCTCGTCCGTCAGACCGTGGATGAAATGCTGGATTTGGTGGGATTGCTCGATTGGGCTGACGCATTCCCAAACCAGCTTTCAGGCGGCATGAAACAGAGGGTTGCGCTCGCAAGAGCTTTGGCGAAACAGTCGAAGATTCTGCTTCTCGACGAACCCTTGACCGCGCTTGACGCCCTTTTGAATGCGAGGCTTCGTTCAGAGCTTGTTGGGATCGCGAAAAAACTGGGTTTGACGGTGGTTCACGTAACTCCGGATCAGGAGGAGGCGATGGAGGTTGCCGAAAACATCGTCGTTATGAAGTACGGGCGCGTGGTGCAATCTGGAAAAGAGCAGGACGTGTACACGAAACCGTGCGACCCTTTTGTGGCGTACTTTCTCGGCGAGACAAACTTCTTGGAGGCTGAAGTTTGCGGGGAACACACAGCACATTTCCATGGGAAGACACTTAAGACTGAAGCCCGCTTAGAGGGTGATCACGCAGTCTTGGCTATTAGGTCGGAGAAGATAGAGTTCGATAAGAAAGGGGTAAACAGCCTTCAAGGCAGGGTTGTGAACGCAAACTTTCTGGGCAGCTTAGACCGGTTTGAAGTGGATGTTGGCGGACAGCTGTTTACCGTTAAGACTGCGAAGCATACGCACAAAAAGATTGGGGACTTGGTGAGCCTGCACTTGCCCCCGAAAGACATCTTAGCATTTAAGGATAAGCCCGAGGTCGAGATGTAATGCCGAAGATACAGACGATAAACCTGGTGAAGCGTTTCGAGAAGGTCACGGCCGTCAACTCCGTGGACTTTACCGTCGGCGACGGGGAATACGTGAGCATCGTCGGACCGTCAGGGTGCGGTAAATCAACGGTCTTGAGGATGCTGGCAGGCCTTGAAAAACCCACGGAAGGAGAGATTCTTTTCGATGGAAAGCCCGTAACCAGCCTTTTGCCTGAAGATCGGAACATCGGATTCCTATTCCAATCCTACGAGCTGTTCCCGCACCTTACGGTGGGGGAGAACGTAGAATACGGGTTGTTTGTGCGAGCTGTTAAAAAAGCGGACATTAGTTCGAAGTCGTCGGAACTGCTTAAGCTCGTCAAACTACTGCAGTTTTCCGGCTATTACCCGATCCACCTTTCGGGCGGGATGCAACAGCGTGTCGCCCTAGCCCGCGCCCTCGCCACAGGCTCCCGCCTTCTACTACTCGACGAGCCGTTAAGCGCGCTGGATGAGAAGGCTGCGGTAATGCTTCGCTATGAAATACAAAAGAGCGCCAAGAGACTGGGCTTGACGGTCATCCACGTGTCCCACAACCAGGAGACTGCGTTAAGCATTTCAGACAAGATTATTGTGATGCGCTCCGGAAAGGTTGTACAGTCGGGCCCTCCCCGAGACGTATACTTGAATCCCTCAAGCCCGTATGTCGCCTATTTTCTGGGAGACAGCAACTTCATCGAGGCAAGGGCTTGCGGCACGGCCGAAGCGGAAGCCTTTGGGATACGGTTTAGGTTGCCTGAAAACCCCCCCTCC
The DNA here is from genome assembly GCA_043822165.1 of Candidatus Altarchaeota archaeon. Lineage (GTDB taxonomy): Archaea > Altiarchaeota > Altiarchaeia > IMC4 > SCGC-AAA252-I15 > SCGC-AAA252-I15. The sequence goes on from JBDRCA010000066.1 coordinate 3,663, forward strand.
CGAAACGTAATCCTAGCCATCCGCCCAGAAAAAGCCGTCTTAAACGACAAGGACGCGAACTCTTTCAAAGCCGTCGTAATGGACGTGAATTTTTTGGGTTACACGACGGAGTACGCCATACAAGCAAACGAGCTAAAGCTTAGGGTGAGGACCGCGAAACACGACTACCTCAAAAAGGGTGACGGCGTCACGCTACGGTTACCGCCGAAAGACATGATGGTATTCTCCGATAAATTCAACCTAAACCAGGAATTAAGCCCCGTCTAAGAGACCCCTCGCCCGCCCAAATAACAACCAAAAAAAAATCCCGTAAGCTCCAAACCTTTTTCTTTCGTATTTAAGTTCTTTTTCCTTTTTCTTATTCGAGTATCATGCAGTGTGAGTTGTGCGGGAGATTGTGCAGGGAGTCTTTTCGCGTGATTGTTGAGGGCTCGAATGTTGGTGCTTGTCCTGATTGCGCGAAGCTGGGGAAGGTTGTTGAGAGGGTTCAGAAGGAAAAGAGGCCTGAAAAGCCTGTGGTCCGGCAGAAGCCGAAGCCTGATGACGTGTTTGAGGCTTCAGGGAAACGCGAGTTAATAGATGATTGCTCTGAGAGGATTAGGAGGGCGAGGGAGAATTTGAAGTTGAAGCAGGAGGATTTGGCAAAGCTGATTGCAGAGCCGGTATCACTAGTGCACAGGATTGAGTCGGGAAGGATGATTCCTTCGCCTGTTGTCGCAAGGAAGATTGAGCGGAAGTTGAATGTGAGTCTCTTTGAGGAGGGTGCGGCAGGGGGTGTGAAGTTTGAGTGTAAGGGTTCGGACGGAAACGTGACTTTAGGGGATATTGTTGTTGTGAGGAGGAAGAAGGATTGACATGGATTTTAGGATTTATCTCGCAATCTTTATTTTAGGTACGTGGATTCTCACGAAACTTAAAGTTCAAAGACATTTCATAGTATTCTTGTTTAAGACTACGAAAGGAAACTTCATCATCGAATGGATCGCTAATATTTCACCGGGCTTTTGGAAGTTTATGGCGGATGTTGCAGTGGTAGTATCCTTTGGTGGTCTTGGGGGGGCGTATCTTTCAAAGCATGGTCAGCGGAAAAGCTTGTTTGTCGTGGAATTGTTCCTTTCGGCAGGTGTACTGTGCTTTATTTTCCTGGAGCACGGGTTTTATTATCTCGGACTTTCCGGACTCTTGCTTGTGGGAGCCCTCATCTCCTTTTTCAAGGCGAAGAGCCAGCTGATAGATTTCTTGTCCGCGACCGCATTGATTTTCCTGGTGGGTGTGAACGGATTCACTTTTTTAGGAGTTGAATTTTCTGCAGTGAAATATTTGATATTAGCAGGTTCGGTGTTCGGGCTTCCCGCGATAGTATTG
>JBDRCA010000067.1:0-17421 GCA_043822165.1 Candidatus Altarchaeota archaeon
GGCCGTGTAGTAACGCACACAGACCACGGGACACTCAGAGGTCCGATAGAGTAAGAATAATCTTACTCTATTATTCTTTTTTTTATTTTTTTTCTTTACTTATCATGAAATCTAGGGCACACGGTCAGGGTGCTATGGAGTACCTTATGACCTACGGCTGGGCGATACTCGTCGTAATGGCCGTCGGAGTCGCCATGTGGCAGCTTGGCATCTTCAACCTTGGCGGTATTACTTCAACGACTTCCACGGGCTTCCCGAGGGTTAAGCCCCTGCTGCCCATGACTTCCATGAACACTTCAGGATACTTTTACGCATACTTCGTAAACGGCGCCGCCGCCCCCATAGCCGTAAACCAACCCATTGACGCGACAGTCCGGGCTGGCGCGTGCACTATATCTCCTCCAGCAGAAGAGATTAACAACGGGGAACAATTCATGATCAGCGGCAATTGCACGGTCACGGGCGCGCGCGGCGACCCGTATGAAATCGATTTAACGATATCATATAATGTCTCTCATCTCATGTCTGCGACAACCCACAGAGACAAAGGCAAGATAATGGGACCCTTAGAGTAATATATTTAAACTGATTCCAATACTTTCATACAATAAAATGCAGAAAACAAGAAGACTTCGCGGTCAAGCGGCCATGGAGTATCTTATGACCTACAGCTGGTCAATTCTCGTCGTCATGCTAGTTGGAATAGCCATGTGGCAACTCGGCATCTTCAACCTCGGCTCAGGGGCATCCAGCACCTACAGCGGATTCCCAAGAATTAAACCCCAATTAACATTAGTATCAGTAACCACTGAAGGAAACTTTTCCGGATACTTCACAAACGGTGCCGGAGGCTCTATCATGCTAAGCAACGTATCCGGCGGATGCGACTCATTTTCATATAGCAGTGAATCAATAAGCTCAGGCAAGAACTTCATAGTACGGGGTTCAGGATGCAACATAAGCGGCGTAACCGGCGACCCGTATGCCCTTAGCATTTACATAGCATACACGGTCAGTGCCGCGGGCTCTACTGCAGAACACAGGGATTACGGCCTCCTAAGGGGCCCTCTTGAATAGGCTTCTCTGGTTAGACGATGTTTTTAGGCGAGCTTTCTGTTAACACTGTTTTCCGCGAAGAATTGGTTGACGTTAATTTAGCTGGGGAATATACTTCTGCGAATTAGACGGGCCCAGAAAAAAGGAAGGTCTGGGTCAGGGTTCTATGAGGCTCATGTTCCCGTGGTAGACTACTTCGCACTTGCATTTGCGGCTCAGGATTTTCTCGATTTCTTTCGTGTGTTTGCCCCTGATTTTACTCAAGTCTTCTGCTGAATGATTTATTATTCCCCGTGCGAATTCACGCCCCTGTGAGTCGATGATTCTAACTACGTCACCTGCCTTAAACAAGCCGGAGACCTTTATGACTCCTGAGGGTAGAAGGCTCCCGCCTCCTGCAAGCGCCTTCTTGGCGCCGTCATCCACCGTAACGTCGCCGGCGGCCCTGCTGCTGTAAATCAGCCAATGTTCCCTGTCCGTTAACTTTCTCGTGCTCGGGAAAAGAGTCGCGTTCTGTGAAACCAGGACCTTCTTCGACGGATTAAAAAGGATTCTAGCAATCGCGCCCTTCTTCTTAGCGTCAACGATTAACATGTCAACGTTGGCTTTCATCGTTTTCTCGGCTGCCTGGATTTTCGTAATCATACCTCCCTTCCCTGTCTTTCCCCCGCCGCCTGAGGCCTTGCGTATCTCCATGGTTATCGCAGGAATAACGGGCACGACTTTCTCGTCTTCCTTACTCATCTTGAATCCTGAGTCCGAGAGCATCACGAGCGCGTCCGCGGCAAGGTTTACGGCTACTATGGCGGCTAGGTTGTCGTTGTCGCCTGAAACTATTTCTTCGACTGAGACGCTGTCGTTTTCGTTTATTATGGGGACCACATTCATCTTGATGAGTGCGTTAAGCGTGTTCTGGATGTTCAAGTAGCTTTTGCGCTCTGAGAACTCTTCGCGCGTCAACAATACCTGCCCCACCTTCTGGCCGTACCTGGCAAAGGCTTTCCCATACGCCTTCATGAGCTCGTTTTGCCCGACTGCGGCCGTTGCCTGCAAGGCTTTGAGCTCTCTGGGGCGCTGACCCAAACCAAGCTCTCCCATGCCCGCGGCAATCGCCCCGGACGAAACAATGATTACTTCCACGCCCTTCTTTCTGAGCTTCATAACCTCGGATACAAGAATCGAAACCTTCCCGGGGCTCAGCTTGTATCCTTGCGTCAGACTGCTCGTCCCCACCTTTATGACTACGCGCTTAGGCTTCTTTTCCATTACTCGCATTCATTTATTGTGTGTTTTAAACTAAAAGAAATAAAGTGATTTTTTTTATCAAACTCACATATTCAATTCTCATGTCTAATGCGAAATCACTTATCGAGGCGGCGCTTTTCATAGCTGGAAGGCCAATATCATTCACCGAACTAGCCGAGCTTTCAGGCGCATCCAAGGAGGATGTTAAAGTTTTTACGGATGAGTTATCTGCTGAGTATTCCTCCCGCGGCTCGGCAGTCAAGATTGAAGTCGGCAAAGCCAAGGCTCACATGCAGCTTGACCCGGCATTGGAGGACGCCGTCATGATGCTCGCCCCGGCAATGGAGATGAGCCAAGCAATGCTAAAGACACTAGCAGTCATCGCCCACGATGAACCAGTGAAACAATCAGAGCTCGTGAAATCCAGGGGCACGAGAGTATACTACTACATAAAGAAACTCACCGACATGGAGCTCGTATCCGGGCGCCGAAAGGGCCGGACAAAGCTTTTGTCGACGACCACCAAATTCAAGGAATACTTCAAAGTCGATAAAATACCCAAGGCAGTCAAACCATTGGATGAACACGTCATTGAAGCGGAGGGGTAGGGTGCGCCAAGACATACAAGCTCTGAGGCAATCGCATCCTCCAGAAACACAATGAGGTATGTAAATCATCTGACGACATTACTCTCAATTCTTCTCCTATCTCACTACGCCGTAGCCCAAGGAAACGTTACTCTTTCTGGTTTGGATATCGCCGTAGAGACCCTACACCTCATAGATGACATGCGAAACCCTGACGGCTCCTACGAGGTGTTTCTCGCCTGCGATAGTGGGGGGTGCAGGCCTCAGGGCTCGACGTTGAGGCAAGGCGGAGGCTGGGCTGTCCTCGCCTACGCAAGCCTTTTTGAGGTAACCGGCGACGAGCGTTATCTCCAGAGATTGCGCAGTGAAATGGATGATTTGATGAAAACGTGTCCAACCGATGACGTCGTTGACTGCATCTTCATGGGAGTGCAAGTCGAGCGGGCATATAATCTTACCGGGGAAAAAAAGTATCTCGCCTACTTTGAAAACGTCGACCGCGTCAGGGTTTTCTATTTACCAGACGTCATGATGAAGTCAATATTGGCCCGGGAACTCGCCATAAAGGCAAAATACGTCAACGATACTATCCCACACGACAGCCTTTACGTCTTGGAAAAGGCAGAGCAGGCTCATAATGCAAGCACCAACATTCTTTACAGCAAGAACGATGTCTCCTGGAAGATGGGCGGCTGTTGGCTCCAGCTTGCAAGACTGGAACTATACGCGCTTACGCGAGACGATGAATCAATCCAGGGCAGGCGCTGGTACAACCGGGTCATGAACAGCACAAGACTAATCAGTGAAGTACGGTTTTTCTTTGACTCGATGGATTTCAGCGAGGAAGCTCAAAACCCTATCCTGAACACGGTTTCATCAATGGATTATCTATCCTGTGTTGACTCCCTTAAATGGCTTTCCGAGTTGACGGGAGAAGAAAAATACAGCCAAGACGCGTCAGTTTTGCTTGATAGTTTCCTTAACTCTCGATGGGATTCGTCAATCACGAGAAAATATGACGGGGATAACACGTTCATGGCTTCAGGCTGCATCAGGAACCCGGACGGAGTAATCACCTGTCACAGCAACGCAAAATTCTTCTCAGACAACATGTATGCACTACACTTGTTCGCAAGGCACGCCGACAAAACATTCACGTTATCCACTGGAAACAAAGTCCAGTATCATAGCGACATAACAGTTTCCCAACCCTCCCTGCAGCGAGCACACTCCAGGTTTCTGCAGGCATTGTTAATCCTCGCCCTAGCCTTTATCACAACCATCACCTACATCAAAGCAAAAAGGAGGCGTGACATCTAAAAGATGCTAGACAAGAACAGGAAATTCACGCTAATGTTCTCCCTAATCCTGCTCGCATCAATGGCTCAGCACGCACAGGCTTATCTCTGTTTCTGCTCGGGGCCTGGAACATCCGAGAAATGCCAGAGCGACGGAGGCGCTGTATTAATCACGCATTATTATCAATGCGGGTGTTCTGAGAATGAACCTGATCCTGAAGCAGCATGTCTTGATATTGGGTGTCCTCCACCTTACTACTATTACACCACGGTCTCGGATACGTGCCAGTTAGATGCTGAATGCGAGAGGTGCACGGCCGTAGCCTGGGATGATGAGGGGTGGCCGACTTCTTATGCGTGCGAGAGCAGGTGTGACACGGATAATTGTCAGGTATGTAACGGTGCTGGTGGGTGTGTAACAAAGTGTGATGCCGTCCACGGTAACCCATGCACCGTCTGCGACGGGGAAGGCAGTTGCGTGCCAAAGTGCGTTGGTGAGCGTGGTAATCCCTGCACGATTTGCGGGTCGGACTTGAGCGACGAGTACTGGGCTCGTCTGGGCAGCCCGGGGCCTGACAACTGCTATGACCGCTGTGTTCCCGAGGAAGGTAATTACTGCAAGCAATGTAACAGGGAAACCGACACGTGCGTTGACCAGTGCGTTCCGGAATACGGGCGCTGGTGTAGCGAGTGCGGCGTTAATCTCTTGGACTCGATTCCGGATGAAGAGCAGGGTTTATGGGATATCAGGGCTGATTCATGCTACAACACCTGTCAGCGGGCTTTCGGGAATTACTGCACGGTATGCGGGAATGACCGGCGGGATTTATTTTTCATTGAAGGCGACTGGGATACTTGTCACTCTACTTGCGGTGCGCCAGTAAGCAACGACAATTGTCCTAACGGGAAGAAGCTTGAGTGTGCTCATGACGTTAAGGATATCTCGACAATACAATATGTCGTCTGGAATACGTGCGTGGACGAGTGCAGGTTGTGTGAGACATGCGAGACGTCGGGGTTGGGTGAGCAGTGTGTGCACGATTACGGGCCGGATGGTATGGGCAACGGATACGATGAGTGCTGTGAAAAGGACACTACAGTATGCTTTGTTAACTGCTACTCTTGTGATGAAGACCCTGACACAGGATGCAAAGTCATCGATCCCGATTGCATGGACGACGACAATACTCCAGTTTGTAATCCTCCGTGCGGGGCGGGTGAGAGGTGCACTTGCACTGGCCGCAAAGACGAGCCCCAGACATATTGTATGTGTGTCACGGGAGACTGTGACGAGGATGTGGCCAATAACCTTGGATTGTGCAGTGGCCAGGGAATACCTTGTAATTGCACTATCGGGGCTTGCGGCAACAATATCTGGGATTGTTGTTCTTTCACGCCCGAAGAGGATTTTGATGATGATTTCGAGTTAGATGACGTTGACACGCCCTCACACGACTCTGAAGAAGGTGACGGTGATGGCGATGGTGACGGTGGCGGTGGCGGTGATGATGTTGGTGAGACGCCTGGGGATTCATCAGAGGATACGCCTATTTATCCTCCGATTCCGACGCCTGATGCTCCCGTAACCCCCGACCTCGGAGCTGATTTGCCTTTGCCTGATGTTGACGGGCCGGCAGAGCCGGAGGATGGTGTGTTGGACTTGACGGATCAGCAGGATTCTGGTGACGTGTCTGACTTGGCTGATTTCGATCTGGACTTGACTGAGCAGGAGGATTCTGCTGGTGACGTCTACCCTGACGAATCCGAGTGGCAGACTCCTGACTTGGGTTTTGACGGTCTTCCTGATTATAGCGAGTTCGAGGAAGACTCTGATTACGACTTAGAGCCTGATCTTACTCCCATGCCGCCGGCTTGCAGTGCCCCATGCTACTGTACGACGTACGCCGAGTGCCAGGCAGCGGGCAATGAATTAGGTTCAGGCGAATGCGCGCCGCCGCAGCCTGCACCGCACGCGTCTGCTCTAAAGCAGATAACAGGGATGCTTGTTAACCTGCCAGGTAAAAAAGAAGGTCTGCCTGCTTTGACCGGTAGGGCGGTAATATCCTCTAACACGCTCTCCGGTTGTGGTGAAATAATATCTTCGCCGGGATTATACGTCTTGGAGTCAGACGTTCTGAATTCATCAACCTCAACTTGCATAAGAATAAACTCTGCGGACGTGACCGTTGACTGTCAGAGTCACCTGCTTGACGGGACAGACCGTTCCCTTTCCTATGGCTTCTACGTGAACGGAGACGCCTACGACAATGTCGAGATAAGAAACTGCAGGCTGTCCGACTGGGAGTACGGAGTGTACGTTTACCAGGCTGATTACAACAGGATAACAGAAAACATAATAGAATCAAGCAAATACGGGATTCGCATAAAATACTGCGACGGATGCTCCATCGAAGGCAACCTCGTCTCCAAGACCACGTACGCCATTCAACTCGATTACGGCCAGGGAAACCAAGTCTTGGAAAACTCGATAGTCGACAACGCTTACGTTGACTACTACGACGAGCCGACTTCCGCTTTCCCAAGCTATGGCTTGTACCTTTATAACTCCAACAACAATGAATTCCGCGACAATGTAATCGAAGACAACTGGTATGACGGAATATACTTGAGGCAGTCCAGCCAGAACACGTTTTCAGGAAACATCATTCAAGGCAACGTGAACAGGGGGCTTTACACGTACTACAACCCAACTCAAGGAAACCTTTTTTACGACAACGTGTTCAACCAGTCCCAAAACTTTTATTTCGCATCCGGAACCGGGGAAAACAAGTGGAACACTTCAACGGAATGTTCTGCCGACCCGAACATAGTGGGCGGCCCCTGCATTGGCGGCAACTACTGGGCAAAGCCTGACGGCACAGGATTCAGTCAAACATGCATTGGCGGCGGCTCCTTCTGCGAAGGACAATACGAGCTGAACGCATTAAACATTGACTACGCTCCCCTAAGGATGTATGTTTTAACAACTTCAACGTCAACTTCGACTTCCACAACCTCGACAACCCTTATTAATCCGGCAGACATAGTCTGCTGTTGTCCCATACCGCCACCAGAGACACTCCCAAAAGACACGTGCCACAATTACACGTTCCATTCATCATACGGAGTATACGGTAACATGTCTTCCCAGTTTGATTCGCCGTCGGGTTTAAGCGCGAGTCCGTCCGGTATGTTGTATGTCGCAGACTATGGGAACAACAGGATCCAAAAGTTCACTTTAGACGGGTCATGGATTGCTGATGTAACCTACCCAGAGTTTGCCAGCCCGTCGTCCGTCTCTTTCCGGGAGAACGGCAACTACTTCGTGTCAGGGCTAATTGACATCGGAAGCGGACACCTGGAGGAAGTACTGCTTGAATTCGACCCAAACGACTCATTCATAAGACTTGTCATGGACCTTGAAAACCCTCCCAACCAAGTGAAAGACTCAGCATCAGCAGGCAACACACTCTACGTTACAAGCTACGGCACAGGAGAAGTATTCGTCTATGAATACGAGGCCGACAACTGGCTGTACTCCAGGAAATGGGATGTGTCGACAGGCGGCGACACATACGGTGCTCTTGCGTGGGGTGTTGGCGTTGACTCTGAAGGAATCATATATGTTTCTGACACTGCGAACCATAAAATAAAGAAATTCACGACTGAAGGATTGTTCACCGGTTCTTTCGGCGGATTAGGTTCTGGTCCGGGTTTTTTCAACATGCCCTTTGATGTCTCGATTGACAGGTCAGACCACGTCTATGTTGCGGATTCAGGAAACGACAGAGTGCAAAAGTTTTATAAAAACGGGACTTTCATAACAAGTTTCGGGGCATCCGGAAGCGGAGACGGAGAATTCACAAGCCCCGGCTACGTCTATGAAGACGGATTAGGCAACGCCTACGTCTCAGACACCGGCAACGACAGAATACAAAAATGGACTTGCAATCACAGCCTATGCACGCCCTATGACGTCTTATTGGATGTCGCCAATGATTCATTCCCTCCATGGGAGTGGGGACTATCCAACACAAGCACCATAAAAGAAAGAATCTGGGATGAGCCTGGAAACGTAACCGCCAAGATAAACAACGTGTTGAAGAGAGGGTGTGTGTCTGCAGCCTGCATGGACTGCAAAATAGAAGAAGACACGTGTCTCATACCGCTATCATTCAAGACAATGGAGCCTGCAGGACAATACCTTATCAAAGTAGGCGGAAATCTTTCGGTCGACGAGATAAACTTCAGCTACCACGTCTCGTCCACAATCTATCAGGTGCCCTACGCAAATCGCTTCCGCTTCAGCGAAGGAGGAAACTGGACGATACGCTATGATGCCGGTGGAGGCCTGATACTTACTAAATCATATCTTGTGCCTCCGGACTGTGATATTAACTGCGACCAACAAATATACTCCCATAACAATCCGCCTGCTGGATTAGCAGCCCACGACGCGATCGATGACGCGATGTATCGGCTCTTGGACGAGAAACTTGACGTTAATCCGAAGGATGGAGTAATCGAGATGCTTGACGTAAACCACGACGGAACCGCAGACACGTACTTTGACGCAAACCACATGTGGTTCGAGGCAGCCGACGAACTCGGCATCCAGGCGCTTTGGGGTCCGGAGGCGGCCAAGCTTGTGGTTTGGATGGGTTAAAAAAATGAGGCCGCATTATTCGTCCGGGCAGTCCTCGATTGAGTGGTTGATGACTCATGCTTGGAGTATTATCGTCGTTTTATCTGTTAGCGCGGTCTTGTTTTACGCGGGAGTATTCGAGGCAACCGGGCGGCCCCGCTTCGAGGGTTTGAATGCTGCTTCAATAAGACCTCTTCCTGATCAAGTCAAGCTTTATTCCGACGGGGTGCTTGTCTTGAGTGTGGGGAACACCAGGCCTTATAACGTCTATTTTGAGTGGGTTGAGGTTGCTCCGATAGCTAACCGTTCTGACGTAATCCGGACGACTTTAAATGTCATGGTGGGTCAAGGTGACATAGGTGTTTTCTCGATTAACGCTTCTAATCTTGACAAGAATCTGCCTTACGTCGACTTTCACATAACATTTAGCGAGTACTTCACGGCAGGGGGAAAGGTAGTATCCCATGAAGTGAGCGGTCTTGCAAGGCGAATAGAGGTTGAGCAGGGCCCAAACATCTGCGACCAGCATTTGGTGTGTTCGTGTAGTGTACATGAGGATTGCCCTCTTGTTTGTCAGCGTTGCCACTACCCCGGCGGCCCTGATAGATGTAATAACCGTCAGTACTGCGCTTCCATGTTCGGCCAGGATTACGAGTGCAGGCGGACGGAAGAACATCCTGAAGGCGAGTGCGTTTTCGTGGGTTGATTTTTCCCCAACAAAGATTTAAGCGAGTACGAGAAGTTTATATTATGAGAATTGGTTTGGCGACGTCCGCGTTCCCGGACTTGGATGTTGTGTCTGCGGTGAAGATGTGTCTGCGCTACTCTGACCACGTTCATATTTCGCCGATTTATCCAACTGTCTCGGATGCAGAACTAAAAGAGCTTCTGACTCTCCAAAAGTATTTCGGCGCTGATTTCTCGGTTCACGCTCCATTTCCGAACGAGGGCGTAATCGCCGACTTGGGTACTGAGAAAGGGAGGGAGATGTTTATTCGCTCCATCGACTTCACGAACCAGATTTGCGGCGACAGGCTAGTATTTCATACAAGTGCCGGGAACCAGAGGGAAGACATGATAGAGCATGCCCGGGAGCTTTCGGCTTTGTGCGAGCAATCAGACATTAAGGCGTGTTTCGAGAATCGTCCGGAGGATGATGCGTTAATGCGCACGAGGGATGATATCACGGGGTTTTTAGGTGAGGTTCCGGGCTCGTATCTTTGTTTTGACACGAGCCACTACTACATGTGGAAAAAAGACCTGGATGACCTGTTTGATACGATAAAGACGGTGCAGGATAGAATCGGTGTCATACACATGGTTGACACTTTCAGGGGACAGGACGCTCATCTATTGCCCGGCTTCGGCGAAATAAGCATGTATGAGCTTGCTAAAACCCTGGTCGACGTGCCAAACATCAAAAGCATTCCAATAGTCCTGGAGGACCAGGAGCCATTCGAATACCCCCAAGGCATACTGAATCTCAGGCATGCTCTAGTAAGCCGTAAGGGACTCATCGACAGGAACGTATCTGCAGAAGAAGAGCAGGGATAATGAAAAGAAGGAGGATTACGAGCGGTCCGCCTGTTTTAACCAATGCTCCCGCTGAAACGACGCTAAACTTTACCAGATTAACTTACCTTCCCGAAACAGAGCGCGACCCTCTAGCCGATGAAAGCCCGCCCGAGAAAAACACGGTCTTGCTCGCGCTCGAAAAAAACATGTTCCGCCACCAACTACACCAGCAACTGTCCAGCAAAGGATACAAGGTGGTGACAGCCGACGACGCACAAGACGCTCTCCTAAAGCTTTGCTCCATCGACCCGTCCCACACAGTACTCGTCTTGGAAGAGGAGATACCGAGCATGAAGAATGAGGAGGTCGCGAAGATGGACGGCTACGACGTCTTAAAGCACGCGCCGAGGATAATCAACAACTTCGAAGAGATTGGACTGATTTTCCTGTCTGACCGCTCGGAGCATGATGCTCGGCCCGTGAACGCTGACGTGTTTTTCCAGAAACCGGTTGCTGCGAGGGAGGTCGCGCGGGCGGTTACTTCGCTTATGGGCCCTGAAACGAACAGAAATTAATCTCTGGGATTACATGTCATTGAGCGAGTAGAACGAGCGAAGATGGTTTCTCTGATCAACCTTTATTAGAGGTTGAGAGAGTGGTGCTACGTCGTCTTAATTATACTTCTCGCCATCGGCTGCGGCAATCACCGTTTGGCTCATGCCGGGCCTGCGAGAGCGGTTAAATTATGTTGTGCGCGAGACCACTCTCTCGTTTATTTTATTGTTTTTTCTAGAATATAAATCAGTTTATTTCCAGGGTTAGCTTGTTTTTCCGTTCTATTTTTGCTTGGGGGTAGTGTAGTTTCACTTGTTCTTCGATGTGGTCTAGGAGCGCGATTTTTATCATGAGGTTTCCTTCTTCGCAGGGTATGAAGTCTTTGGTGTCTATGTCGTCTGTCGTGTATTTTTTTATCCGGTAGGCGTCGTGTGCTGCGTCTTTTATCTTGCGTAGTGGTACTTTGTTGCCGAATATGACTGGTGTTTCTTTACCTGACGGCTTCTTTTTCTGGGGTGTTCGTATCCTATATCTCTTCTGGCCGGTTACTTTGTATGTGTCGAGTATTCCCCATTCAATGAGCGAGTCTATGAAGTCGGACACGTGTTTGGTGTTTGCTTTCGCGTTCTTTTTTACGTAGGCTTGTATGGACTGTTTTGTGGTGCCGTGTTCCTCCGAGCCTATCTTTATGAGAACGCAGTCTCTCCAGTTAGCCATCATCACCCCTAGAGATAGATTAGATTTAGGGTTATAAAAGTAATTTAAATAATGGTATTCCCATAGTATTATCTCTAGAATACTGAGGGATTATCATGCCTAAGATTTGCGTTGAAGTGCCGCAGGAAATACTAAACGACCTGAGAGAACACATCGGGGACGACAAGAAATTCGTAAACCTCTCCGATGCGATACGCACGGCCTGCAGGAAGCTTTTGGACAGGCTCGATGAAATAGACACAAGGCACGGGAGAACAATAAAGGAGGATTAGAAGATGAAGGTTGGACGAACGTTTTATTTTGACGCGGCACATTTTCTGCCCGACTACCAGGGCAAGTGCGAGAAAATGCACGGACACACCTACAGGCTCGACATTGTCGTTGAAGACGAGATAGGCGGCGACGGAATGGTCATGGACTTCAACAAACTAAAGTCAGTCGTCAAAAACCAGGTACTCGATAAACTAGACCACGAAAACCTAAACGACGTCTTAGAGAACCCGACAGCCGAAAACATAGTTGAGTGGATATGGACTCAACTCGACGGTAAAATACGCCTGCAAAGCGTGCGCATGTGGGAGGGACAAGGCAAATGGGTGGAGAAAACAAGAAAGTGAAATCAGTAGTACTGCTCTCCGGCGGCATGGACTCGACTGTAACAGCGTATACTGCAAAGGAGGCTGGCCGCACGCTATACGCATTAACCGTCCGGTACGGGCAGCGCCACGAACAGGAAGTCGAGTCCGCCAAAAAAATCGCGAAAGCCCTCCCTTCCGCAGAACACAAGATAGTTGACCTAAACCTGGCCATTTTCGGAGGCTCAGCCCTAACAGACAAAGACATAAAAGTCCCAGAGAAAAGAACACCAAAAGAAATCGAAGACGGTGGAATACCCGACACATACGTACCCGCCAGAAACGCCATAATGCTCTCAATAGCACTCGCATACGCGGAAACAGTCGACGCCGACGAAATATACATCGGCGCGCACTGCCTTGACTACTCAGGCTACCCCGACTGCCGCCCAGAGTTTATTGAAGCCTTCCAGAAAATGGCAGACTTGGCGACCAAACGAGCAGTCGAAGGCAACCCAATAAAAATCCAGGTGCCGCTCATAAAATTGGACAAGAAACAGATAATCGAGAAAGGCAAGAAACTTGGTGTTCCCTTCGAATTAACCCGCAGCTGCTACCAAAAAGGCTTAAAATCCTGCGGAAGCTGTGACGCGTGCACGCTCAGAAAGAAAGGATTCATTGAGGCGGGATTAAGAGACCCCGTTGAATACGAAAGATGACTGTAAAAACACGAGACCTCGAAAGCTTCAACGAGATCGCCCCATACTACGACATATTCTTCAAGGGTGTGCCCGGCGACAGGCGATTCTACGTTAACGAAGCCCTCAAGGCTCGTTCAGTCCTCGAACTAACGTGCGGGACAGGCAGGATAACGCTCGCGATAGCGGAAAAAGGAGTAAAGGTAACGGGTCTTGATGTATCCTGCGAGATGCTTTCAAAGGCCATGGAGAAAGCAGCACGCAAAGGCCTTGATAGCACGCGTTTCATCAAGGGGGATATGCGTTCATTCAATTTAGGTGAAAAATTTGATTTAGTGATTATACCCTACAACGCATTCCTACACTTAATCACTATCGCGGATCAGAAAAAAGCATTGAACAACATCGGAAAACACATGACTCCCAAGGGACGGCTCATATTCGACGTCTTTGTCCCGGACCTTAGGAAAATCACGGGAAACCACGGGAAAAAATTCACAACCAAATCCACTAAAGGCATCCGACTTACCGAGACATCATACTATGACACGCTAAACCAGACAATAAAAGTAGACTCCACCTTCAATAAAAGAAAAGCCTCAATGACGCTGCGATACTGCTTCCGCGACGAACTACTACTCCTCTTCGAGACAACGGGCTTCAAAGTAGAGTCAGTCTACGGCGGCTACAGGAAACAGAAACTCACGGAGAAAAGCAAGCAGATGGTGTGGATTTTAAAGAAAAAATGAAGTGGGACGGGTTTACTTGGTTCAAGGATAACGGGGGTGAAACCTTCGACGGAAAGAAAGGTATTCACTCCTAACTCCCTTTCTTTTTGGGGGTGAAGCACCTTTTTCTTTCGGGAAAGAAAAAGGGGTTCAATGAAAGGCGACTGGTTCACCAGGTTCAAGGAAGGAGGGAAGCTTTATCTGACTGACGAGTCCTACGCTCAGGCGAAGAAGGCTTTGGAGGAAGACCTTCCGGTTTACATGCGACACATCAAAGACGGCGGCAGGATTCTTGAGGCGGCATGCGGGCCAGGCTATACAGCGATACCTCTGTCCCACCACTTCAAGGTCACAGCCTTCGACAGAGACGAACGCGTGCTTGAGGCTGCGAGAAAAAACGCCCGCGCATACGGCAAGACAATCGAATTCATGGAAGCAGACTTCTTCGACATAGCAAAAAAATTCGGGAAAGACTCATTTGACGCGGTAAGCTCAGGGGGAGTGCTCGAACACTTCCCTAAAGACAAGATAAGAAAACTAGCATCCCTGCAGCTTGAAGTCGCCCCCATAGTTTTTGCGAGCATGCCTTTGTTCACGGTAGAGCAGGTTGAGGAGCATCGGGGTTTAGGTATTGAAACATTTTATTACACTGAACAAGACTGGCTTTCCGACGTATTCGGGGATTATAATGTAGTCGAGCACAGGAGGCTTCCTGTGCGTCCCGTGTATGGGAAGTTCAGGGAATTCATGGTGGTTCTGGGGAGGAAGTGATGGCTAAAAAGAAACTTGACATCTCAGCCGAGGAGGCGATGGAGCGAGCCGACGTCTTGTTTTCCCAGGGCGAAGTGGAGGCCGGCAACGAGTATCTCGGGATGGTCATTTCAGGCGGAAAAAAGAATGCTGAAGTATTGTTCGATTTTGCGGTGGATGTCGAAGACGAGAAACCGTACGCAGCCATAAAATATTATTCAAAGGCGATTGAGCTCGAGCCTAAGCACTCCGAGGCCTGCTATGGATTAGGCAGATGCTACGGGCGCGTCGGGGAACTGGACAAGGCAATAGAGTGCTTCAAAAAAGCCATAAAGCACGCTCCAAAGGATGCTAAAGCATACTGCGGGCTGGGGCTTGCATTATCGCATAAGGGAGAACACAAGCAGGCTCTGGCGAAAATGAAAAAGGCAATCGAGCTTGAGCCAGACGACAGCGTAGACTACCAGGTCTACGCGATGATTCTCTCAAACAAGGGAGACCTTAAAGGAGCGCTAAGGCAGTACCGGCACTCGGAGTCGATAGACAAGAACCTTCAGGTCGAATACGAGATAGCAAAGATTAAGGCGTTAATCGAGGACAACGGGGGATAAAAAAATGAAGGTTGCGGAAATATTTGCAAGCATCCAAGGCGAAGGACGTTTTATTGGGGAGCCGCAGGTTTTCGTGCGCATGTCCGGATGCAACATGCGTTGCACGTGGTGCGACACCAAATACGCGTGGGAGGCGGGCAGGGAAAACAGCGTCGAAGAAATAATAGGCGTCGCGGAATCATACGGACTAAAGTCCGTCTGCATAACCGGCGGAGAACCACTCCTGCAGGCCGAGGAACTGCTCGCGCTCATACGGACCCTTAAAGACGACGGCTACAAGATACTTCTTGAAACCAACGGCAGCATATACGACATCCAAGTGTTCAACGAAGTAGACCATGTTGCACTGGACATGAAGCCTCCCAGCTCCGGGGAAAAAAGCGACGAAATGATCCTGTCACGGCTTCGGCCATGCGACTACATCAAAATCGTCGTAGACTCCGGCGAAGACTTCGAGTTCGCGAAAAAAATCATCGGAAAATCAGGAGTCGAAGTATTCCTCCAACCATCCGAGACCGCTAAATTCAAGTGGCTCGCAGACAAGGTACTGGAAGAAAAACTCAACGTAAAAATCCTCCCGCAACTGCACAAGGTGATGGGATTCAAATGAAAAACGACACACAAGACCGGAAACCGGAAATACAGGTCGGACTAGACCGGGTCGGCGTAACAAACCTTCGCACGCTCGTGCAAACACGCTGGCAAGGCCACAAATACAAGTTCATACCAAAAATACAGCTAACAGTAAACCTATCCCACAAGCGAAAAGGAGCGCACATGTCAAGGCTGGTTGAAGCCATAACAGAGTCAATCGAGGAGGAAGCAGAACTCGTCTACGAGAGCCTGGAGGAGTTGGGGCGAAAGATTCTTCTGAGGCTCTCCGACAAACACCCGTACAAAAAAGGCGAGATAGTCTTCGAGACAGAGCTTGTGGTCGAGGCCAAGACCCCGAAGACCGGGCGCAAGACCATGGAAACACACGACGTTACTGTGACGGTTTCCAAGGATAACGGGGTATTCTCGAAAAAACTTGCCGCCAAAGTCGTCGGGAACACGGTTTGCCCCCACAGCATGGAAAACACAGGCGGAAAACCGCACATCCAGCGGGCGACGGCTGAATTGACGGTATCCGCAGACGCCGGAAAAAAAATAACGCTGGAATCCCTCATAAAAATCTGCGAGCAATGCTTTTCAAGCCCGGTCTACACTCTGCTTAAGACTCCCGACGAGTCCAAGCTCGTGGAAGACATGCACGCTAACCCGAAGTTCGTGGAAGACGTGGCACGGGGAATCCTTGACAAAGCAGGGAGAAAGTTTGCGGGCGCAAAAATCCACGTGCGCGTGGTAAGTCAAGAGAGCATTCACCGCCACGACGTGATAGCAGAAGGAGACTCCCCCAATAATGCTTTTTAAATACGTTTCACAACATATTTAATTCCAAAATGATAGGCAAAAAAGTAAGGCTTGAACGGATACTCGACAGGAAAAGCGGCAACACAGTAATCGTGCCGCTCGACCACGGCGTAACCGTCGGCCCAATCGCAGGACTCGAAGACTTGACGAAGACCATAGACGACGTCGCCAAAGGCGGCGCAGACGCAGTTCTCATGCACAAGGGAATGGTGCAGTGGGGCCACAGAGGATACGGCTCAGACATCGGCCTAATCATACATCTCTCCGCCGGAACAAGTCTTGGGCCCGACCCAAACGACAAAGTACTCATCGGAAAAGTAAAGGAAGCAGTGCGCATGGGCGCGGACGCCGTCAGCATACACGTCAACATCGGCGCAGAAGACGAATCCAACATGCTCGCAGACTTCGGGAAAGTAAGCCGCGAATGCAGTGAATACGGGATGCCTCTCTTAGCTATGATGTATCCCCGCGGCAAAGACATAAAAGACGGCCACGACGTAAAGTACGTGAAACACGTGGCAAGGCTTGGCGCAGAACTCGGAGCAGACCTAATAAAGACCGTCTACACCGGAGACAAGAAGACGTTCAAGGAGGTCGTCGAAGGCTGTCCCGCACCCATCGTGATTGCTGGGGGGCCTAAAATCGACAGCGAGGCAGCGCTCTTGAGGATGATAGAGGATGCCATAGACTGCGGAGCGCACGGAGTATCCATCGGAAGAAACGTTTTCCAGGCGAAAGATCGGGTTGACATCACCAGGAAAATCTGCAAGATAGTGCATGGTGGATAAAACCATTTTTCTCTATTTGGAGGTGAATTGAAGTTGAATCTAGACCACGGAAAGTACTCTGACGTGCACGGCTCCCGCGAGCGGGGCCCGAGGGAATTCAAGCACCATTTCCGGAAAAAAGAGGGTGACGTGATGGTCATCGCCGAGAAAAACGTCGTCTACACGCACCCCGGCAACTCCATAAAAAACGTCGCCAAACTCATGCAAGACAACGACTTCCGCAGGCTCCCAGTCACGAAC